>DKDD01000175.1 GCA_002451715.1 Ruminococcaceae bacterium UBA6857 | reverse complement strand
CGGTTGTTTTAAGAGTAGAACGAGCGAGGGAGATAACGTTGGTGAAGTGGGCGAAAGAAAGCGTAAAAACAAAAAGGCATGGCTTTTATTTGCTCTCCCTCAGTCGGCAAGCCGACAGCTCACTCACAGGAGTGAGCCAAATGAAAGTTGTGCAGATTAGGTTACGTTGTGCAATCAAAAAAGTAAACGGGAGCCTCGCGAGACTCCCCTACAGTTAAATCTTTCAATTGCGTTTCACAGAAACGCCACCGCAATGTTGAACGTAAGTTCAACGCTTCATTCGCCGAAAGTCGTTCTTCATGTTTCGACAAAGGGCGAAACGCTTCATGCACCGAAAGGTGCACTTCATGTTTCGACAATGGACACAACAAAATCCGACCCTACCGTCTAATGAGAAACGTTTCGGCAAAAAAATATGAACAAAAAACAAACCGATGAAATCTTTTGCAAAATTTGACTTATACTGTAAGCCAAGAAAAAACGGGCGCCTTAACAGCACCCGTAAAGTGATAGAAAAAATTTTGCAACGCATAAGAAAGAAACGCAAAACTTTTGGCTTTCAATTCCACCGGTCTAATAAACCTATCATGCCCAAAGTTCTTCGGCAAGCTTTTCAATCGCCGCTTCGGTATCGGCCTTGACAGCCGAACGAATCGTTACGGTGTTCTCGCAGAAAGTAAGATTCTTGCATTTTTCAAGGTCGGCTTTCATGAGCTTTGCCGCTGTCGGCGCCCACGTTCCGTTCTCAACGAAAGCAACGGTACGCTTTTGAAAATTGTGGTCAACAAGGTGTTCGATAAAGTGCTTCATAAACGGGAAGTACTGACCGTTATAGGTTGTTGTTGCAAGAACAAGTTTTTCGTGTCTGAACGCATCTTCAACGGCTTCTGCCATGTCTTCTCTTGCAAGGTCAACAGTGAACGCTTTAGGGCAACCGCGTTTTTTGAGTGCGTCACAAAGCAATTGAGCTGCCTTTTTAGTGTTGCCGTAAACCGAAGTATACGCAATCATAACACCTTTTGTTTCAACATCGTATGAAGACCAGATTTGATATTTTCCGATGTAATGTTCAAGATTTTCTTTGAGAATCGGACCGTGGAGCGGACAAATGATGGCTATATCAAGCTCTGCTGCTTTTTTAAGAAGTGCCTGTGCCTGAACACCGAATTTTCCGACAATTCCGATATAGTATCTTCTGGCTTCGCAATTCCAGTCCTCATCCGCGTCAAGCGCACCGAATTTTCCAAACGCGTCTGCGGAAAAAAGAACCTTGTCTTTGCTGTCATAACTTACCATAACCTCAGGCCAGTGAACCATCGGCGCAAAAACAAAAGTCAGCTCATGACTTCCGAGCGAAAGAGTTTCGCCGTTTTGAACAGTAACCTTTTTTTCTTCAATCGGGAACGAGAAAAAGTTTTCCATCATTGCAAAAGCTTTTGCATTTGAAACGATTTTTGCGTTCGGAAAAGCGTTGACAAACTCGGCAATACTCGCCGAATGATCCGGCTCCATATGATGAACGATGAGATAATCCGGTTCTTTTTCACCGAGAACGCTTTTGATGTTTTCAATCCACTGCGCTGAAAATGCACCGTCAACACCATCAAGAACGGCAACCTTTTCGTCAAGAATAACGTATGAATTATACGCCATTCCGTTCGGAACAATGTACTGACCTTCAAAGAGGTCGATTTCATGGTCGTTCACGCCGACATACTTTATATCGTCGGTAACAATAACTTCTGTCATTTTTAAAGTCCTCCAAAACATAGTATAGTACACTGACAATTATACTTGAGCATTTGAAACGCTGTCAAGGGAAAAAGTGACAAAGTTTTTGTTGACCGAAAAATTTTTATGTGGTAAAATTCAGTCGGAAAATCTTTTTCAAAAAAATATATACAAATATTTTAAAAAAGGAGATATATATTATGAAAAAAGCAATTGCGATAATCTGCGCGCTTGTCATGACTCTCGGCGTTCTTTCGGCCTGCAAAAATTCCGACGCCGACTCGGCAACCGAAAAAAGCACCGGTTCAACAAGCGAAAGCACATCTTCAAAAAACAATCAAGACAAAACAGAGCCTTCCTCGGCAAATACAACAAAAAAAGACGAAGAAAAAACTTCGTCCGAGAATGAAAGCACTTCGTCCGAAACTTCTTCGGAAAATGTCACAGAAAAAAAGGTTGAAAAAGATTTCCCGTCCTTTGACACGGAAGATATTTTCGGCGCAAAAGTTTCAAACAAAATTTTTTCAAAAAGTAATTTGACAATGGTTTATATTTTTTCAACTCAAAGCGAATCAAGCAAAAAAGGACTCATCGAACTTGCAAAGCTTGACAAAGAGCTTCCGAATATAGGCTTTCTTGCCGTTGCACTTGATATTAACGAAGGGGACGGAGTTGACGAAAAGGCACTTCGAACCGCAAAAGATATTTGCACCGACGCCGACGCAGACTATCCCTATCTTATCACAAACGATTCGCTCAACGAATTTTGCCGCGGTATTTACACCGTTCCGGCAACTTATTTTATTAATAAAAACGGAAAAATCGTCGGCGACCCGATTATCGGCGATAATGACGCAAAAACATGGAAAGAAATGATTGAGCAAAAGCTTTCAATGTCAGAAAAATAAAAAGGACAAAGCAAAAGACTGCCGAGGTTCAAACCGAACTTCGGCAGTCTTGTTTTTTTGTGATTTATGCGGTCGGAAACTCAACCTTGCCGGTGTTAACAATTCCGATATAGCTGTTTCCGCGGTTGACTTTGATAACCTTTCCGTTTTCGCCTTTGATAACGATTTTTGAATCGGCATTAGCCTTTGTCCAGGTAATCTTTTTAACTGTGCCGCAGGAAATGTAATATCCCGTTCCGCCCTTCCAGTTCATCTGAACAAGCGGACCGCCATCATAAAGCGAAACATCGGTTTCAAGCGCAAAAACGTTGCGATAGGCAAGCTGCTTGTCCACGCCGGAATCCATATGCGGCTTTCCGTTGTGCTGCTTGAGATAGAGCTTTCTTTTTGCGTCATAGGTGAAAGTGCTGTAATATGAATTTGAAAAATTCAGCGTAAGTTCGGTGCATTTTTGTTTGCTGACCTTTTTGGGCGCAACAAAATTGAAAATATAGCTGTCTTTTCCGTCTCTGTATTCGGTGCGGATGTTATACTTTTTGAAAAGTTCGGGAATATTTTTTCCGTTGACATATGCGGTGTGTTCGCGGCTGTATCTTGCAAGACGGTCGGGATCACGACCGAAAACAAGTTCGTCATAATTTTGGGAGCCGTCAAAATAATCAATTCCGAGCTTATTAAGAGTTGCCGTTCCGAGCGATTTGTTGCTTCCGAAGCAGAAGTACACAGCGTCAAGACCATAGGCAAAAATCGGAAAATAATAGCGGCAGCTTCTTACCGAACAGACTTTAGGAACCTTTGTGTAATCGGCAAAAACCGCCATCATGCGCGTAATTCCGCCTTCAACAAGACATTCAAACATGAGATCGGCGCCGTAAATTCCGTATTGAGGAAGCGACTGATTGATATTGTTGATCATTATTGCAACGGGGCGGCAGCCTTTTGCCTCTTTAGAAAGGTTGTCAAGACCCGTAAGGCGGTTATAATCCGTGGCTTTGGGTTTTGTTGTTGACGGCGTAGCCGTTGTCGGTGCAGTTGTGGTTTCGGTCATCTGATTCTTTTTGCAGCCGCTGACCGAGAAAAGCAGCAATGCGGCAAGAAAGACAGCCGTGAACCGTTTAAAGTTGTTTTTCATTTTAAAATTACCTCTGATTTTCCTGAATACGGCCTTTTTTGACCGCTTTGCAAGGGCGTTTTTGAAACGCCTTACTTTGATATAGTATATCAATTTTTTCGCGCTTTTTCAACAAATACCGTCATTTTACCTGCCAAAAATAGCGCGCGGAAATTGTATAGTTTTACGGTTTTTAAAACTCAAAACAGGGTCTTTCGCTTTTGCTCAAGACCCTGTTTTCTTGCCCCTAAACGGTTTTCACGGGGGCATGCACCTTTAATTTTCAACTCCGAGTGCGGCAAACGGTTCAACGCATTTTCCGTCTTTCACAACTTCAAAATGAAGATGAAAGCCGTCTTCGCTCTCCGACGGAATCAAAGCAAGCGTTCCGATTTTCTGTCCCGCCGTCACCGTTTGACCGATTCCGACGGCGCCGTCCTGATTAAGTCCGATATATCTTGCGGTAAAGTTTCCGTGGTCGATTTCAACAATATATCCCCACATTGTGTCGGCAAGAACGCGCGTAACTTTTCCGTTGCCGACGGCATAAACCTCTGCGCCCTCCGCGCCTTCAAAGTCAACGCCGCTGTGGGTGCGGTAATCGCCCATTGTTTTGCTGAACACAGGCGTTTCGGGAGAAAATTCCTTTGCCGTGTCCGATTCCATCGGAAGAGAAAAGGAAGCGTTTTCAATTTTTGCCGCCGCGTCGGCAGAAGAGGGTTCCTCTTTTGTTTCGGGCGCGGTCGTCTGCTCTTTTGTCGGCTTTTTTTCCGGTTCGGTTTCTTTTGTCGTGTCGTCCGTTGTGTTGTCAAAATCTGTCAAATTTCTTGTGTCGGGAACATCGGAAACGTCTTTTTGAACCTCACCGGAAAAAGGAATTGAACTTTCGGTGATAAAACTCGTCAGGTCGTTTTTAACCTTGTTCGACGTCATTCGAAGCGCAACAACCGCCGCAATAACGACAAAAATTCCGATTACCGCGGTGATGTAAAAGCCTTTTTTTGAAAAAAGATATCCGTTGTCAGTAGTATTGTTTTTCATTTTTAAAACCGCCGTTTCAAAATAATTTGTAAAAATATTTTGCTCCGGCTTTTTAAAAATTATACTTTTCCGCCTGAAAAAACGAAAAAATGAAAATTTTTCCTCGTTTTTTCAATATTTTTTTGATTTTTACCAAACAAATGTTTGCATTTTATGAAAAGATGTGTTATACTTTCCTTGTAAACGATCATTTGTTCACCCTGCGGCCAAAAGACTTGAAGCGCTTTTGGCTTTGCCGGTTTGCTTTGAAAACAGATCGTAATTTTGTTTCATTCAAAATATTAATTTTAAAATGAACAAAATTCACTCACGCCTTGTTCGGCTACGGCAAGGATTCAACGTGAATTTTTATTATTTTTGTAGCCGGAAAGGCTCTGGTAATTTTATGGAACCGCTCAGCGATAATCAATACAGAATTTTGGAATATCTCAAAGAACGCGCCGGCGACGGTGTTCCGCCTTCGGTCAGAGAAATCTGTCAGGCGGTCGGACTTCGCTCAACCTCTTCCGTTCAAGCGAACCTTGACGCGCTTGAAGAAAAAGGATACATCATTCGCGACCCGATGCTCAAACGTTCAATAAGAATTGTCGGTCAGGCCGAAAACGTTCACCACGTTCCCCTTTTGGGCGTTGTAACCGCCGGTATGCCGATTCTTGCCGTTGAACAAATTGAATGCTACCTCCCCTACTCCGGCTATGTTTCAAAAGACAAGCCGCTTTTCGCCCTCCATGTCCGCGGCGAAAGTATGCTCGGAGCAGGTATTCTTGACGGCGACATAATCTTTGCCGAACAGACCCCCGTTGCAAACAACGGCGACATGGTTGTTGCCCTCATTGACGACGAAGCAACCGTTAAAACCTTTTATAAAGAAGACGGGCATTTTCGTCTTCAGCCGGAAAACGAACTTTATGACCCGATCATTGTTGACGAAGTTGCTATTCTCGGAAAAGTTGTTGCCGTTCTGCGCTATCTTTAAGTTGACATATTTTAACTTTTGATATATACTTTGTATATAAATTTAAAAGGAGGACGAAGTTATGGAGTTTTCAATCATGATGTTCTGGCAGGATATTACATATCTTCTTCAGAAGTTTGCGGCGCTCATCAAAAAGCTTCTCAAACTCGATTCCGAAGAAAACTGATTAATTTTAATTTAGCATGAATTTTCAAAAGGTTCGCCGCGCTTGCGGCGGACTTTTTTTATCCGCGAATAAGCCAAATCAAAACGTATCCCGCAATAACCGCCGAAAGTGTGAACAAAACCGAATACTTCATAAATTCCTTTGCGCCGACGGAGTATCCCTCTTTTCTTAAAATGCCGAGTCCCGCAATGTTTGCACTTGCGCCGACGGGCGTCAAATTTCCGCCGAGGGTCGCGCCGCAAAGAAGTCCGTAATAAAGAAGCTTCGGGTCAACGTCAAGCCCGTCAACAACCGAAAGATCCGCCGCAATAACCGCAACAACAGGCAGCATTGTCGCCGTATACGGAATGTTATCAATAAACGCCGAAAGAAGAACCGAAACCCAAACAATCATCGTATAGACAACGAACACGCCGTTTGCGCCCCTGCCGAGTTTTGAGACGGTGTTTCCGATGAGGCGGATCACCCCGGCTTCGGAAACCGCACCGATTACAACAAACAAACCCGCAAGAAGCAAAAGCGTATAAAAATCAATTTCGCCGAAGAGTTTTTTCAAAGGTTCAACGCTTTTTTCGCGGAAAAGTTTTTTGAAAAGACCGATCAGGCAAAAGAAAACGCAAATGAGTCCGTTTGTAATTTCGGGCTTTGAAATTGCACCCGATGTGGCATTTTCTTTATACGGAATAAACGACGCGGCAATCAGCGAAAGGACGGTCAAAACAAGAAGAACCGTCGGCGTTTTGTCGGTGACAACGGTTTTTTCGCCGGAAAAAACGGGCGACTTTTCTTTTCTGAACATGAACCAAACAACAACCGCACCGACAAACGCGCCGGCTTCAACAACAAAAAACATTCCGGGTTTTCCGCCGTCAACAAAAAAGTCGGTGAAATCAAGGTTCGCCGCCTTTGAAAGAAGCACCGACGTTGTGTCTCCGACCAAGGTTGCCGCGCCCTGAAGGTTTGACGAAACCGAAATGCAGATTATTGCCGGCACGGGAGAAACCTTTGCTTTTTTGCAAAACGCGAGTGCCACCGGCGCGATCATCAGCACCGTTGCAACGTTATCGACAAAAGCGGAAATGAACCCCGCAAAAAGCGAAAGCGCAACGACCGCACTTCGAAAATCGCGCGTTTTTGAAATCAAAATATCGCTCAAAAGCTGCGGCATTTTCGATTCAATGAAAAACGAAACCGTTCCCATTGTTCCGGCAAGCATAAGAATTACGTTGAGGTCGATTGCACGAAGCGCATCGTGAACCGTGTAATGAAAACCGGGCAAAGCTCCGCTGCTTCCGAGCGCAACAAAAAGTACCGCCCCGCAGACGGCGGCAAACGGGCGGATTTTTTGAAAAGCAAACATCAAAACATATGTCACACCGAAAAGAGCAAGAGCGACCAAAACCGTTGTTGTCATTGTTTTTCCTCCGTTGGGTTTATTCGGCACAAAACAAATCGGCCGAAATCGGTTATTAATGTATATGAAAGCCGCGGACAAAATTATATCGAAAAAACGGTTTTGTTTAAGGCACACAAAAACCGCCGCGGCCGGAAAAATCCGACTGCGGCGGCACAGATACGTTTTGTTTTTTTACCAAACGATTGTAACGTTAAGACCGTCAACCGTATAGGAAACGTCTTGATGAACGTTGCTGTCAATTGATTCGCAGAATGCTTTGAGCATTTCTTCGTCTTTCATTTCAAGCGTTGCTTTAAGGGTAAGATCATTTGCGGTATAAAGGGTTTTTGAAAGCTTGAATCCGTTTGCCCACCAATGCGGCTGTTTGTCGCGTTTGAGAATGAGCTCGTCGCCGTGATAAATTTCAAGCGTCATGTTGATCATTTCATCATCTTTTGCGCTTTCATAGTATGTTCCGAGCGAACCTTTTTCGCGGTTATAAAGGCCGACTTCGCCGCCCATGCTGACCGCATAAAGACCTTTCCAAGCCTGAATCATCCATTCTTTTCCGGCATAATCAAACTTGAAACGTCTTGTGTGATAGAAGAAAATCGGGGTCATGTAGCAGAAAAGATCATAGCCGAGGAAAAAGCCGTAATCACGCATCCAGCAGTTGACGACCGCATAGAGAACAAGTTCATTGAGGTTAAAGCAAAAGCCGATTCCGAGAAGACCGTTTTTGCCCTCGTCATAAATTTCTCCGGTTTCGGAATTATAAATAACACCGGTATAAAGCTTTTCGTGCACACCGTCGCCGTATTCAACGTCAAGAAAAATTTCCGAATTAATATCGTCTCTGGGTTCAAGAAGGAAAGTGCAGCTTTTGAACGTGCTTACATAAGCACCGATAAAATGATATACATCGCCTTTTCCGACCTGACCGTTGTTTCTTGCTTCGTCTCTGAGCTTGAACATTTTTTCGCGGAACGCGGTTGCATCGATGTTGAAAGCTTTGTTAAAACTTTTCATCGGACCGCTGACATCGGGGAACTCTTTGACAATGCCCTCAATGTCAACATATGAGTTGTTTTTGATTTCCTCACAGATATTATGAGTACCTTCGTCAAGAATTACCTCAAATTTTTTTGAAGTATCAAATTTTTTGCCGAGCAAAAAAAGAGATCCCGAAGGAATCATAATTAGCGACATAACAATTGCGATTATTTTTTGGTAAAATGCTGTCATAAAAAAATTCTCTCGCTTTCCGAATTGAGATATATGTATCATAACATTATCCATAGGAAAAATCAAGGAATTTTAATTCTTTTAATAAATAGTTTAAGCAAGTCAAATTAAAATAAAAATGCACACTTGCTTGAAACAAAAAAGCCACAACCGGCATATTTGTCGGGTGTGGCAACTTTGCTTATAACCGTTATTCGATTTCAAGATGATGGCTCTTGGGTTCGTTCTCGGTCTTTTTCGGCATATTGAGCTTCAAAACACCGTCTTCATATTTTGCGGTGATTTCATCGGCCTTTACACCGGAGAGGTCAAACTGACGGCTGTATGAACCGTAGGAACGTTCACAGCGGACATACTTGCCTTTCTTGTCTTTTTCCTCGTGTTCCGAATGACGTTCGGCGCTGATTGTCAAAACGTCGTTGTTGATGTCGAGGTTGATATCCTTTTTCTCAAAGCCGGGGAGATCGGCTTCAAGCTCATAATGGTCACCCTCATCTTTGATATCGGTCTTGAATTCATCGAGTGTCTTAGTACCGAAGAATCCAAACGGGTTTGCAAAAAGCTGGTTTTCAAGTTCGTCCATTTCACGGAACGGATTATAAAGGGAATTATTTTTTCTTGAATACGGTCTGAGTTCAAACATAAAACATACCTTCTTTAAATTGAAATGATTTTTTATAAAGCGGCTTTCGGTTTGCCGGTCCGCTTCGCTCCGGCTGCTTTCAAACTTTCCGCTTTTCACGCGGTCACATTGAACCTACACATTGGTATCATCTCCAAAGTTTCTTTTGCGATTCCCTTGCGGTTCTCGCTTTCCTTATTTACGAGTATATTATAGCACAAAGTCTTGATTCGGCAATAATCTTGTGGTATAATCAAATTGTAATCTGTTGTGCTGACAGCACAAAGGAAGTGGCAAAAATGAACAAAGCAACCGTTTTAAACTCTTTTTTGCAAAACAATTCGCTTGATATCCTCCTTGAGGCCGTGAGCGTTCAACTCGGCTGTCCCGTTATTGTTACGGACAACGCTTTTCACATTGTCTCTTCGTTCGCGGCAAAAGGATTTGACGACACGGAATACCGTAAGGCGGTTTTGCACAGCGAACTTCCGCTTTCGGCCTGCGGCGAAATTTCAAAAGCACTTAAAAAAAGCGAAAACGACCGCGTTTTTGCCGAAACGAACGGAAAAAAAGTCGGCGTTTCAGTACTTAAAAGCGGTGATGTTTCGCTCGGATATATTATATATATCCTTTTTGAAGCGGACGAACCGAACGAAAGCGACTGCGTTTTTTGCGAAAGTTTGATTGCAAAGCAGTTTTATACCGACCGTCGGACAAACGCTTTTGCGCTCGACACGACAGAGGAAATTCTTATTGAGCTTCTTGACGGAAAGTATTCAAGCGAAGAAGTTTTTCAAATCAAAGCCGCCGGAACGTTTCTTTCTTCGTTCAGTCCGGACCGTGTTGCGCTGATTTCGCTTTCTTCGGATAAACTTCGAAACGAACATCTTGCCCGTTCGCTTTCGCAAAGCTTTCATGCGTCTCACCCGTTGTTTTACGGCGGAAAACTGCTTTTGTTTCTTCATGAAGACCATGACGCTCGGTTTCTTCGCTCATTCATAAACGAATATGAACTTTGCGCGGTACTTTCGCAAAAACTTGAAAGCCTTTATTCGCTTCAAAAAGTTTATGCCGAGCTCTGCGGCGTACTTGACTATCTAAAAAACAAAAAGCCTCCGTTCCTTGAAAACAGCAAAGATTACAAACTTTTGCTGCTTTTGAAAAAGAGTGCGAACGACTTCGGTTTTGCGGACGAAAAAGTAAGAAAAATTTTTGAATACGACGAAAAAAACGGTAGCGAACTTTGTCTCACGCTTTATACCTATTTGATTTGTCACCATTCGCTTCTTGAAACCTGCGAACGGCTTTTTACCCACCGAAACACAGTGCAATACAGAATGAGAAAACTGCGCGACGATTTTGAAATTGATACCGATAATCCGGACGAGCAGCTTCGGCTTCTGCTTTCGCTTTCCGCCGCATTGATAAAACTCGGAAAAGACGATTTGTTTATTGCACCGCACTGATGAATTTTTTAAATTTTTATGGTATAATTTAATTTACAAACCAAAATATAAATCGGGAGACAAATCAAATGGACCTTCTTTCAAACGGTACCCCGCTCGTTGCCGCCCACCGCGGAACAAGCGGCGGAAACATTCCGTGCAACAGCCTTGCGGCATACAAAGCCGCTCTTTTTCAAGGCGCCGATATCATTGAACTTGACGTCACAAAATCAAGGGATGGAAAACTTTTTTGTTTTCATCCGATGATGGAATTTTCCCACCTTTGCGCGCCCGTTCTTTTGCCGACGCTTTCAAAAAAGCAGATTTCGCGTTTGCGATACCGCAATTTCGACAGCGCAAAAACAAGCGAAAACATTCTTTCGCTTGACAAAGCGTTTGAATTTTTGAAAGGTAAATGTCTTATCAACATTGACAAGTTTTGGAACGATCCGGTGCTTATCACAAACTGCATAAGACACCACGGACTTGAAAAGCAGGTCATTGTTAAAACTCCTGCTGCAAACAAATATTTTGACATGCTTGAATCAATTGCTCCCGACCTTGCCTTTATGCCGATGATCAAAGAAATCGACAACGTTTCGCGCTTACTTTTGAAACGAAGACTGAACTTCGTCGGAATCGAAGCGATTTTTAAAAGCGAAAACGCACAGGTAATAAGCGACGAAAACATCGATTTTCTTCACAAAAGCTCGCTTGCCGTTTGGGGCAATGCAATTGTCTATAACCTAAGCAGCGTAATTTCCGCAGGTCATACGGATGACATTGCCGTCACAGGCGATCCGGATTACGGCTGGGGCTGGTTCAAAGAAAAAGGCTTTGACATCGTTCAGACCGACTGGGTTCTCCCGATGAAAAACTATTTTGAAAGCAAAAAATTCTGTGAAAGGATTGATCAATAATGAAAGAAACTCTCATCGACCTCAAAGAAAGAAGAAGCTGCCGCAAGTATTCCGGCAAACAGGTTGAAAAGGAAAAACTTGACCTTATTCTTGAAGCCGGAACCTATGCTCCGACGGGAAGAAACGCGCAGTCACCGGTAATCGTTGCCGTTCAAAATCCCGAAACAGTCAAGGCTCTTTCAAAGCTCAACGCCGAAATCATGGGCACAGACACAGACCCGTTTTACGGCGCACCGACGGTTTTGGTTGTTCTTGCCGATTCAAACGTCAACACCTATCGCGATGACGGAGCGCTTGTCATGGGCAACCTGCTCAACGCGGCGCACGCGGTCGGAGTTGATTCATGCTATATCTACCGCGCAAGAGAGATGTTCAAAACCGAAAAAGGCAAAGAATTTCTTAAAAAGTGGGGACTCGGCGAAAATTACGAGGGAATCGGAAACTGCATTTTGGGCTACGGCAAAGAGGGCGGATTCCGTCCGCTTTCACCGAGAAAAGACGGTTACATCATATGGGACTGAGCACTTTTGAGCGCATTTATGAAGTTGTTAAAAGTATTCCGAAAGGAAAAGTCATGACATACGGACAAGTTGCCCTGCTTGCCGGAAATCCGCGCTGGGCACGCGTTGTGGGCTATGCACTTCATGTGAATCCCGAACCGGGTGTAATCCCCTGCCACAGGGTTGTCAACCGTGAAGGAAGAGTTGCGCCGGGCTTTGCGTTCGGCGGAACGGACGCACAAAGAATGCTCCTTGAGAGCGAGGGCGTTGTTTTTCTTGAAAACGGTCTTGTTGACATGGAGAATTACTGTGTGAAATTATAATACAGGCAAACTTGCCGCGACGGAATGTCTTTTCCGCTGCGGCAGTTTTTATATGCGCTTTTTGTTTGCCGCGGCTGATTGTTATCCGGTTTTTAAAAGCACACAGAAAAAATTTGCGGCACAACTTTCCTTGGCTCACTCCTGTGAAGGAGCTGTCGGCTTGCCGACTGAGGGAGAACAAGTAAAAGCCGAGCCTTTCTGTTTTTACGCTTTTCTTCACCCACTTCACCAACGCCATCTCACTCGCACGTTCTGACATTAAAACGACCGCCTCATTCGCTCCGCTGGGGCACTTTTGTCGGTCGATACAAAACAAAGCAAATAAAAACCGAGCTTTCCTGTTTTTACGCTTTCTTCGCCCACTTCGCCAATGTCATCTCCCTCGCACGTTCTGCCTTTAAAACAACCGCTTCATCCGC
>DKDD01000222.1:3019-3325 GCA_002451715.1 Ruminococcaceae bacterium UBA6857 | reverse complement strand
GGTTTTGCTCATATTGCATTATTCCCATTTCGCGCGGTCGGGTGCGTTCAAAGCCGCTTGCCGAATTCAAAACCGAACTTGAAAACCTTGCCGCAAGCGGATATAAAGAAATTGTACTCGTAGGAATTAATCTTTCTTCTTACGGCCGGGATATAGGCGAAAATTTAAGCGATGCGGTTGCACTCGCCTGCTCGATTGACAGAATCGAGCGTGTCCGCCTCGGTTCGCTTGAACCGGATCATCTGACACCAAAAGTCGTTGAAAAACTTTCAAAATGCAAAAAGCTTTGTCCGCAATTTCATATTT
>DKDD01000222.1:0-2951 GCA_002451715.1 Ruminococcaceae bacterium UBA6857 | reverse complement strand
CCGCCACTACACCGCCGAAGAATACAAAGAACTTTGCGCTTCGCTTCGAAAGCATTTTGACGATTGTACTTTAACTACCGATGTCATGGTCGGTTTTTGCGGTGAAACCGATGAAGATTTTGAAGAAAGTCTTGATTTTGTCAAAGAAATCGGATTTGAAAAAGTTCATGTATTTCCCTATTCGGTTCGTACCGGAACAAGAGCTGAAAAAATGGACGGACATCTTCAAAAATCTGTTAAAGAACAGCGTGCTGCTGTCATGATTGCAGAATGTGAAAAAATCAGAAAAGCGTATCTTGATTCGCAAGTCGGCAGAACGGTTAACGTCCTTTTTGAAAGCAAAGAAAAAGACGGTATGATTCTCGGCCATACCGCAAATTATACTCCTGTAAAAGTTTACGGTTCACACGAACTTTTTGGAAAGTTTGCAGACGTAAAAATCACCGATGCAACGGATGATTTTTGCATCGGTGAAATAATTAAACAATCATAAAACAATTATCGGGCTTGTTTGTTCACGCGAACAGCCCGGTATTTTTTTTGAAAAAAGCGAAAACTTATCGGTACATTCACATTCAAGTTCATACACCGTTTTGCCAAACTTTGAAAGCTTATCGGTTTGAGATTTTTGCGTAATAACAGGAAGAAGTGGCGGTCTTTCGCGCAAAATTTCAAAGCCTTTTTTGTTTGCCGCAAGTATTTTTATATATGGCGGTTCGCTTTTGGAAAGTTCTTTCGGGATACGCAAAAAGCAAAGCATTACAGCGCGCCTTACCGCAGCTTCGGTATAGCTTTTAACCTTAACACTCTTTATAAGTTCGGCTACGTTTTCGCTTGAACGTGATTTTGAAAAGATTCTTTCCGCAAGACCGTTTTCATCCGGCATAAAGGCTTTGATTTCATTCAACGTCATTGCTCTCAGTGCCGCAATAACAACTCTGTTGGCATTTTTTATGTTGCACGGATAAAGTCCTTTTGCTTCAAGTTCTTTAAGCTCGTTATAAATTTCCAAAGGCAGATATGGCAATATACTTTCCGTTTGCTCTATTTTTCTTATTGCGCTTGCACTCGAAAAATAGTCGTTTGCCGGTGTGCTGTCGCCGTGAAAAGATGCCATTCTTTTTATCGGAAACAATTCAAATCCGGCACAGATTTTTTCCTTTTGTCTTATGTATTCGACAGCAAGTGTATTGTTAGGCAGTTCTAAAACAGAAGCGGTTTCTTTGCCGAATACTTCCGATACAGCTTTTTGAAGTGCGGCAGGATATGTCAAGCCCGAAGAAACCGAAGATTTGACTTTTTCACTGATTAAAGGTGAATCAACCGCCTTTGCCGCATTTTGCAAAAGTGCTGAATTATCGGTTTCGCAGCCGAATGAAAGCATATCAATATGTAACGCCGAAAGAAGTTTTACCGACGCGCGTGCAAAATTTTCCGCGCTTGAACAAGCCCAAACGGTTGGTATTTCAACAACAAGATCCGCACCCGAAAGTACTGCGGCTTTTGCTCTCGACCATTTATCGCAGACGGCACACTCGCCGCGCTGAACAAAATTTCCGCTCATGGCACAAACTATGTGTGTTGCACCGTTTTCACGCGTTTTTTCAATATGATACTTGTGTCCGTTGTGAAACGGATTATATTCGCAAACTATTCCGGCGATTTTCATTCTTTCACCTCCAAAGCAACAACTTATTTTATTGCTTTTTTATCGGCCTGTCAAGAAAAAGCCGCAAAGAGCGTTATTTCCTTGCGGCTTTTCGGTTAAAACATAATCATTTTGACTTCGGAACAAACGATTCGCAGTCTACACACTGACAAACTTTCGGATCGGATTCATGTGTACCAATCGAAACGCAGTTAAGCGTGCAGTAATTTTCCGAATGACAGTGATGAGCACATTTTTCAACTGTGCAGCCGATTGACTTGTTGGCATCTGAGCAACCCATTAGTTTTTACCACCTTTTAAAAGAATAAAGCCCAAACAGCCGAAACGCCGTTTGGGCTTACTATATTCTGCTCGCCTATGAGTCAATTATTCATCATTTGCCCAAATTTCCGATATTCTTAAAGTTATTAAAAATCCTGTCAATAAGCGACACAAAACTGTTAATAAGGTTTTTGATTGTTTTAACAAAATTTTGCCAAATTGATTGTTTAACATCCGGGAGCGTTTCTGCAAGATAATTTGCAAGCATTGGAACCATATCGTTCAGTTTTCCGCAGAACAAACCGCTGACGATTGTTGTAAGTCTTTCTTTTTCAACGGTTGTAAGAACCGCATTAGAATTAATGTTTGCTTTCAGATTTTCAATAACCGAAGGATTGGAACCGTTCTTTCCCACAAGGTTAAGATAAATAATCATATAAAGGAAAAGTTCCTGTTTGGTTTCTGCAAGCGCAAACCGGCGAACCGGCGGTGTGATAAACTGAAGCTTGCTTTCATCAGCAGCATTATTATCATTGGAAATAAGATTAAGAAGTCCTTTTATAGTTCTAAGCTCGTCTTCATCAATCATACCTTTTGAAAGCTTAAGCTTAAACAATGCTTTAATGGGTTCATAAAGATAAGTTGAATAAGTTCTTGAAAATGCCCATGTAATGTTAAGAATATAGTTGACCGGACCTTTTTCAAGAAGTGATTTTATGATTGATTTGATAAGAATTCTTGAGACAAGAACTCCATTATGAAGATCTCTTTCAAGAACCGGAAAATCATTAAAGTTAACACCGAGAGTGTAAAGAAGCGGCTTGATGTTCAACAAATAATCATTGCACCAATTGGCCTGAATCAAATTGGTAAGGCCGCTCTTCTCGGCAATCGTGTCATAAAACTCGTCAGAGCTGTCTTCTGCAATACCGTGAGGGAAGCCAAGGTTCTGGTCGATATAATCGGGATTAATGAGATGACCGATTATATTACAAATCTTTGTTGCGTTTTCATCGGTATA
>DKDD01000010.1 GCA_002451715.1 Ruminococcaceae bacterium UBA6857 | reverse complement strand
ACAAAATTTGAAGGAGAACCATTTTTTCGAAACAGTAACGGTTGTTTCCGGTTCTGTTTCGCCTTTGAGCAATTCTGCAAGTTTAATACGTTTTCTTCTTTCCTTACGTTTGGCTTTTGCTTCTTTAAGTTCAATATAGAAGTTATCGACCGCATCGTTCCAACTTTCATAGTTTCTATCGCTTCGTTTGTCGGAAAGCGTTCCGGTTTCCGAAAGATATTTTCCGAGGTAAGCAGTTACCTTTTGTGCACCGTGATAATTCAGATGGTCGCCTTTGTCATAGGTATCTTTTTTCCAATTGATTTGAATTTCATTTTGAAGAAGATTCATATCAACGTACTCAACACCGAGCTGTTTTGCAAAATCTGAAAGGCTGTTGTGCCTCGGATAGTTATAATTCTGTGTGCTCGGAATACTGAGAAAAACAAGCGATGCACCGTTTTTTTTGCAGTAATCATTGATTCGCTTAATATAGCTGATATTTCTTTCGCTTATCGATTCGCGCTCTTTTGAAAATGACATATAATTTTTCGGTTTAAATCCTCTTACTTTAAGACTTAACCTATAACCCTTGTCATTAATTGTATAGCTGTAATCGGGCGAAGAAAAAATCTTTTCCAGATTGAATCCGTCAGTCAAGATATCCTTAATATTTGTGTGATATCTAAAAAACGGAACAAGTTTTTCAAGCTTGTTTTCAATTTTATCAGAAAAAGTAAATTCACGGAAAAAGCTGTTTGTTTCAATAAAAATATATTTCGGACTCTGCGTTTCAAAAGCTTTTTCAAGAAATTCAAGCGAATAATAAAGCCTTTGTGCCGGAGTTGAACAAACATAACCTGTAATTCCGTAATCCTCCCAAATTTTGAGCGGCATAATTGAACGATACACTTCGCTGTCGCCAACAAAGATTGCGTCAATCGTGTCTTTTGGTTCACTTATAACACCGAAAGCGGTTGCGTCTTTCATTCCGTCTTCTTTAAGATTGCTTTTAGGAACAACGGCAATTGAACCGACGGCAAGAGTTGCCGCAATCAAAGAGATGAAAAGCAGGCTACAAATGATATTCTTAACTGTTGTTTTCATACGCAACCTCCTTTAAAATCCGGCATAAATCGGGTCAACGGGAACATAATCGGGTCCGTATGCACCGAATGCGAAAATGAACATGATAAGCAGATAAAAAATGAGCCACCGAAGAATAATATTCTTATTTCTGAGCGATTCTCTGATATTGATGCCCTTTTCACCGAGCAGACCGACAACAAAGACAACCGCCAATGCAATTGCAAGCGAAAAGATTCCGCCGTAGCTTATTTTGATCGAGCCGTTTAAAAATTCGGAAAGCGGCAAGAATGTGAAATCCGTAACAGCTTTTTTAACCATTCCGAAACCTGCACTCAGCGTATCGGCACGGAAAAACATTTCACCGATTACAACAAGAAAAGATGTTCTTATAATCTGTATCAAACGATACAAAAATGAGTCCGGATTGATGTGAAGCTTTTTGTTGACAGTTGCAACAAGAGGAGCAACCATGCTGCCGAGAAGTATCAAAACAAAGTGATACATACCGAAGAAAATGTATGTCCACCCTGCTCCGTGCCATAATCCGTTGCAAAGCCACACGCAGAAAAGAGCAAAACTTCCGGCAAGAAGCGGGCCGAAATGGTTACCGAGCTTTTTGCGCGCGGAAGAAGTCATCTTTTTCATCGGTTTTGACATGGTAACCGGATAGAATATATAGTCTTTGAACCATGCGCCGAGAGAAATGTGCCATCTTTGCCAAAATTCCGAAATTGTTCTTGAAAAGAACGGACGTTTAAAGTTTTCAGGCATTTCGATTCCGAAAATCTGTGCGGTACCCATAACCGCGTCCATGGCACCGGAAAAATCGGCATAAAGCTGAATCGTATAGAAAACAGCGGCAACCAGAACAAGTCCGCCGGGATATTCATCGTAGTGCTTGAAAAGCTCTTTTACGGGTGCATTAAGTCTGTCGGCAATAACAATCTTCTTGAAAAGGCCGTATGCAAAACGCTGAAGACCGAGAACAAGGTTTTCATATTTAATTTTCTGAACATTCCAAAGCTGTTCTGCCGTCTGTTCATATCTACAAATCGGTCCTTCGACAATCTGCGGAAAGAACGACATGAAAAGACCGAGACGGAAAATGTTCTCATCCGCCTTCGTAGTACCTCTGTAAACGTCAAACAAATATGAAACAGCCTGAAGAGAAAAGAAAGAAATGCCGATAGGCTGAAGATATGACGGAATTTCGAATCTGAATGAGGTATTGAAAAGTCCGATTATTGTGTTTATGTTGGTTGTGAAAAACGGCGAATACTTAAGCACAAGAAGAACGCCGATGTGAATAATCGCAGCAAGCAAAAGAACTTTTCGGCTTTTTTGCGTATACTGCTTTTTAATCTCTTTTCTTTCGGAACGTTCGGCAGCTTTAACGGCAACGTCCTTTTGATTCGCAATCCTGTCAAGCCAAAGGCCGAAATAATGAACGGACAAAATCGAAAGGAAAAGATAAATCACAAGATTTCCGCTGATAAGCCAGTAGAAAACAAAGCTTGCGACAAGCAAAAAATACCTTTTTGATTTCTGCGGAAATATACTGTATAAAAGAAGCGTTGCGGGAAGAAAAACAACAAGATATGCCGCCGAAGAAAATGACGTCATTTCGCTGAGACTACCAGCAAGCAAAAACTTTGTAAACTCCATTAACATTAATCACGCGGCGCACAAACAAACTATTTGAGCGCCGCGGCCTTTCCTTTTTATCAATCCTCGTCCTGAAGACGTTCAATCATTTTCATCATGGCTTTTGCAGAATTGAAGTTAGCGGGAATAATATCAACCGCAGGAACAGTGATATCAAACTCGTCTTCAATTTCGGCAACAAGCGAAATGATTGAAAGCGAGCTGAGAATGTGTCCGTCGATAAGATTTTCGGCGGTTGCATAATCAACATCGGGCTGAATGTCTTCCAAAATTTCAATAAGCTTTTCCATTGTTTATTACTTCCTTTCAATAATTGGGTGTGTTGAGTAAAGCTGTTTCAAAACTATTTCGAACAAGGATATACTCCCCGTCCTTTTTTAAATATACGGCAGGAATTTCACGGCTGAGGAAAAGCGAAATTCCCTCTGTCATGCAATACGCACCTGTGTTTTCAAAGCAAAGCAAGTCGCCGAGATCAACTCTCGGAAGCTTTGCTTGTTTAACAACAATATCATTCATTGAGCAAAGCGAACCGCAAATGTTCCATTCATCTTCTTTCGGAAGCTCTTCCTTATTAAATATCGAAAAAATCGGCTGTTTCATAGCCATGTGCTGACCGAAATATACAAGATGGTGCATTCCGCCGTCAATAAGAATATAATTCTGACCTTTGTTATGCTTGATATCGACAATGTGAGTAAAATATTTTCCGCATGAAGCGGCAATGCTTCGCCCGAGTTCAAGCATGACAGGCAGTTGATTTTCCATACCGGATATAAGCTTTGAAAAACCGGCAAGAAGTTCTTCTTCATCAATGTCTTCATCTTCAAAGTATGCAACCGGGAAACCGGGACCGTATTCAAGTTCTTTTGATTCAAAACCATATTCATCGCGAAGTTCGGTAATGAGTGAATCAAGCTTTTCAACTTCGCGTTTCAGTCTTTTCAATGAAGTTTTCTGCGTGCCTGAAAAGTATTGAATGCCATGAATATCAAGGTATTCGTATTCGTCTCTATCGGCAATAATATTTTTTATGTCGGACTTATTCATTCCGAATTGGCTGTCATTGGTAAGCCTTAAAAGAATTTTCAACTTTTTGCCGTATTTTTCGGAAAGTTCTTTCAAAAGTTCAAACTGAATAAGAGACTCCGCGGTAAAGATTCTTTCGGAATGGTTCTTTACCATTTCTTCGATTACAGACGGAGTTTTGTATACGCCCGATATTACCGTTTCTTCATCATTTACACCAAGCTTTGTGCAAATTTCTGCTTCACCCGGTGAACAAACCTCAAAACGCGGAACGCTGCCGATTAGCTCTTTTATAATAAAAGTGTTGGCTTTGACTGCGTAGCAAAGTCCGACGTTTTTGGGAAGACTGTCTTTTAGATATGCAATACGGCGCAAAAGAACATCAATGTCAAAAACATAAAACGCGCTGTCGCTTTTAATCATTTCGGTTTTCAAACCTTTTTTGCACCTACACTTTCTTCAAGTTTCTTTCTGTCGATCTTTCCGTTCTTAGTCAGCGGCATATCATCAACTTTGCGAAGAATGCCGGGAATCATAAAAGCCGGAAGTTTATCTTTCATTTCAAGGTGAAGTTCGTCTTTTTCAATTGAACCGATATAAAAACCCTTGAGCCTTGACTTCTTTTCGTCAAAAAGACAACAACATCTTTCAACGCCGTCAATTGCGCCCATAGCGCGTTCAATCTCTTCAAGTTCAATTCTGTGACCCATATATTTGATTTGAAAATCCTTGCGCCCGCAAAAGAACAGCTCATCGTCGCTATTATATTTGCCAAGGTCGCCTGTTCTGTATATCGTCTCCGGATAATACGGATTAAGCGGATTTTGAACAAAGTGTTTGCTGTTTTGCTCTTCGTTCGAATAATAACCGAGTGCAAGAGCCGTTCCGCGAACGCAAATTTCTCCGGGCGTATCCGGTTTTGTAATCTTTTTATTATCGTTATCAAGAAGAAAAACATTCTCGTTCAAAAACGGTTTTCCGATTGGTATACCGTTCGAATAATCACGTTCGTTTTCAAGGATATGATAAGTACAATTACACGT
>DKDD01000232.1 GCA_002451715.1 Ruminococcaceae bacterium UBA6857 | reverse complement strand
AGTTCAACCTTTTTCCGCAGTATAATGTTCTTGACAATGTTACGCTTGCAATGAAGCTGCAGGCAAAGGAGCGCCCTGATTTTAAAAAGAACAAAAAGGCAATCTATGCCGAAATTGAAGAAAAGGCACTCAAAATTCTTGATAAAATGGGTCTTTCCGAAAAGACGAAGAATTATCCGTGCGAACTTTCCGGCGGCCAGCAGCAGCGTGTTTCGATTGCAAGAGCAATGGCACTTGAACCGAAAATCCTTTTCTTTGATGAGCCGACAAGTGCCCTTGACCCGGAACTTACGGGAGAGATTCTTAAAGTTATCCGCGAACTTGCCGCGGAACACATGACAATGGTCATTGTTACTCATGAGATGACCTTTGCAAAAGAAGTTTCCGATTACATTATTTTTATGGACGACGGAGTTATTGCCGAAGAGGGCGAAGCAAAGTCTGTGATTGAAAACCCGCAGTCGGAACGTCTTAAAGCCTTTCTCAGCAAAATTTCGGACTGATTTTTTACATGATTTGAAAACTGTTGCGGCGGATGATTTTGCGCTGTGACAGTTTTTGTGATTTAAGAAAATCGAGAGCATTTACGATAATCAAATTCGGCGGAATTTATCAATATTTGTTAATAAATTAATACGATTGTTCAAATTATATGACGAATTTAGTCGAATTGAACGATTAATATTGCATAGCGGCACCATTATTTGAATGAAAATTTAGAAATATTATTGTTAATCTAATTGACAAAAAGAAAATGTTATGATAACATTTAACCATGACGGAAATTCTAAAGGGAATTATTCCGGTCAAATTTTTTAGGGGTGTGATTTTAATGAGAATCAGAAAACAGGCACTTGGAACGCGCAACATGGTTGGCGCAAAGATTGAAGCTAAGAGAAAAGAACTTGGCATGAAGCAGATCGATCTTCTTACTCAGCTTCAGATTAAGGGTGTTGAACTCACAGCTTCGGGTCTTTCAAAGCTTGAAGGCCAGATCAGAAGCGTAAACGACTATGAACTTGTTGCAATTGCAGACGTTCTTGGCGTTTCAATCAATTGGCTTGTTGGCAAAGAATAAGAATTGTTTTCTTTTCTTGCTTGACAGCTGAAAAACAAACTTTGGCGCGCCCGGGCGTGTTTATCAAAAACAAGCGTTTTGCTTTTGATAAATGTGCTTTGGGCGCGCTTTTTTGCGTGAAATGGAAAGAATTTTTTCGCTTGCAGGGTGTTTTTTGGTAAAAAAGCTTTAATTTGGCGCAACAATGGAGTATACTATAAATGTACGCCGAAAAAAATGCTTTCGGCGCAAACTATCTTCATCTTGGGAGGAAGTATAAATGGGCAACACGCTTAAAGAGAGAAATCTCACAATGCTCACGGATTTTTATGAGCTTTCAATGGCGAACGGTTATTTTTGCAACGGACTCGGAAACAAGATTACATGGTTCGACATGTTTTTCAGACAGGTTCCCGATGACGGTGGTTTTGCAATCATGGCGGGACTTCGTCAGCTTATTGATTACCTTGAAAATCTTCGCTTTACTCAAAAGGATATCGAGATGCTCAGAAAAAAAGGCTTCAACGAAGACTTTCTTTCCTATCTTTCCTCCTTCAAATTCAGCTGTGACGTTTGGGCAATACCCGAAGGCACGGTTATTTTTCCGGGCGAGCCGATCGTAACTGTTCGCGGACCCGTTATTGAAGCGCAGCTTATTGAAACAATGGTGCTTCTCACAATCAATCATCAGAGCCTTATTGCAACAAAGGCAAACCGCATTAAGCGCGCCGCCGGCAACCGCACAATCATGGAGTTCGGCTCAAGAAGAGCGCAGGGTTATGACGGTGCGATCTACGGCGCAAGAGCGGCATACATCGGCGGCTGCGACGCAACGGCCTGCACAATTGACGAACGCGACTACGGCGTTACTGCAGTTGGAACAATGGCGCACAGCTGGGTTCAGCTTTTTGATTCGGAACTTGAAGCTTTCTGTGCTTATGCAAGGCAGTATCCGGATCAATGCACACTGCTTGTCGACACCTATAATGTTCTTAAATCGGGTGTTCCGAACGCGATTGAAGCGTTCAAAAGAGAAGTTCTTCCGCGTGGCTTCAGACCGCAGGGGATCCGCATTGACTCCGGTGATATCACTTATCTTTCAAAAAAAGCAAGAAAAATGCTTGATGACGCAGGTTTTCCGGATTGCAAAATTGTTGCAAGCAACTCGCTTGACGAAAATATAATCCGTGATATGCTTATTCAAGGTGCAAAGCTTGATTCGTTCGGTGTTGGCGAAAGGCTTATTACTGCCGCTTCCGCTCCTGTTTTCGGCGGTGTATATAAAATTGTTGCCGTTGAAGAAGACGGAAAAATCGTTCCGAGAATCAAACTTTCCGAAAATGTTTCCAAAATCACAACTCCATGCGCAAAAAAGGTATACAGACTTTATGACAACGAAACAGGAAAAGCTCTTGCCGATGTTGTGACCCTTTTTGACGAAGTTATCGAATCGGGCAAGCCGTATGAAATTTTCGACCCCACATACACATGGAAGCGCAAGGTTCTTGATAACTTCACCGCAAAAGAGCTTCATGTTAAAGTTTTTGACCACGGCGAAAAAGTATATAACAGCCCCGATATCAAAGAAATCAAGGATTACTGCAACGCACAAGTCAACACACTTTGGGACGAAGTTAAGCGTTTTGAAAATCCGCACAAATATTATGTTGACCTTTCGCAGAATCTTTGGAACGAAAAGAAGAAACTCCTTGACGAATACTCGGTCAAAGACAGATGAGAAAGCTTGAATATACCATTGACGAGCGTTTCGATTCTTTGAAGCTTTACAGCTTTTTGAAAGGCTTTGTTCATCTTTCCTCAAAGCTTATCCGTTCGCTCAAACGCACGGAAAACGGACTTTTGATAAACGGCGAACACGCAAGAACGGTTGACCTTCTTCATTCGGGTGACACGGTTACCGTGAACATTCCCGAGGACGAAAAAACAGCCGTCCCCGGTTCAGTTATGCCTGAGGTTATCTATGAAGACGACGACGTTCTTGTTGTCAACAAACCGCCGTACATGCCGATTCACGAATCGCACAATCATCAGGGGGATACGCTTGCAAACAGCGTTTGCGGCTATCTTGCACAAAAAGGAAAACGGTGTTCGTTCCGCGCCGTCGGACGGCTCGACAAGGGAACAAGCGGACTTGTTGTCTGCGCGCTCAACAGTCACGCCGCGTCGCGCCTTTCGGGCAACATTCAAAAAACATATTATGCGCTTGCAACCGGAAAGTTTGAGGGGAGCGGAACGATCGACAAACCGATTTTCCGTCCCGACCCGATGAAAACCTATCGCACGGCGGACGACCGCGGAGACAGGGCGGTGACTCATTGGAAAGCGATTGAAACGGGCGAAGAGCTTTCGCTTTTAAAAATCAATCTTGAAACCGGGCGAACGCATCAGATAAGGGTTCATTTTGCCTTCCTGGGCGCACCTCTTTTGGGCGACCGAATGTATGGAAAAGAGCGCGAAGACATCACACACCAGGCACTTCATTGCGGCGAGGTGACGTTTGTTCAGCCCGTTACGGGAAAAACAATAACCTGCAAAGCTCCGCTTCCGCAGGATATGCAGGCTTTTTTGAAAGGAGCATAAACATATGAACGAAGAAAAAACAAAAAAGGTTTTCAAAGCTTTCAAATGGCTCTCTGCCGTTTCGGCAATTGTATGCGCCGCAATGTTTGTTCTTGCAGGTGTTGTTTTTGTGCCGATGATTTTTTTGAAAGAGAACCTGACCGTTGAAGCCGGCGGACTTCTCGGCTTTTTCATTGACGTTTTGCAGGAGGGCGAAACGCCGGTTACTTCGCGCGACCTTTGGCTTTTGATTTTTCCGCGGCTTGCCGCAGTACTTCTCATGTTCTGCCTTTCGGCAAAGGCAAATATCTTTTTTAAGCGCGGCGAAAAGGAAGGAAAACTCTTTTTCCCCGGTTCAAAGCAGATTGCGGTTTCAGGCGCAACAACTTCGTTTTTGCTTGCGGTGATTCCGTTTGTACTTTCAAACACCGCAAAAGTCACCGTCACTTCGCCGGAACTTTTCAGCATTGTTCAAACCGATAGAACCGGCTGGCTTTTTCTTGCAGCGGGTTTGCTTGCTTTTGCGCTTGTTTCGCCGAATATGAAAAAGGACGAAAAAAATTCTGAACCAACGGAGGAAAACGTATGAAAATAATTGTCTATACTTCGAACGCAGGTTCAACCGAACGATATGCCAAAATGCTTTCGGAAAAAACAGGGATTCCCGCTTTTGAACTTTCAAATGCAGAAAGCACCGACAATGAAGTTATATATTTCGGCTGGGTGATGGCAGGTGATATCCAGGGACTTTCTCAGGCAAGAGAAAAGTTCGGTAATATCAAAGCCGTTGTTGCCGTTGGAATGATGCCGAGCGAAAAATCAAAAGAAGAAGCAAAAGGAAAAAATAAAATCACCGAGGAGTTTTTCTATCTTCCCGGCGAGTTCAATATCAAAAAGCTCAAAGGCATGTATAAAATGATGATGAACATGATGCTTCGAATGATGAAATCAAAAGTTAAAGAAAGCGATGATCCCAACGACCAAAAAGCACTTGAGCTTTTTGAAAAAGGCTTTGACGGTGTTAAAGAAGAAAACCTTGAAAAACTGATTGAGTTTATTGAAGCCTAATAAAAACAAATCGCCGCAACCGGAAAAAACCGATTGCGGCAAAATTTATGCCTGCTTTTTGTTTGAAAGTTTATAGACTTCGCTTTCAATCATCGCAGTAACTTCGTCAACGTCAAAAACAAGACCCTTTGAAAGCAAAAACTGAACAACAAAGTCTTTCTTTTGCGAACCCGATTTTTGAATGCCTTTGAAAATTTGTTCCGCGGCATTAACTGCGGTTTCAATCCAAAATTCAAGCTTTTCCTTTTTGTCCGCCGAAAGGCGCGCTTTAACAAGCGGAATCAAAAAGCAGGTTATGAGCGCAGAGATGAGGGCGACCGCCGCT
>DKDD01000055.1:4210-4600 GCA_002451715.1 Ruminococcaceae bacterium UBA6857 | reverse complement strand
GATTCCCGAAGCACAGAATTTGCAGCCCATTTTACAGCCAACCTGGCTTGAAACACAAATTGTCCTGCCGTATTTATATTTCATTACTACAGATTCTATAAGTTCGCCGTCCGACAATTTAAAAAGATACTTAACTGTCTCATCATACACTGAAACTAATTTTTTTTCAATAGTACAATCAGAAATGTAATAGTTTTTTTTGAGTTTTTCACGAAGATTTTTTGAAATATTTGTCATTTCGTCAAACGACGAAACAAGGTGCTTATGAAGCCAAGAATAAATCTGCGATGCAACAAATGACTTTTCGCCGAGTGCAGTAAGCTCTTCTTTAAGTTCCTCAATATTCATGGAACGTATGTCTTTTGTCAATTTGATCCCTCTTTTTCAAAC
>DKDD01000055.1:3208-4166 GCA_002451715.1 Ruminococcaceae bacterium UBA6857 | reverse complement strand
GTCGCTGTTGTTTTCATTCGGAAAAACAGTTACAAAGCAATCGTCTGAAAATTCCGGTAATGGTTTTGAAGGTTTGAAATTTATATTTTTTTCAAGAAACCGCTTGCAAACTATTTCATTTTCTTCTTTGCTCAACGTACATGTGGAATAAACAAGTCTTCCGCCGTCTTTAACGTATTTTGAACCGTTTTCCAAAATTTTCAGCTGTATATCCGGAAGCGACAAAAGTTCATCCGGCTTTTTAAACTTAATTTCCGGCTTTTTTGAAATTATACCGAGTCCAGAACACGGAACATCACAAAGAACACAATCTGCTTTGCCGAGTTTTTCATCAAAAATCGAAGCGTCTGCCGCTGACGCGGTAACAATATCAAGTCCAAGCCTTTCGGCGCCTTTTGAAATCAAAAGTGCGCGGCTTTCATAAAGGTCAAAAGCTTTGACGGTTCCCTTGTTTTTCATCAGTTCCGCAACGGTAAACGTTTTTCCGCCCGGAGCTGCACAAAGGTCAAAAATAGTGTCACCTTCTTTTGCTCCGACGGCTTTTGCACAAAGTTGTGACGGTATGCCCTGAACATGAAAAAGCCCGTTTTTGAATTCATCGAGTTCTTCAACCGATGACGGAAGATTGCTTATCATTAAAGCATCTTCAACATTTGTGTGTTCACAGTGAATGCCGTTTGACAAAAGCGAATTGACAAGCTCCTCTGCCGAAGTTTTGACGGTATTTACGCGGATTATGATTTTGTTTTCTTTGAGTGAATATGTAAGAATGTTTTCCGCTTTTTCTTTTCCGTATTCTTTAAGCCATTTTTCAATCAGCCATTGCGGACATGAAAATTTTATGCTCAGATATTTAACTTTATCATCTTCGTTCGGCAGTTGCAAACCGTTTTTTGCAATTTTTCTCAAAACGGCGTTGATTAGACCCGAAGCATAGGCACAACCGTTGCTTTTTGCA
>DKDD01000055.1:0-3186 GCA_002451715.1 Ruminococcaceae bacterium UBA6857 | reverse complement strand
TGACACTTTCGTTAACTGCTGCCGAAGTCGGTACACCGGACATAAAAAGAAGCTGAAAAGCGCCGAGCCTGAGAATAGCAAGAACCTGCGGCTTAAGTTTACCGATTGGTTTTGAAAGATATTTTTCAAGTGCGTAATCAAGTGTAATCAGCCGCTCGCACGTTCCGTAAACCAATGCCGAAGCAAAAGCCTTTTCACGCACATCAAGCCGCGTTTTTTTCAGCGCGGCATCAAGAGCGAGATTCGAATATGCATTGTCTTTGAAAATTTTCAAAAGAACATCCAAAGCGGTTTGTCTTGCGGTCGTTTTCATTTTATCTCCGATCACTTTTATTATATCTGAGAATAAGCCTCAGAAGCGACATAATCGAAACAAGAAGTGCGGCAACATATGTCATTGCTGCGGCGGTAAGAACTTTACGCGCACCACGTTGCTCTTCTTCAATCAGCATTCCGGTTTCGTCAATAACTTTCATTGCTCTTGAACTTGCGTTAAATTCAATCGGAAGCGTGACAAGTTGAAAAATAACGACTGCCGAAAACAGGATTATTCCGAGATTTGTCAAAAAACCATAGCCGAGAATATATCCGATCACGGCAAGCCAAATTCCTGCCGAAGAACCGATGTTTGCAATCGGCAAAATCGCATTGCGAACCTTTATCGGTGCATAGCCTTCGGCGTGCTGAGCGGCATGACCTGCTTCATGGCATGCAATTCCGACCGCCGCGATTGAGTTACCCGAAAAAACTTTTGAAGAAAGCCGAATAACATTGTCGCGCGGATCGTAATGATCGGTCAGGTTGCCGTCAATCGGTTCAATTCTTACGTTGTTTATTCCGTAATATGAAAGTACTCTTGCCGCCGCGGCCGCACCGGTAAGTCCGGAGTGGTTTTGAATTCGAGACATATTCTTATATGTGCTTTTAACGCCGATTTGCGCAATAAGTGACAGCAAAACGGCCGGCAGAACAAGAATGATGTAATAATAATCATACCAAATCATTAACTTCACCTTACCCTTTCGTAAGATTTAAATTTTCAGACGAAACATTTTACTTGCCGAGAACGGTTCCTACCGCAAGCTTGTGTCCGTTGAGGAAAGAAGAAGCTTCCATTCGTTTTTTTCCTTCAAGCTGAATTTCTTTAAGCTCAATGCATTTGTTATCTCCGCACGAAACAATAATTTTTCCGTCGGCAAAAACTACTTCACCGGGAATATTATTACCCGTTTTGTCGTTTAAACCGGATTTTTGAAGTTTTAAAGTTTTTCCGTCAAGTTTTGTAAATGCGGCGGGCCACGAATACAGTCCGCGGATTTTATTATGAATTTTAAGTGCGCTTTCGTTCCAATCAACAAGACCTTCTTCCTTTGAAAGAAGACCGGCATGCGTAGCTTCGCTGTCGTTTTGTTTGATCGGTTTAAGTTCGCCTTTTTCAAGAAGATCAATTGTTTTCATTAAAACCTCGGCACCGAGAACCGAAAGTTTTTCAAACATTTCAAGTGTTGTGTCGTTAATGCCTATAGGAATTTTTTCAACAAGCAAAATGTCGCCGGTGTCAACACCGTCATCCATCTGCATTGAAGTCACACCGGTTTCACTGTCTCCGTTCAAAACGCAGTGATGGATAGGCGAAGCACCGCGATACTTCGGAAGAATCGAAGCGTGAATGTTAATACAACCGTATTTCGGGTATTCAAGAAAATCATGCGGAAGAATTTTTCCGTAAGCCACAACGATTACAAGATCCGGCTGAATTTCTTTGAGAATTTCAACACCTTTTCCGTTTTTAAGAGTAGTAGGCTGAAAAATCGGAAGATTGTGTTTCAAAGCTTCGATTTTTACGTCTGGCATTTTAAGTTCCTGTTTTCTACCGACAGGCTTGTCCGGCTGACAAAATACGCCGACAATTTCGTGCTTCGATTCAACAAGAGCTTTCAAACATTCAACCGAAAAATCCGGTGTTCCCATAAATGCAATTCTCATTTTTAAATCCTCCGTTTTTTATTTTTCTTCGTGAAGTCTTTGAAGTTCTTCATCGGTGAGCATATGCTTTGCTCTGTCGGTAAAAACAATACCGTCAAGATGATCGATTTCGTGGCAGAAACAGCGTGCTTTAAGCCCTTCTCCCTTATGCATACACCATTGACCCTTTCGGTTTTGTGCGCGCACTTTGACAAATTCAGGGCGCGATACAATACCCCATTCGCCGGGAAGTGAAAGGCAACCCTCTTGTCCTTCCTGCTCTCCGCTTTGTTCAACGATTTCCGGATTGATAAGTTCAACCGGCTTTCCGTCGCCGACGTCGACGATAACAACGCGTCTGAGTATTCCGACCTGAACAGCCGCAAGACCGACCCCGTCGGCTTTTTTGAGCGTATCTTTCATATCATCAAGAAGAGTCCAAAGTTTTTCGTCAAACTTGACAACGGGGCGACTTGTTTTTCTCAAAACGGAATCTTCAATAGTAACGATTTTTCTTAATGCCATATGATTCTTACCTCTTTTCAAAAATTATACAAGCGAAGACGGATTGATGTCGGCAACCATTGTAACATCGCCGAAAGTTTTGCTTGCGCCGAATTCAACGAGAAGCTTTGAAATGATTTTTCTGAACTCGGCTGTATTTTTACATTTAATTATTATTCTGTATCTAAACTTGTTGTTGACTTTTGCGATGCGCGGTGGCATAACCGGAAGCGCAATAACTTTTACTTTATCCTTTTCGGCACTTACAACTTTTCTGAATTCTTCAAGAAACAGCCTTGCCGCCGAAAGCGCTTTGAGTTCGTCATCGCTGACAGCACAGATACTGCAAATATCGCAAAACGGCGGGTAAATCATAAAACGCCGTATCTCAATTTCATTCTTATAAAAAGCATTATAGTCCTGCTCTTTTGCAAGGCGAATAATGTCATTTTCCGGTGTAATCGTTTGAATAACGGCTGTGCCTTTGTTTCTTCCTCTTCCGCTTCTTCCGACAACTTGCGTCAAAAGGTCAAACGTCAGCTCTTCACTTCTGAAATCGTCATTATTCAGTTGCTGGTCGGCATTTATTACACCGACAAGAGTAACATTTTCAAAATTCAGTCCTTTTGCAACCATCTGTGTGCCGAGCATTATATCATACTCGTTGTTTCCGAATGCTGTAATATTCTTTTCAAAAGCATACCGCCCCGAGTTTGA
>DKDD01000015.1:2178-8636 GCA_002451715.1 Ruminococcaceae bacterium UBA6857 | reverse complement strand
ATCAATTTTTGCATTGATTGCCTGTTCAATTGTATCAATGGAAATTCCGTCGCTTTCCGCAAAAGCCTGCGATACAACATCATAGATCTCCTGCTTTGCGTCGGTTTTCTTGGAGGCATCCAAAATCGTCTGCAGCGATACGTCGGTATCCCGCTGGGAAGAAAAGAGCATGTCACCGTATACACCTTCGCCGTAGACAAGAATGTCGCGAAGAATAGCATTGATTTTACTTTGATCTCGAACAACACCATCGGGGGTTGAAAGAGTACATCTTGCGTCGCTGCCCCATTCCTTTGAAAGCGTATAGGTTCCGTTTTCGGATTCAATGGTAATTTTGCCGTCTGCAAAATCTCCGCTTATCGTTGAATTTTTGCTTTTGCTCGGAAAATATAAATCCAAAAAGTCTTTGTCTCTTCTGCGATCAAGTTTTGAATCTTGAAATAATATTCGTGAAATCAAATTGACAAGGGTACTTTTTCCGGTTTCGTTCTTTCCGAAAACAACATTAAGGCTTTCGTCAAATGAAATGTTGCGATCGCGAACACCAGCAAACTGTGTGCATGAAACATTTTTGATTTTCATTTTAGTTTTCCCCTTTCAAAGATTTCAAAAGCTCATAAGCAAGCTGTGCTTCTTTAGGCTCTTCCAAAAGCGACGTGAGCAGTGCCGATGAAAAAGATGTCTCCGGAAACTCAGAGTCGATAAGTTCTTTGGAAATTAATTTGTTCAGTGCATAATCGTTATAAGTTCCTTCAACAAAGCGAGAAAGTGCGGCATCAATAATTTTTGTTCTGTTTTCATATTCTTCAACGGTAACCGCGCCGTTAAGAATTATATCAACAACGCTGTTGTTTGAAATTTGTTCAAGATTATCGGCAATATTCTTTTCCATTTCACCGGCAAAAACAGAAATGTTTTTTCGGTAAAACCGCAGATTCCCGGAATGTACCTTTTTTGCATATACCGTTTTGTTTTCATCAATTTTAACAATGAAACACAGTCCTTCGGTGTTGCAGGAAACATCGGTTTGAACATGAGTTCCGGCATTTAGGATTTTTTCGCATTTTGTGAATTCTTCGGTCAATGTGTTCGGAAAGGGGACATGCGTATGACCGATCAGCCAGGCGTCCACCGGAATGCTTTCAAGTTCGGAGCGTGTCATCAAAAAGTAAATTCCTTCGTTGTCGATTGTTTCCCCTTCAACCGCACCGTGAGCAATACCGATGTGATAAGCGCTGTTTTTTTCAATTGTTTCGTTTTTTATCCAGCCGAGGTTATTTTGACCCGGTGCGGAATGCAGCGAGGTGCAAAGTGCGGGATAAAGAATGACCGTTTCACCGTCAACGTCCAATTCATATGGTCGGTATTCGGTCATAAGCATTATATTGTCATAAGAAGTCATTATATCTTTAAAATGCTGCCAAACCTTAATATCTTCATCATAATAGTCATGATTGCCCGGAAGAACGGCAACGGTTCCTTTGAAACGGGTGAGCATATCCAAGAGATATTTTATATCTTTTTTAGATACGCTGTAAGTATTTTCAAACAAATCACCGGTAATCACAAAAATACCGCAATTTTCACTGTTTGCAATTTCAACCATGTTTTCAAAGGCTGTGATTCTGCTTGATGAAAGCAAAGCTGCCTTTTCATGACTGGCATATTTCAAGCCGATATGATTGTCTCCGGTTACAAATATTTTTATCATCAAAAAACCCCTTATTTAAATAGTGCCGATTTCCTGTATCCCGAAGAATACTATACCATGTATTTGTTCAAAAAAGCAACAGAAATCGCGATTTAATATTGATAACGGTTAGCACACAACGGCTGTGTGCCGCAAAAAGCCGTTTGATTTTTAACAGAAAAGTCTCATTGAGTTCATAAGTCTTTTTGGCGGATTTTCACCGTTCAGTTTGTCAATATATTCTTTCTGCTCGTCGCTCAGCGGCTCATATTTAAGCATTTCTTTAACATTTGACAACTCGATTCTGTGGTGGTCCAAACCGTCCGGTCCTTCAACCGCACATTCACACAATTCGGCATTTTCGCCTCCGCAGTAATAAAAAATTCTGTCGCCGACCATATCATCACTGTAATCCGTAAGGTCGGCAATAAACAACGCCTTATTCTCCGCTTTTGAAACAACTTCGCTGAATATGTATTCGGAAAGCGATTTGAAATATTTTGCCGACTGATTTTTGTCATGGATAAACAAAAATGCTTCCTTTTCAACGGCGGTGACTGTATCAAAAATCAGTCCGATTGGATCATTGATTTGCATCATTCCTTTAGAGGTATTAAACACTTTTGAAATTTCAAGAAGGCTGAAAACTTCGCCGTCAAAGGCTTCAAATTCAAGTGTGTTCATTATATCGCGCCATATTTCCGGCGATTCAAATTTAATAAAGCATCTGTAATCTGTACTCATAATTTTTCCTCTTCCTTTCGGTTTTAATGTTTGCTTATATATCAAAAGCTTAAAGGTTTATTGATTTCAGTATGTTTTTTCGCCGAAAAGATCGGAGAAATCTCCGGTATATCCGTCGTTTTTCGCTTCGGCAAAAAGAAAATAGTCGTCGCGGATTTTTCGAATGGAGTTTATTGCTTTTTCGTTGATTTCATCTGTGCATGAAAGAACAAGCCAAAAAGTAAAAACCAAATCGGGATACGGTGATGTCAGCGGCTGAAGACTTATTGTAAGAAACTGCATAAGATCGCAATAAAGTCCGCGTTTTTCAAGGAAGGTTGTATCAAAAACTTCTATATCCGATTCAATTCTTTCGGCCAATCCCAAAAAGTCAAACAAACCGCCAACCTTTTTTCTTCTTTGTGCTGTAACATCGGAAGATTTAAATCCGGTGCAGGAAAGCGCAACGCTTTCAATTATAAAGCGCATAAGTGACGTTATAAAAATATCCTGTTCCTCAAAAACCTGAGAAAAAACCGAAACAAGCTTGGACGCATTATCATTCCACAACTTTGTTCGCTCTTCTTCCGACATACTTTTGATTTTACCGACGAGATTTTCAAAATCTTCATCTTTTTCTTTTCTCAATATGTCGTTTACACTTATGAAGCCGTTCTCTCTTTCTTCGTTTTTAAATGCCATGTTTTTTCCTCCGTTTTTTTATTTGAGTTTTAAAAAACTTTTTAATTTCAGCAATAAACTTCTTTACCATTCAAGCGAGAATTCTTCCATCGGGTCAAAATCCGCAAAGTTTTTGTTCTTGAAGTCAAGAAGCAACGCCGTTACATTGGGACAGTTGTTTTTGATTGCAATGTTTATGAACTCCGTGATTTGCGCAAGCGTGAAATTTCCTAAGTATTGCGCAACGGATATGTCATCGTTGGCAATGCGATTATAAATCGTTGCCTTGTCGAGATAAGAAACGATGTGATTCACCTGTCGGGTGTATTTCTTAAACGAGAAATGCTTAATTTCAAAACCATCATTGGGCGAAATTTCGTGACGATTCCAATCCAGACGCTCTACCGTTGCGGAGCAATCTTCAAAGCCGATACAAATTTCATTATGGAAATCATAATCATCAACAAAAATACCGTGCTTTTCCTGCTTCAGGAAGCGGAAATACGGAATTGAGACTCCGGCGTAGCGATCTTTGCTCACTTCCTCCGGACGGATAACCGGTTCCCAAATCTGTTCAAACGGCTGTTTAAGCGCGTTTTTCAGGAAATACGCCTGCCACGCCGAAAGATCAACCTGCCTCATCTCCATCGGATGTGCCACAAGTATCGGTGCTGTCCCGATCGTATACGGTGTTCCGTCGGCACAAATGGGCTGATCGTCTTTGAGAATGAATGTCTTTTCTTCCTGCTGCCAGACAATGATGTTTGCAACGGTTCTCAACACGGGGTTGCCGATGTAGGCTTTTTCCCAGTTTTCCGCTTTTTGCTTTGTTCCCATTCTGAAGTCATAAAAAAGCTGATCAAATCGGTTTTTAATAACTTTCTTGACATTCTTCTTAAGATCGGAAAAATCCTTGGAAGCTGTCGCCACAAGAGCTTCATCATTTCCGCGCTTCGGAATTGATTTTACGATTTTGTCTGCTTTTGTATCGAACAAACCAAGCGTGCAATCTTTTCTCAGTGTGACAACAATTGTTGTGTTGCCGAGATCGTACTGTTTTTTTCCTTCGGCATCAAATCCGAAATCCGCCAGAACCGTATCGCGAATTGTCTGTGCATCCGTGCCGCGAATGGCTGCATATTCATCCAAACCGCCGTATTTATCCGCAAATATAATTACGGAACGACATTCGCTGTAAATGCAGGCACGTCTGAATGCTGCAAACGGGGGTGCATTAATGCCCGAAACACTGCTGCGCCACTTCGGTGCGCGCTTGAGCAATACGCTCATTGTGTCATCATCGGCATACCGGCAAATAGGAAAAGCAAGAAACCTTTTTTTGCTTATTCCGACAATGCCCAAATTCTCATCCGCAACTGTCAACATCACACTTTGAAAACTCTTTGGGTCAAGCAATTCAAGCATTTTCCGTGCATTTTCACATATACCCGGCTTTTCATAGACCGATACAATACCGAGATTGCGGTTGCGCGGGTCATCGGACTTTTCGGGCTTTTTTTCATGCGCACTAAAAAGATAAGCTAAAACCCAATCGGGTGCTTGCGTACCATCCGTAAAGTTTACTTTCGGAAGTTTTGAACTTTCCAAAGAATAGAAATCTTTCAGTGCAGTGATAACGGAAAAAGTGGATTTCTTTTCTGCCTGAAGAATTTCCGAAGCCTTTTGGCTAATGCCGGTAAGAACGGCTGTTTGCGTTTCGCTGTTCAGTTTTGAATAAATAAGGGCATTCTTTTCTATTGTCTTTAAGGCTTTTTTCGCAGTCTTTAATGGTTTCAATGCATCGTAAAGTTGGCGGGAAACCTCCAAAGAAGCTCCGGTATCGCCAAAGGTGCAAAGGAAGATTGCCGCACAGTCACACTCATTTGCGGAAGGTTGATTCATAAGTTTGGCAAGAATCCCTTTGCCCAGTGAATCGGGATCGCGTACTATTTTTGCATATAACGGAAGCAGAGCTTTAATATGATGGGCAAGAAAAATTTCCGTTTGTGCGCTTGCGTCCATTTTTGACCAGACAGACTCAACCAACACATACTTTTTCAGCGTTTTATCAGTGAAGTGTGTATACAGTTCACCCATACAATTTGCCAATCCCTCCGGCATGCAATCTCCGAACAGATTTTCCCCTATTTCATAGTTGGATTCCAAAAAACGTAATTGAATAAGTTCATCGCAATGGAAGAAGACCTCGTTACCGATGTCCGTCACGCTGTCCGGAATAGTGATGCTCGTCAGGCTGTTGCATTCGTAGAACGCATGGCGTTTAATGGACGTCACGCTGTCCGGGACTGTAATGCTCGTCAGGTTGACGCAGTATTCGAACATATCGTCGCTGATGGTTGTTACGCCGTTCGGAATGGTGAGGCTCGTTAGGTTTATGCAGTATCCGAACGCACTGTTTCCAATGGACGTCACGCTGTCCGGAATAGTGATGCTCGTTAGGTTTGTGCAGTATCCGAATGCACTGTCGCCAATGGACGTCACGCTGTCCGGAATGGTAATGCTTGCTAGATTTTTACAGGAGTAGAACGCACATTTTCCGATGGACGTCACGCTGTCCGGAATGGTAATGTTCGTTAGGCTTTCACAGAAGTAGAACGCACTGTTGCTGATGGTAGTCACGCTGTTCGGAATGGTAATGTCCGTCAGGCGTTTGCAGTACATGAACGCCCATTCTCCGATGGTCGTCATGCTGTTCGGAATGGTGATTTTTATCAGGCGTTTGCAGTCTCCGAACGCATAGTTTCCGATGGACGTCACGCCGTCCGGAATGGTAATGCTTGCTAGATTTTTACAGGAGTAGAACGCCCTGTCGCCGATGGTCGTTACGCTGCCGGGCATTGTTATGGTTTTAATGGAATTACAATCGTTGAATGCTTCACAGCCTATTGAAGTAATACCATCAGGTATTGTCAGATAAGGTTCTGCTCCAAAATAACCAAGAAGTTGATTATTAATGATAAACATACCATTTTTATCGGTAAATTTATCGATAATTTTTTTGCAAGAGCTAAATGCGCCTCCTCCTATTGAGGTAACACTTTCAGGTATTGTTATATTTTCAAGAGTTTGGCAGTCTTTAAACGCCTCATATCCTATTGAAGTAACACCCTCGGGTATTGTTATATTAGGTTCTGATCCGAAATAGTTAAGAACTTGGTTGTTAATGATAAGCATACCGTTTTTATCGGTAAATTTATCGATTATTTTTTTGCACGATCTAAATGAGAATTTTTTTACCGAGGTAACACTTTCGGGTATTGTTATATTTTCAAGAGCTTCGCACTCTTCAAATGCCTTATCGTCTATCGAAGTGACGCTATTGGGTATTGTTATGCTTTTAAGA
>DKDD01000015.1:0-2093 GCA_002451715.1 Ruminococcaceae bacterium UBA6857 | reverse complement strand
TATGCTTTTAAGAGAACTGCAATGACTGAATGCAAAACTATCTATCGAAGTAACACCTTCGGGTATTGTTATGCTTTCAAGAGTAGTACAAAGCGTAAATGCGTTCTCGCCTATCGAAGTGACACCCTTAGGTATGGTTATGCTTTCAAGAGAACTGCAATCCCAAAATGTACTCTGGCCTATCGAGGTAACGCCCTTGGGTATTGCTATGCTCTTAAGAGAATTGCAATTACAAAATGCACAACCACCTATAGAAGTGACACTCTTAGGTATTGTTATGCTTTCAAGAGATTTGCAACTATCAAATGCAAAACTGCCTATTGAAGTAACGCCCTCTGGTATAGTTATGCTTTTAAGAGAACGGCAATCCGCAAATGCCCAATTACCTATTGAAGTAACACCTTCGGGTATTGTTATGCTTTCAAGACCATCACAATACTGAAAAGCCTTCTCACCTATCGAAGTAACACCCTCCGATATAACTACGTCTTTTCCCGAGCCTTTATATTTTTTTAGTACGCCATTTTGAATAGAAAAATCTTTTTCCGAGCCCATCGTATTTTCCCTCCATGCTTTTTGTAAAACGAATTATATCATACTCAAAAGAAATTATCAATATGCACTGCCCCAGTAAAGTCCAACAACTTGGACTTTACTCGCCGGTTAAGCTTCGTTCGACATGTTTTTTTGTGTTTTAATGCAATTGTTATGTCATTTGCGGCAAATAAAGACAAAAAAGACATGATTTCGACAGCTTAAGCAGGGTAGGGTGGTTTGAAAATTCCGCAATTTTTAAATATCCGATACTTGTTTGTTCTTTGTGCAATGCGCCTCTGCTTTCATTCGTCAAAAATTAATTTCATACCAATCCTCCTTCAGCTTTTCGCCCGACATAAGCGTCAAATTATCCACATACATATGGAAATCGTTTTTGTAATCTGCTATAATACTCACAACTTCCGAAAAAAACGAAAAAATACCCGACAAAACGGTGCTTCCAATCGTTATATATACAGGAGGAAAAGAATATGCCAAAAATCAACGAACAACCGGAGAATTGGTTCGAGGCATTCTATGAACGAAATTATAAACAAGTGTATCGAATCTGCTTCACATATATGAAAAATCAATCGGAAGCGGAAGATTGCACAGAGGATGTTTTTGTTAAAGTGCTTACAGGAGATTTCTCTTTCAACGACGAGACCCACGAAAAAAAGTGGCTGACGGTGACCGCAATGAATCTTTGCAAGGATCGCCTTAAACATTGGTGGAGAAAGAAAACGTCGCCCATTGACGAAGCACCCGAAATTTCGGACGGGAATGCCGCAACCATAGACGAAACCCTTGAGGCAGTGATGAAACTGCCCGAAAAATATAAAGACGTAATCTATCTGCATTACTATCTTGATTACAAAACAGATGAAATTGCACAAATGCTCAAAAAGCCGCCGTCAACCGTGCGCAACCATTTACGCGAAGCACGGGAACTGCTCAGGCGGCAGATTGGAGGTATTTAACAGTGAACGAAAACAAAATCAAAAACGCCCTTGATTCGGTTGAACCGACCGACGGCGCAAAAGAGCGAATGTATCGGAATATTATGAAAAAGGCAGAACAGCAAAAAAGCAAAACCGAAGAACCAGCTAAAAAGCCGAAAGCGATTCGATATATCACACGCTACGCTTTGCCGATTGCAGCATGTTTCTGTCTTCTTGTTTTGGCTGTTACCCGATTTCTTCCCGCAAAAGCGCCGACAGAGCCGAGCGAGAACGATGTCCTTGGCGGCAACCCGTTTGTTGAAGTTCAAAGTGCGGACGATTTTAAATCACTTGCAATTACGCTGGACGCCCCCGACGGTGCAAAGGAAGTTTCATATGCAATCATTGACGGTCAAATTGCCGACGTGAGTTTTACTTTGGGCAAAAAAAGTTTTACCGTTCGTGCCTCGGCTCAGGAGGGAGACTTTTCCGGATTGAGCGGAGAAGTGATTTCAACCGAAACAGTTGACGCAAAGACAAACGCCGTATTGACCGCGGTTAAGACGGACATCGAAACCTATCAAAAAATCACATGGACAAACGGAAAAATCAACT
>DKDD01000088.1 GCA_002451715.1 Ruminococcaceae bacterium UBA6857 | reverse complement strand
AACGACGAAGAGCAGTCAACCATGAGATTTTCATATTGATAAAGCTCATCGCACGCTTCTTCCCAAATTGACCAGCCGCCGAAATGCGCGGCGATTACCTGAAGACCCGTGAAGATTTCAAGAATCGGCTTGAGACGGTTCGGGTTCGAATAATCGTACCTTTTGTCGCCGGCATGGATAAGAATCGGAAGATTGCCCTCGCAAAGCTCATAAATTTTAAGGCAGCGGTAATCGTCAAGCTTAAAACGCTGAATGTCCGGGTGAAGTTTGACGCCTTTGAGTCCAAGCTCTTTAAGGTGGCGGATATCGCCGGCAATGTCTTCGCTGTCGGGATGAAGCGTTCCGAGTCCCGTCATTTTTCCGCCGCTTTCGGCAACGACCGACGCAATGTATTCGTTGATGGACTTGACCTGCTTCGGCGTTGTTGCAACGGAAAAAACAACCGAATGGCTGATATGGGCAACTTCGTCAAGATGAGTGAGCGTTGAAAGCTTTCCATCATAGTTCATGTCCATATCATAAAAGTCACCGGTACTTTTTGCCGCCTTAACGGCAATTTTGTCGGGATAAATATGACAGTGGCAATCAATAATCGGATACATTTTTTCGCCTCCCCGTCACGCGGTTTCAATCGAATTTGCCTTTTTAAGGTTATATTTTTCGATTGCGTCTTCGCGCATTTTATATTTAAGAATCTTTCCGGCAACATTCATCGGGAACGAAGAAACAAAGTCGATATATTTCGGAACCTTGTGCTTTGCCATGTGGTCGCGGATATAGGCTCGCATTTCATCGGCAGTCATTTCTTCGCCGTCTTTGAGGATTATGCAAGCCATGATTTCTTCGCCGAGGCTTTCATCGGGAACACCGATAACCTGAACGTCCTTGACCTTTTCGTGGGTATAAATAAATTCTTCAATCTCTTTCGGATAGATATTTTCGCCGCCGCGAATTATCATGTCTTTAAGTCTGCCTGTGATTCTGTAGTTACCCTCCGGCGTTTTGCAGGCAAGGTCGCCGGTGTGGAGCCACCCGTCCTTATCAATTGCCATTGCAGTAGCTTTCGGCATTTTGTAATAGCCTTTCATGATGTTATAGCCGCGCGCAACAAATTCGCCCGTTTCGCCGATTGGCTTCTCTTCGCCGGTTTCGGGGTCAACAATTTTACATTCGATTTCCGGCAATGCGCGTCCGACGGTTGAGACGCGGACTTCAAGCGGGTCGTCGGTACTGCTCATTGTGCAGCCGGGTGAGGATTCCGTTTGACCGTATACAATCGTAATTTCGGTCATGTTCATTTTGCTGACAACGTCGCGCATAACCGAAATCGGGCAAGGCGAACCTGCCATAATTCCCGTGCGCATATATGAAAAGTCGGTCTTTTTGAAATCCGGGTGTTCAAGCATTGCAATAAACATTGTCGGAACACCGTGGAAACAGGTAATTTTTTCGCTGTTAATGCAGGCAAGGGCAGGCTTCGGCGTAAAATACGGCAGCGGATAGATTGAAACGCCGTGGGTCATTGAAGCGGTCATTGCAAGAACCATTCCGAAGCAATGGAACATCGGAACCTGAATCATCATTCTGTCTGCGGTTGAAAGGTCCATTCTGTCGCCAATGCATTTTCCGTTGTTAACAACGTTATAATGCGTAAGCATTACGCCTTTCGGAAAACCCGTTGTTCCCGAAGTATACTGCATGTTGCAAACATCGTTCGGGTCAACGGAAGCGGCAATACGTCTGACTTCGGAAAGCGGAACGTTTTCGGCTCTGTCCATAGCCTCTTCCCATGTGAGACAGCCTTTTTGCTTAAAACCGACCGTAATTACGTTGCGAAGAAACGGAAGACGTTTTGAATGAAGCGGCTTTCCCTTTTCGGTTGTTTGAAGTTCGGGGCAAAGTTCGTTGATGATTGCCCGATAGTTTGAATCGCGATAACCGTCAATGAGAATGAGCGTGTGAGTATCCGACTGGCGAAGAAGATACTCCGCTTCGTGGATTTTATAGGCGGTATTCATTGAAACAAGAACAGCGCCGATTTTTGTAACAGCCCAGAAAGTGATGTACCACTGCGGAATGTTTGTTGCCCACAAAGCAACGTGACTGCCTTTTTTGACGCCGAGCGACAAAAGCGCACGGCAACATTCGTCAACGTCATCGCGGAACTGCGCATAGGTTCTTGTGTAATCAAGCGTTGTATACTTGAACGCAATCTGATCCGGAAATTCTTCAACCATTTTGTCAAGCACCTGAGAAAAGGTCTTTTCAATCAAAAGGTCTTTTTTCCAAACGAACTTTCCGGTTTGGCGTTTGTTTGAATAAAGATATGCTTTTTTTCTTGACGGAGTTTGAAAACGTTCCATGAACGAAGCAAAGTGGGCAAAAACAACTTCCATCTCGGTCATTTCAAGCATCCACTTCGGGTTCCAGTCAAGCGAGATAAAGCCGTCATAGTTAATGCAGGAAAGCGCGTTCATAATGTCGCTTATCGGAAGATCGCCTTCGCCGATGAGACAGAAGCGGCGCTCGCCGTCTTTTATGAAGCTGTCTTTCATATGAACGTGTTTGACATATGCGCCGAGGTTTTTGAGCGTTTCTTCTGCGTCTTCGTTATTGAGATAATAGGGAGAATAAACGTCCCAAATTGCGGCAAGATGATCGTCCGCATAGGTTTTGAGAAGTTCAAAAAGCTTTTTTGTGTCGCTGAACATTCCCGAAGTTTCAACAAGCAAGGTGATGTTCTTTCTTTCTGCAACGGGAAGAACACAGTCAATTACCGCGCGGACATTTTCGTCGCTTTCTGCGCTGTCACCCGTTGCAAAAAGGCGAAGATATGGAATTTTGAGCGAAGAGGCAAGAAAAATATTCTCTTCGATTTTCGCAATTGTTTCGTCAACCTCGTCGCACGAAAAATCGGCTCCGGTGTCCGCGCAGACAAGCGAAATTCCCTTGTCAAAAAGATTTCTCATTGTTGAAGCCGAGTTGTATTTATGAAACGGACCGTTTTTTTCGGTGAATCCGCCGGCGGAAAATGTTCCGAGTTCGATTCCCTCAAAGCCGAGTTCCTGCGCCGCAGAAACAAAGTCCTGCCATTCATAGCCGTTCCAGCCCTTTGTTGAAAAAGAAAGTCTCATTCCGCTTCCTCCTCATAAACAATCTTGTTGAGTGCATTGACATATGCTCTTATGCTTGCACCGATGACGTCGGTTGAAATTCCGTTGCCGGCATAAACTTTTCCGTTGGAGCGAAGACGAACGAGCGCGCTGCCCATTGCTTCTCTTCCCTCGGTAACGGCTTGAATTTGGAAATCGTCAAGCTCATAATGGTGACCTGTGATTTTTTCAATTGCGAGGAACGCGGCGTCAACAGGACCGTCGCCCGCGCAAAGACCGCTCACGCTTTTTCCGTCCTTTGAAAGGGTGATATGCGCCGTCGGAGTGATGATGTTGCCGATATTGACAACATAGCTTTCAAGGAAGTATGTTGACGGAACCTGAAGAGCCGCGGTTGCAACAATTACGTCAAGCTCCTTTGCGGTTACGCTCTTTTTGTCGCTGATTCTTGAAAAAGCTTCATAAACGTTTGCGTTTTCTTCGTCCGAAAGGTCATAGCCGAGGCTTTGAACAGCGGTAGCAACCTGTTCGGGTGTGTCATATTCGCTGAGAACAAAGCTTTGATTTGAAGAAGAAACGCCGGTTTCAAATGGCGTTGTTTTGCTTTTTTCGGCGTTTACGATTCTTGCGATCTGACCGGAAATACGTTCAAGCATTGTTGTTTTGAGCGTTGTGCAAAGCGAAAATTCACTGCCTCTTGCGGAAAGGAAGCGGGTGAACGCTTCGGCCGAAACAGTGTTTTCGCCGCAAACGGCTGTTTTGATTTCCGCCGCGCCGGCGCATGAAGCCGAAACGGCACAGGCACAGCCGAACGAGTATTCGTCGCTGCATGCGGCGCCGAGAGCGACATTTTTAAGCTCCGGAACGTTTTCATAAACCTTTTTGACAAAAGAAGCAAATTCTTCGCTTGTCATAACTCCGGCGTCGTCGCAAAGCGTGACCGAAGTCGCACCGCCCGAAACGGCTTTTTTAATTGCTTCATAAAGAAATTCGGGTTCACTTCTTGTTGCGTCGCGAGCAACAAATTCAACGTCCGGGCAATATTTTTTGGCTTCCGGAACAAGCACTTCAATCATTGAAAGAACAAGCGGCGGCTTTTTTTTGCAGACAAATTCCATTTGCACGGTTGAGGTCGGAACAACAAGCTGAAGGCGGGGCTTTTTGGCTTTTGAAAGCGCGTCCCATGCAGTTTTGATTCCGTTTTGCGAAAGCTCGCAGGGAAGAGCAAGAATGCTGTTTTCAACCGAAGAGCAAATTGACTTTGTCAAAAGCGAATCGGTTTTTGCGTCTTCAATCGGCGCAAGTTCAATAACATCAACCGAAAGCTTGTCAAGAAGCTTTGC
>DKDD01000192.1 GCA_002451715.1 Ruminococcaceae bacterium UBA6857 | reverse complement strand
TATAGACGATTTGGAGTCCGGCGCACGCATTGACGCCGACGACGAAAAGGAAGACCCCCTCGACTTCTGCCTGTGGAAGGCGGCAAAGCCCGGCGAGCCGTTCTGGGCTTCTCCTTGGGGCGACGGCAGACCCGGCTGGCACATTGAATGTTCCGCAATGGTAAGACGTTATCTCGGCGAAACGATCGACATTCACTGCGGCGGACAGGATCTCATTTTCCCGCACCATGAAAACGAAATTGCACAAAGCGAATGCTGCAACGGCGTTCCGTTTGCAAATTACTGGATGCACAACGGCTTTATCACCGTTGACAAGGTCAAAATGTCAAAATCGCTCGGCAACTTCTTCACCGTTCGCGATGTTGCAGAGCAGTTCGGTTATGAACCGATTCGTTTTTTAATGCTTTCCTGCCAATACAGAAGTCCGATTAATTATAGCTTTGACGCAATCGAACAGTGCAAGGCTTCGCTTGAAAGAATGTATACCTGCCGCAACAACCTTGACTTTGCGCTCAAAAACGCGGTTGACGAAGCGGGTGAGGATGACGGCGAAATCATGATGCTCATTGACAAACGCCGCAATGAATTTGTTGACGCAATGGAAGACGACCTCAACACCGCAGACGCAATCGGCGTAATTTTTGAACTGGTTCGCGATATCAACACAAACGTAAACGAAGGTGTTCAAAGCAAGTCGATCGTCGAATATGCTGCCGAAGCTCTTGACGAACTCACGGGCGTTCTCGGTTTGCTTTATAACAGAAAAGCGGAAGAAAGCCTTGATGAAGAGGTTGAACGCCTTATTGAAGAAAGAAACGCGGCAAGAAAAGCAAAAAATTGGGCAGAAGCCGACAGAATCCGTGACGACCTTAAAGCGCGCGGAATCGTTCTTGAAGACACCGCCCAGGGCGTAAAATGGCACAAAGCCTGAAACAGAGGGACGAAAAAATGATAACTTCCGAAAGTCCGATAGCCGTTATTGATTCCGGAGTCGGCGGAATCAGCGTTCTCAAACGGTTGTGGCAACTTATGCCGAATGAAAATTACATCTATTTCGGCGATTCAAAAAATGCACCATACGGCGTTAAACCGACCGATGAAATCCGCTCTTTGACGTTCAAAATGGCAGAAGAGCTCATGAACCGCGGCGCAAAAGCGCTTGTTATTGCCTGCAACACGGCAACTGCCGCCGCCGCGGCCGACCTTCGCGCAAAGTATCCGTCGTTTCCGATAATCGGACTTGAGCCTGCGCTCAAGCCTGCGGCGCTTTCCGGCGAACATCCGACGGTAATTGTTATGGCAACGGAGCTTACGCTGCGCGAAAAAAAGTTTGCCGGCTTGGTTTCGCGCTTTGAAAACAGTGCGGAAATAATCGGTCTTCCCGCACCGGGAATCGTTTTGCTTGTTGAAAGCGGAAAAAGCGACAGCGAGGAGATGGACGAGTACCTTAAAAAGCTTTTTTTCCCATTTAAGGATGAGAAAAATCTTCGAATTGTGCTCGGCTGTACTCATTTTCCGTTTGCGAAAAAGTCGATTCTTCGCGTTCTCGGCGAAGACGTTGAGCTTTTTGACGGTGCGTTCGGTGCGGCAAAACATACAAAAGATCTGCTTGAAGAAAAGAATCTTCTCAGAGATGAAAATGCAAAAGGCAAAATTACTTTTGAAAACAGCGACGAAAGCCACATTGCGCTTTCAAAAAGGCTGTTTGAAGAACTTGAATAAAAGGTTTTTGAAAGGGGAAAATCAATGCTCGGAATAGTTGACGTCGGCGGCGGAATGAGATGCGTTTACTCCGCCGGAATTTATGATTGCTTTCTCGATAACAAAATCATGATTCCGTGCCAGGTAGGAGTTTCCGCCGGCAGTGCGAACCTTATAACATATGCCTGCTCGCAGCGCGGAAGAACCTATAAATTTTACACAGACTTTGCAAAGCGGCCGGAGTTTATGAGCATGGAAAACTTCAGAAAAACCGGCTCGTTCATCGGACTCGATTATATCTATTCCGACCTTTCGAACACGGGCGGCGATTCTCCGCTTGATTACGATGCGTTTGCTTCTTCGGGCGTAAAACTTTTTGTCGGCGCAACAAGAGCTGTTGACGGCGAAGCGTACTTTTTCACAAACGACGACATAAAAAAGGATGATTACAAAGTCCTTAAAGCTTCGTGCTGTATTCCTGCGGTCTGCAAGCCTTATAACATTGACGGAACCGATTATTACGACGGCGGAATAGCTTCGCCGATTCCGTTCCAAAAAGCGTTTGACGAAGGCTGCGACAGAGTAATTGTTGTTTTGACAAAGCCGAGGAAGGATTATCTTATTCCGTTCGGCAAAAAGACTTTGACGAATCTTCTTCTTCACAAAACGCCGTATATGATTAAGCAGATTCAGTCGCTTCACATGCGCTGCGAAGTTCTTTTAAAAGAAATGGAAGAACTTGAAAAGGAAGGAAAACTTCTTGTTATTGAACCGAAAGACTGCTTCGGTGTTGATACTCTTACGCGTGACAGCAACAACATGGCCGCGCTTTATGATGAAGGGTATGAAGACGCAAAAGCGGCACTCAAAACGGACTTTTTTTCGGAATTGAGGGTGTAAGAAATGAAAGAAAAAGTTATTGGCAACACAATTGTTATTCGCCTTGAAATCGGTGAAGAAATTGTTGAAAGTGTGAAAGATGTTTGCACTCGTCACAACGTTAAGGCGGCGCATATCACCGGAATCGGTGCACTCAAAAAGGCTGTTGTCGGAGTGTTCAACATGGACACAAAAGTGTATAAATCGAACGAATACAATTGCTTCATGGAGCTTACTGCCCTTTGCGGAAACGCAAGCGTTATGGATAGCGGCAGCTACATTCATCTTCACGCGTCCCTTGCCGATGAAAGCGGACATGCTTTCGGCGGTCACCTCAACGAGGGCGTAATCGGCGCAACGGCGGAAATTTTCATCACCGTTCTTAACGGCACGATTGAAAGGGTGCACTGCGACGAAACCGGACTCAACGTTTTTGATTTTTGAAGCGATAAGAGCTAAATGTATGAAAGTTACCGAAAAATTCACGACTCTTTCATCGAAAATATATAAAAATTAAAAAGCTTTCAATAACCCCTTGCACTTTGGTTAGCAAGGGGTTATAATATTAAAAATTAGGTAACCGTGAACAGCTTGAAAAACAAAAATCGCTCTTTTGAAGAGCACAAAATTTTTTTGCCCAAAAATATGAGGTAAACGAAATTTGAGCCTTAAAAAGCGCGAAACTTTGAGTTTTTTGGTTTTTCGCAAGTTACCGCGACCGAAAAGACTGACCAAGGGGGTCAGCAAAGCTTTTTCGTTCGTGCGGCAAAAGAAAGGATTTGATGAAATGAATAAGAACGTAACAATTTTCGACCATCCGCTTATCCTCCACAAGCTTTCAATCCTCAGAAACAAAAAGACTTCTTCAAAAGATTTCCGTGCTCTTGTTTCCGAAATCGCAATGCTCATGTGCTATGAAGCAACACGCGACCTTCCGCTTGAAGACGTTGAAATCGAAACCCCGATTTGCAAAACAACCGTTAAGCACCTTGCCGGCAAAAAGCTTGCCGTTGTTCCGATTCTTCGTGCAGGTCTTGGAATGGTTGACGGAATCCTTTCTCTTGTTCCCTCGGCAAGAGTCGGCCACATCGGTCTTTACAGAGACGAGGAGACCCTCAAGCCCGTTGAATATTACTGCAAACTTCCTAAGGACATTTCGGATCGCGACGTTTTTGTTGTTGACCCGATGCTTGCAACCGGCGGTTCGGGAATCGACGCAGTAAGCCAGATTAAGCTCAGAAATCCGAAATCAATCCGTTTCCTTTGCCTTATTGCTGCTCCGGAGGGAATTGAAGCTTTCACAAAAGCTCATCCGGACGTTGATCTTTATTGTGCCGCTCTTGACGAAAAGCTCAACGAAAACGGCTATATTATTCCCGGTCTCGGCGATGCCGGCGACAGAATTTTCGGCACGAAATAATTTTATAATCAACTTTTTGCTGCTGTATTCGGTTTTCCGATGCGACAGCTTTTTTTAAATCGCTTTCATATTATATGATTACATAAAATATCTATTATCCATTATATATTATCTCTCATCTATTATCTGACTTTGAAAAAACGCTTGTTGACCTAAAATGCACAGCCTTTCAAATAAGAATTATATCGTAGGAGCGGATTTTGTTCCGCCCAAAAAATCTAACCTTTTTCAATGCATAAATTCAATAGCAGTTC
>DKDD01000112.1:3581-3711 GCA_002451715.1 Ruminococcaceae bacterium UBA6857 | reverse complement strand
GGTCACGTTGACCACGGTAAGACCACTCTTACTGCTGCTATCACCAAGACTCTCGCTATGAAGGGTTTTGCTCAGTTCGAAGCATATGACATGATCGATAAGGCTCCCGAAGAAAGAGAACGTGGTATCA
>DKDD01000112.1:0-3416 GCA_002451715.1 Ruminococcaceae bacterium UBA6857 | reverse complement strand
GTTATCGCTGCTACCGACGGCCCGATGGCTCAGACCAAAGAGCACCTTCTTCTTGCCCGTCAGGTTGGCGTTCCCGCAATCATCGTTTTCATGAACAAGGTTGACCAGGTTGACGACGAAGAACTTCTTGAACTCGTTGAAATGGAAATCCGTGAAACTCTTGCTGAGTATGAATTTGATGAAAACTGCCCGATCATCAAGGGCTCGGCTCTTAAGGCTCTTGAATACAACGGCGGCGACATCAACGCTCCGGAAATCGCTTGCATTTGGGAACTCATGGACGCTGTTGACAGCTACATTCCGACTCCGGACCGTAAGGCTGACCTTCCGTTCCTTATGCCTGTTGAAGACGTATTCACCATCACCGGTCGTGGTACTGTTGCTACCGGTAGAGTTGAACGTGGACAACTTAAGACCGGCGAAGAAGTTGAAATCGTTGGCCTTTCAGACGAAAAGAAGAAGACCGTTTGCACCGGTATCGAAATGTTCCGTAAGATCCTCGACTATGCAGAGGCCGGCGACAACATCGGCTGCCTCCTTCGTGGTATTCAGAGAAACGAAATCGAACGCGGCCAGGTTCTTTCAAAGCCCGGTTCAATCCATCCGCACACCAAGTTCAAGGGTCAGGTTTACGTCCTTACTAAGGACGAAGGCGGACGTCACACTCCGTTCTTCAACAACTATCGTCCGCAGTTCTATTTCAGAACTACCGACGTTACCGGCGTAATCACTCTTCCGGAAGGCACCGAAATGTGCATGCCGGGTGATAACGTTGAAATGAACGTTGAACTTATCACCGAGATCGCAATCGAAGAAGGTCTTCGTTTCGCTATCCGTGAAGGTGGCCGTACTGTTGGTTCAGGCGTTGTTACCGCTATCAACGACTAATTTCTAATTAATAAAAGAGCTGTCCGCAAGGGTGGCTCTTTTTTGTCTTCGGCAATGAAGTATCGCGGGGCGATATGAAGCGTTTTACCCTTTGGGCAAAACACGAAGCCGAAAGTTTTCGCTTTCTATGAAGAATAAAAGCCGCCGAAACGTGAAACTTTCCACATTGCGGCGGCTGAGCTTATGTTATCAGTTAAACGAGCTGATATCCGTTTTGTCTTTGAAGAGATTGTTGAACTTTTCTTTCAAGTCTTCAACCATTACTTCTGCAACAGCGTCCGGATAAATCAAACACAAAATTGCATAATAAACAGCCGTGAACGGAACAAAAAGCGCAATAAGTCCCATTTTGTTTTCCTCCTTTCAAAAAGGTACATCATTATCTTATCACACGGAATTTTATTTTGCAATATTAAATCATGTGTATTTGTAAAAAAAAGCCTTCATACCGAACAGAATTTTCCGCACTTGTTTAAAAATCAAAAAAGTTCACAGAATTGTTGACAATTTATGTCCGAGGATATATAATAAAGTTACCAATTTATAGGAGGCAATTATTATGAAGAAAGTTATCGCACTTGTTCTTGCAATGATCATGCTTTTCTCAACCGGAATGGTTGCTTTTGCTGCCGAAGCTCCTGCAGAGCAGACAACCGCAGCTTCCGATTCAGAAGATTCGTTTGATCCGATGGATCTTCCCGCTTGGATGATTCCCGTTGCTCTCAAGCTCGGAAAAATCGCTCTCAAGCTTGCAAAGGTCTTTGTCAAGATCGGAACAATTTTCGGCATTATTGATAAGGGTGACCTTGTTAACAAGATTACCGATTTCATCAACAGCCTTATTAAGCCGGGCGATCAAGAACCCACAACCGCTCCCGCTGCACAGGCTGCATAAGTCAAAATGAAAAATTTTGCCGCCCTCGGGCGGCATTTTTTTGTCTGCCGAACAGAAAAAATCGTAATTGCTGTTGACTTTTAACAATTTATTAATTATAATATACTCACAGTATTATACTTCCCAAAGGAGGATAACAATATGAAAAAAGCATTATCATTATTTTTGGCCGTACTTATGTTGTTTTCGGTTTGCGCTTCTTCAATAAGCGTTTTTGCCGAAGAAATTGACATGCCGTATTGCACCTGCAAGGATTGCACAAGAATCCCCAACGGTTGCCATTGCTGCGTTCAGTGCCCGTATCTTGACGAAACCTATCTTCTTTCCTGCGCAAAGGGTGAAGACGGACATTACAAGGGCAGCACTTGCTGTGGCGAATGCAGCGGTATTTGGCCGTGCAACTGCACATGCTCCTGTTGCGAAAACAAGGATCAGAAACCGGGCGACAGCAAAATCGAACCCATCATTCCGGAAGAGCAGAGAGATACAATTATCAATGCTTTCCAAAATGCAATTAAGAAAGTTGCTGCCGTTTTCGACCAGATTTTTGAAGCAATTTTCAAATTCCTCAGACTTAACGATATTATCAAAAGATAACCGCAAAACTTTCAAGGCCGCCGAAAGGCGGTCTTTTTTGTGTTTTGAACAGCCGCGCTTTAAATTTGATTTAAAAACTTGTATCTTTAAGAATTCTTAAAGATGAACTTTTTTTGAATTAACTATTGACATTATTTAAAGAGTAGTGTAAAATATAGCCAGATTGAAGAGAGAAAATGATCTTCGATTGAGACTTGGGTAATAAGGAGGAAATTGAATAATGAAAGACGCACTCGTAAAGGTTGTTAACTTCCTTAACGCTAACTGGGCTGAATTCGTAGAGCTCGTTCAGAAGGTTTGGCAGTTCCTTAAGGACACCGTTCTCAAGGATGACAGCATCTTCGCTACAACTAAAGGTGAATAATTTCACTGAATCGTTTTAAAATTTGAAATTTTAAAATGTGGGGCCTGCTCTTTGAGCGGGTCCTGTGTTTTATATAAAATGCCTATAAAAAGAACTGGATTTTTACAATTATTTTGTTGATTTTTATATAGTTTTAAACAGACTTAAAATATTAAAAGTGCTTAAATATTAAAATTTTTTGAATAAAGTATTGACATTTAAAGTCCGATGATATATAATTTAGCCATGTTGAAACGGAAGTTTCAATAAATATTGCGTAATAGGAGGAAATTTACAATGAGCGCAAGTGAAATCAAATCATTTGAAGATATCTGGGCAAAGCTTATGGAGTTCTTTGATGCTATCGTTAAGTTCATTAAGAAGGCTCTTGGCATTAAGATCGATGTAGGTGCAACTGAGTCTCTCTACATTGACAACATTACTTTCTAATCTTAACAACAATTAAACAATTGTTTAAGGGTACAGGAACCGCTTGTTTGCGGTTCCTGTTTCTTTATGTGTTTTTTTATTCCGTCAGCCAATTCATAATGTTTTCAACAATAATGCCGTTGTAATTCCCGGGTGTGAGCTTGTCGGCCATTTAAGGCATGAATAGAATAATATTGTAGGGGCGGATTTTGTTCCGCCCGGAACCGTCGATTTTTTGCTCTGCATAAAACGAGTTACACAAAT
>DKDD01000087.1 GCA_002451715.1 Ruminococcaceae bacterium UBA6857 | reverse complement strand
GGTTCTTGTGGAGGCAACTCTGTACAGGTTCAAGTCCTGCTACCCGCACCACGGCGCCGCTTTCGAAAGCGGCAACAAAAACGCTGAAAAGCCTTGTGTATCAAGGGTTTTCGGCGTTTTTTAATTCTCAAAACGCTACCCGCTTTTACGCTATTTCTTGCTATTTGCGGCTATTTAAAAGAAAAAATGCAAGTCAAATGCAAGTCAAAAAAATGAAGTTATTAAAATCATTTCATACGGGTGGCTAAGTTCTGTTGTGTTAATCAATTAAAAGGAGTTATGATTTATGCTTAATCTCAGAGATAGTGATATCGAATTCATCAAAAAGAATATAGGTGATGACTCTTTTCTTCTTACCACCGATAATCGCCGTGAGTTTTTAATAGGACTTAACGATTGGATATTAGATTACGGCTTTGATGAAACCGGGTGGACTATAATTCGCTCGGAAGAGAAGCGCAACGTGTACATGATTATGTTTGTTTCGATTGTTAATTGTTGCATTTGTTTTACGCTCACAACGGTGGGCGTTTTTTTATTGCTAAAATCGAGGTTAAAGATATGATTTGTCCATATAACAACCGCTCCGCACTGTTTGTTGTTGAAGTATGGTCGCAAGCGGCAAACAATCAACCAATCAAGCAACGATTCACAAAAGGTTTGGTTATCAACAAAACAATACACGACAGTCGATAACACCTTCCAATTTTCGCGAAAAGAACGGCGAGTCGTTTCCGAGAGCAATGGGCGATGACGCTTTGCGTCTAGATTCCGTTCAGTATCAATTATAACGAAAAAACAAAAGGTACTTTCAAGCTTACTCCAAAGCGTTCACTGAAATCGAACTTAGTCACATGGTGCCGTCACGCTTACACCGCCCTCAAAAAGAGCTGTCGCAAAATCATGATGTGATTTACGGCAGCTCTTTTTATTACTCTTCTTGTTCAACGTTTGTGCAATTATTTGTTTTAATAACCTTTTTTTGTGAAAACTTATTGCCTTTTAAAATAATGTTGTCGGTTGATTTTGCATCAACACAAACTCCTGTATAATTTTTAAATTCATTTTTGATTATTTTTATATTTTTATGTACAGCACCGGCATGCTTGGCATTTTCGGGCTTAATAAGTATCGGTGTCTGACCGCAATAATCAAAGATGTTGTTTTTAATTGTGACATCACGACACATTCCGCTTTCGTACCAGTTTTTCGCGTCATCTGAAAGAAGTATTCCACTCATCGAATTACTGATAAAGTGATTATTTTCAATATTTACCTTTCTTCTCGTTGTAACTAAAAGACCCCTTGTTATGATTCTTGACACAGTGTTATTTTCAAAATCAAGCTCCGGACACGCATCAACATCTTCGACTGCCATACCTGTTTTGGCATTTTCTGTGCTGTCGAGTTTAAGTTTGATGTCATAATCATTAATAAGTTCGGACGATTTTATAAGAGCTGTTCCAATTTCAAGCAGTGTCTGAATATCAATGAAGGCAATTTTATCCCCTACGCGAAGCGGATTAAACCCAAAAGTTTGAGGATGCATGAATCGCACCGTGATTTCATCTTCATGCTTATCAACAATTTTAAAATGTACACCGTGAACATTCAGGCAGTCATCGCCTGCTCCCTCGAAAAAACTATTTTTAATAGTAATTTTTCCTCGGCACATGCAAAGCTGAACAAAATCAGCAACGGATGCCATTTTTCTTACAGAACCTTTTTCCGGTGAAAAGTCAAGTTCTTCGGCTGTTATATTTTCCGAATCCTGTGCCACAAGTGCAAGTGAGTAATTGAAACGCTGTTTGATATTTTTAAGCGCAATATTCTTGCAGCGATTAACAAAAATTCCCGCAAACTGACGGCGAACATCATATATGTAATAACGGTTGCCAACTTCGAATCTTGAAGTTGAAAAATATTTTGCTCGGATTTTTCCGTTGCCTAAATCTTTTACACCAAGAGAATAAGCAAGCGGATGAAGTACACGTTCGACTTTATCGGGCGTTTCTTTTTTTATGAGCCCTATCCATCGGTCAAACTTTATGCTGTTTCCGGCAACGTATCTAAAATCCTTTCCGAAGAAACGAAGTTTTTTATCTTTAACTTCGTACGATGAATCTTTGTCAATTTCGAAATCCACACTAAAAGCAGTTTTCGCTGCAACTTTCAGCTCATGCATATCCGGATGCGCATGACGTATTTCAAGATTTTTAAACTCGATGTTTTGACAATCTTCAAAAGCAACGTTTGTAACTTTTCCGTCAATGATAAACACTGAATCGTTTCCGTCAAAGACAAGATTTGAAACACCCGAAAAATAGAACGGAACCGCATTTAGGTGCGACTTTTCGTCCGGCTTAAACTCTTTCTCGCCTACAGTATTTGTAATAATCAACATATATTGTTTGCATTTGGAACTGTCAATAAAATATGTACCTTTTTCAAATTCAACCGTTTTTTCTTCGTCGGTTTCAGCAATTATTTTTAGCATTTCGGCAAGTTCAGCGCCTATTTCCTTGCCGTTTGTTATTCCGTAATCTTCTGCTTTTATAATTTTCATATCGGCTTGTATGATATAACCGAGGCTACATCATATCCTTTCTAAATTATTGACACTCACCCTAAAGATAACAAATATATAACGCTACAGGAGTGTAGCTACTGAAGCTTTATATATGTGGCACAACGTACCACATGATCTAATTTGTACTATAATTTATTAGAACACTATGGACTGTTTGTCAAATTCTGTCACAGCTATGACTCATAGGATAATATTGCCACGGATTTGTTATAAGTGTTTATAGGCGAATAATGCTTTCGCCGTATGGAAAAAGACGTATAATTATTGTAACACAGAAGATAGTATTTTGCAAGTTTCAGCCCACGTTCTCCGTATGGAGAACGACCCCTTGACGCCGCGGAGCGTTTTTGGAACAAACGATTTCAATCCACGTTCTCCGTATGGAGAACGAC
>DKDD01000051.1:17210-21448 GCA_002451715.1 Ruminococcaceae bacterium UBA6857 | reverse complement strand
GGCTATGGACGACACGATTGAAAAGGTTGAACGCTCGATTCAAAACATTGAGCCGGTCACAACGCTCATCACACAGGGCATGAGTCCGGAGAAAATTTGCCGCCACGCGCTTTCGGAATTTGAGCTTGAGGTACTTGACACCGCCTCCCCTGTTTACAAATGCAACTGTTCGCGTTCGCGCGTTGAGTCCGCCCTCATCAGCACGGGTAAGGACGAGCTTTTGAGCATGGCTGAGGACGAAAAGACCGAAGTCTGCTGCCGCTTTTGCGACAAAAAATATGTTTTCACTTCAAATGATATTAAATCGCTTTTGAAAAAAGCAAGCAAATAAAAATTTTTCAACGGACGTTCACGCGTCCGTTTTTTCTTTGCAGTGTTTTAAAAATAAAATTCCGTTTTCACTTGAAGTCGGCGGTTTAATTTGCTATAATGTGGGTACCACACAAAAAATTCAATATCCCCCGTTTTAGAAGTTGGTGTTTTTACTTATGGTAAAAATGCAAGCTTCCTTTTTCGCGACTTCTGAATGTGGGGTTTGAGATTAAGTTTTTTGTGTGGTAGCAAAACGAAGTTTGTGTTTTTCGTGTGTGCATACTTCGGTTTGCACACACTTTTTATTTTTAGGAGGGTTGAAAAACAAAAAAGTAGCAATTACACTTTTGAAATAAGAAAACGGAGTGATAGAAATGAAAGCTATAGTTTGTGAAATGTGTAGTAGTAATGAATTTATAAAACAAGATAATTTTTATGTTTGCGAGCATTGTGGCACAAAATACTCAATAGAAGAAGCTAAAAAATTGATGGTAGAAATTGATAATAGCAAAAAAATAGCAAACCTCTATGACCGTGCAAGAAAATCTCTTCAAGTCAATGACCTTGAACATGCAGCCGAGTATTATAAGCAAATCCTTGATGAAAATCCAAATGACTGGGAAGCATACTTCTATTCATATCTTGGAGAGTTCACTTCATTTACCAACGCACAAGCAGGATCTGTTGCAGATAAACTTGGAAATACTATTCCGGTAGCTTACGACATGGCACTTATTAATTGTAGCGAGGATGAAGCAAAAGAAAGAATAAAAACTATTTCACAAAAGACTTCTGATAAGCTGGTGCTAATTGCTTCAACCGGCGCAAATCTTTTACGCAAATATGAGGGTGGAAACATATTAACGCCCACGGGAAAAGTAAATAGCAATATGTATAGTAATATTCGCCCGACAGCCGTGAACACAATAGTAAGCTGTGTTCTTGCATATAATCCTATTGAGAAAAAGCTTGAGGACATAATAAGTGAAAATAGCGAATCATATAAAAAAGTGTGTAACGAATGTTTGCTTAATATCCGTCGTGCCAGATACCAAATTGCAAACATGCAATTTGAGCCTTCTTTGGGAGTAAAAGAATATGTTATAAAGGCTGAATTAATTAAAAAATATGCTGAAAAAATACATCAGCTTGACCCTTCTTTTAAAGTTCCATCAATCGAGTCAAAAACAAATTCTAACGATGGATGTTACGTTGCAACAGCAGTATATGGTTCTTATGATTGTCCACAAGTGTGGACTTTAAGACGCTTCCGTGATAACACTTTATCAAAGACTCACCATGGTAGGGCTTTCATTCACATTTACTATGCAATAAGTCCTACTCTTGTAAAATGGTTTGGAAACACCGCATGGTTTAAGGGCTTTTGGAAACCTAAGCTTGATCATATGGTTAAAGAATTAAACAATAAAGGAGTTAAAGATACTCCATATAACGATCGTCATTGGAGATAAAATGCATCAATTGTATCATTAATTAATCTAATCTTTTGCAAAATATACAAATCAAGCCTGCCGCTTTTCAGCGACAGGCTTTAACTTTAATTATTATTCTTCCTCGAAAGCGTCCTTGCCGAGTCCGCACCAGGGGCAGACCCAATCTTCCGGAACGTCCTCCCAAGCTGTGCCGGGAGCTACGCCGTTTTCGGGATCGCCGAGTTCGGGGTCGTAAACATAGCCGCAGGGGCAAACGTGTTTCATATTGCGTTCCTCCTTTGTTTTAAGTGATTATTTGAAATACCTGTTAAGAAGTCCCTCGAAGGCCTTGCCGTGGCGGGCCTCGTCGCGAGCCATTTCGTGAACGGTGTCATGGATAGCGTCAAGGCCGAGTTCCTTTGCTTTCTTTGCAAGTTCGGTCTTGCCGAGTGTTGCGCCGTTTTCTGCGGCAACTCTCATTTCAAGGTTCTTCTTGGTGCTGTCGGTGATAACTTCGCCGAGAAGTTCAGCAAATTTTGCGGCGTGTTCTGCTTCTTCAAAAGCAGCCTTTTCCCAATAAAGGCCGATTTCGGGATAGCCTTCTCTGTGGGCAACTCTTGCCATTGCAAGATACATTCCGACTTCGGTGCATTCGCCGTTGAAGTTTGCGCGAAGACCTTCAAGAATTTCTTCCGGTGCGTCCTTAGCTACGCCAACGATGTGTTCGGCAGCCCAGGCAGTTGTGTTTTCTTCACGGACTTTCATTTTTGCTTTGCAGATCGGGCAGATTTCGGTCGGGTCGTCGGTCTCATAACCGCATACGGGGCAATAATACTTTTTCATAACTGAAAACCTCCATAAAATAAATTTAAATCAGTGAATATTGTTTTCGTTCCCGTTTTTTCTTTTGCATTCGGGGCAGATTCCGAAAAGCTGCAAATTGCAGGAACGTATCTCACCGTCAAAATCTTTGAAAAGCGTGCACAGTCCTTCGCCGTTCTCGATTCTGAGGTCGATTATCTTTTTGCAAAGAAGACAGTTGAAATGATAATGCTCACTTGTGTCGGCGTCAAAACGGTCGCCGATGTCGGTGTGAAATTTAATCAGCTTTTCTTCGCTTTCAAGAACCTTGAGGTTTCGATATACCGTTGCAAGACTGAGCGCCGGATACTCCCCTTTTAGGTCGAAAAAAAGCTGTTCGGCCGTCGGGTGATCTTTTCTTGAACGGAGAGAGTTGAGAATCGCGTCACGCTGACGACTGTTTTTCAGCATCTTCAAGCTCCTTTCTTTTTCAATAACGATAATCGTTATCATTATTATATCAAACTTTTTTATTTTGTCAAGCGTTTTTTCAAAAAAACTTTGCAAAACTTATAAAAAACAAAAGCCGCCGCAAAAATATCCATGCGACGGCTTTAAATTTAAGTTATGTCAGATTACAAAGAATTCCAGTCCACGGTTGAAAGAAAATATTCAACCAAAACAACCAACATTCCGATTATAGAGATAAGCAGTCCGAAAATGCCGAAGATTCCTGCATCGGCCACAAAACCTATAACAGTCAAGGGCGACCCAAAAATTATGAGCGCAATTCCCACCAAAATCTTTTTCAAAGATTTCATAAAGTTTACCTCCTTTTAATTAGATATATTTTATAATATTATTATATCATCACATTGTGTATTGTCAAGGCATTTTCGAATATTTTTTATTATATAACAAAAAACACACAAGCCGCACACCGAAACGCTTGACTTGTGTGTTTGTTTTAATTAAAACTCGAATCTAAAAATCAGATTCTTGCAACGCCGCTGTCGATTGCAGCCTTTGCAACTGCCTTTGCAACCGCGTCTTTAACTCTGGGATCGAATGCAGCCGGAAGAATGTATTCCGAATTGAGTTCGTCGTCGCTTACAAGACCTGCAAGAGCGTATGCGGCGGCAACTTTCATCTCGTCGTTGATGTCGCTTGCGCGAACATCAAGAGCACCGCGGAAGATTCCCGGGAACGCAAGAACGTTGTTGACCTGGTTCGGGAAGTCGCTTCTGCCGGTTGAAACAACAGCTGCGCCGCCTGCCTTTGCTTCGTCCGGGAAAATTTCCGGAGTCGGGTTTGCGCAAGCAAAGATGATCGGATCCTTTGCCATTGTCTGAACCATTTCTTTTGTAAGGGTTCCGGGAGCGGAAACGCCGATGAATACGTCTGCGCCTTTGATAACGTCGGCAAGAGTACCCTTTTCACAGTTAAGGTTTGTGATTTCGGCCATTTCTTCCTTAATCGGGTTGAGCTTTTCGCGTCCCTTATAGATTGCGCCGGTACGGTCTGTCATGATAACGTTCTTGAGACCCATGCTCATGAGAAGCTTGATGATTGCTATACCTGCTGCACCTGCGCCGCTGGTAACGATCTTAACTTCGTCAATTTTTTTGCCGACAAGCTTGAGAGCATTGATAAGACCTGCAAGAGTGATAATTGCAGTGCCGTGCTGGTCAT
>DKDD01000051.1:12350-17183 GCA_002451715.1 Ruminococcaceae bacterium UBA6857 | reverse complement strand
CGTGCTGGTCATCATGGAAGATGGGGATATCGCAGCATTCCTTGAGCTTCTTTTCAATTTCAAAGCATCTCGGTGCGCTGATATCTTCAAGGTTTACTCCGCCGAATGAACCGGCAAGGAGCGAAACGGTCTTAACGATTTCGTCAACGTCCTTTGAACGAACGCAAAGAGGAATTGCGTCAACATCGCCGAACGCTTTGAAAAGAACGCATTTGCCTTCCATAACGGGCATACCTGCTTCCGGTCCGATATCGCCGAGACCGAGAACTGCAGTACCGTCGGTTACAACGGCAACGGTGTTCCAACGGCGGGTGAGCTCATAAGACTTATTGATGTCCTTTTGAATCTCAAGGCAGGGCTGTGCAACACCGGGAGTATATGCAAGCGAAAGAGCTTCTTTGCTGTCTACGGCAGCTCTAGGGGTAACTTCGAGTTTACCTTTCCACTCATAGTGGAGTCTGAGGGATTCTTTTGCGTAATCCACTGTTTTTCACTGACCTTTCTTATTCTCTATATATCTGATTTAGAAGTGAACAGAGAGCAAATAATTATTTCTCCCACGGGAAGGTGTAATCAAGCTTGAGATCATCGCGAACTTTGCACATTTCCTTCTGAACCGGGCCGCTTACGGGTACACCGCTGTCTTTTCTTTCAAGCCAAACGAGATACTCTTTTTCGCCTGCGGTATAGATTCTTTCTGCACCCGGAGCTTTCTTTGAAGCGCGGATTGAACGAAGGATTTCGCCTGCTTTATGTCTTGTGAATTCTTCGCCGAGGAAGTGGTTGGTGTCAATTGCGATGAAGAAGTGGCCGAGATGATAGGGAACCTTGTTGCCGTTTTCGTCTTTACCGTCAAGAGCCTTACCGTAGTTGTTGTCCTGAAGAACAGAGGAAAGAAGTTCAACAACCATTGCATAGCCGTAGCCCTTATATCCGCCGAGAGCTTCGCCGATTCCGCCGAGAGGAGCAAGAGCAGCTTCGCCGTTTCTAATCTTCTTGAGAGCAACGCCTGCGTCGCCGGTTACGGGCACGCCGTCAAGACCGATAACGGTACCGGGATGAACGTCTTCGCCGATTCTTTCATAGTATTCAATCTTACCGTTCTGGGTGATTGAAGTTGCGCAGTCGATAACAAAGTTGAAGTCTTCGTCAGTCGGGATACCGATGGTGAGCGGGTTGGTACCGAACATGCCTTCAACGCCGAAAGTCGGAGCAACCGACGGACGAGCGTTTGTTCCGGTGATGCCGATGCAGCCCTGCTTTGCAGCCTGCGATGCATAGTAACCTGCAATACCGTAATGGCAGGAATTGCGGGCAACAACCATACCCATACCATACTTCTTAGCCTTGTCGATTGCCATCTGCATTGACTTGTAGCCGATGACCTGACCCATACCGTCGTGACCGTCAACAACTGCGGTTGTTTCGGTTTCCTTAACGATTTCAAAGTTGGTTACGGGGTTCTGAATACCATCGTTGATTCTGTCGATATAAATCGGCTTAAAACGGTTGCATCCGTGAGATTCGATTCCGCGTCTGTCGGATTCAAGAAGAACGTCAACAACAATCTTTGCGTCTTCTTCCGGAACGCCTACACCGATGAATGCGTCACGAATGAAATTTTCGGCTGTTTTCCAGTCGAGTACTACTTTACCCATGAATTATCACTCCTGTAAATTATTTGTAATTTTATGTGAAAGGATAAAAATCCTTATCATCCTTTGTTTAATCAGTCTTTTTCTGCCCAATCCATTGCTCTTCCGACTGCCTTTTTCCAACCTGCATAGATTTTGTTTCTTTCTTCCATGCTCATTGTCGGTTCAAAAATCTTGTCGACTTCGCGGTTTGCTTCAATGTCTTCAAGGCTGTCCCAAACGCCGACTGCAAGGCCGGCAAGGTATGCGGCGCCGAGAGCGGTTGTTTCAACGGTCTTCGGGCGGTCAACCTTTGTTTGAGCCATGTTCGCCTGAATCTGAAGCATGATGTTGCTGACCGAAGCGCCGCCGTCAACGCGAAGGTCGGCAATTTCGATTCCGGAGTCGTCGCTCATCGCTTCAAGAAGGTCGGTCATCTGGTAGGTAATGCTTTCAAGGACGGCTCTTGCAATGTGGGCGCGGTTAACGCCTCTTGTAAGGCCGACAATGCAGCCTCTTGCATACATATCCCAATACGGTGCACCGAGACCGGTGAATGCCGGAACAAGATAGCAGCCGTTTGCGTCGGGAACGCTTTCTGCAAGTTCGTCGCAGCGACGGGGGCTGTCGATAAGCTGAACTTCGTCGCGAAGCCATTTGATTACCGAGCCTGCGTTGAATGCACTGCCTTCGATTGAATAAGTGGTTTTTCCGTCAAGGCTCCATGCAACGCCCGTGAGAAGATTGTTCTTTGATTCAACACGCTTGTCGCCGGTGTTCATAAGAAGGAAGCAACCGGTTCCGTAGGTGTTCTTTGCCATTCCGGGTTTGAAGCAGGCCTGACCGAAAAGAGCAGACGGCTGGTCGCCGATTGCGCCGCAGATGGGCACGCCCTCAAGTTCTTCAATACCGATAATTCCGCCTGCAACCCAGCCGTATACCTGGCTTGAGGGAACGGGAGTCGGAAGAATGTTCATCGGAACGCCGAGCTTTTTGCAAAGATATTCGTCCCAGCAAAGCTTGTCAACGTCAAAGAGCATTGTTCTTGAAGCGTTTGAGTAATCCGTAACGTGAACTCTTCCGCCGGTAAGATTCCAAATGAGCCATGTTTCAACGGTTCCGAAAAGGAGCTGTCCGGCTTCGGCAAGAGCTTTTACGCCTGGAACGTTGTCAATGATCCACTTAATTTTTGTTGCGGAAAAGTAGGCGTCAATAATAAGACCGGTATGAGCGGTGATATAATCGCAAAGTTCTTTGTCTTCTTTGATTTTTTCGCACATGTCTGCGGTTCTTCTGCACTGCCAGACAATTGCGTTATGAACCGGTTTTCCGGTTGCTCTGTCCCAAAGAATTGTTGTTTCGCGCTGGTTGGTGATACCGATACCCGCAATGTCCTTTGCGTCAACATCGCCCGAATTGAGAATCGAGGTGATTGATGTGATCTGACTGTAAAGGATTTTGAGCGGATCGTGTTCAACCCATCCGGCTTTCGGATAGATTTGATCAAATTCGTTCTGAGCCTTGGCAATGATTGTGCCGTGTTTGTCAAAAACAATGGCTCTTGAACTTGTTGTGCCCTGGTCAAGGGCAAGTACATATTTTCCCGGCATTTTCGTATCCTCCTTAAATTGAGCGGCTTTTCGGCCGTTTGAAAAAAGCAGACACATTCTCCGTCTGCGGTTGATGAACCAATTCAAAGAAAAAAGAGAACAGAAAACGCCACCGCCACCGAAGTAAAGGTCAAACCTTCCCCCTGCGGTGTTCTGATGGGATCATCTCTATTCTCGAATCTCCATAGATTATATCTCAAAAGTATTCAGTTCATACAGCATTATTGTACTTCAATCGCCGCGTTTTGTCAACATTATAGCAAAGATTTTTAAGACAATTTTGAAGCCGAAAAAGCAAAAGGGCAACCGTTCAAAGCGGCCGCCCGATATTCGTTTATTTTTCAGATTGCGCCGCCTTCGGTGATAGCATCTTCTTCCGCTTCTGCAAGAGCGGCGCGGCGAACGGCAAGTTCTTCAATCATTTCGCGGTGTTTCTTTCCGGTAATCTTATAGAAATGCATCGGAATGAGCATGAGAAGATAACCTATTGCGGGGATAATCGTCGTCATGATAAAAAGTGCGCGGCGCGTTGCGTCGTTTTGCGCAACAGAGCCTTCGGCATGTTCAACATAGCCCGTTTTTGAAAGGACGGAAAGACCGATTGAAGCCGAAAACGTGTTTTCGATTTTTCCCGTGAAAGACATGATTGAAAGCATTATTCCCTCAACGCGCTTTCCGGTGTGATATTCAACGTAATCGACCGTTTCGGCTTCCATCTCTTTTTGAATAAGGTTTTTAAATTCAAGCGGTATAACCGAAAGGCCGGTGAAAAGAACAACAAGGATTCCGAACACGAGCGAAACCGGCGCGTCCGCACTTTTGTTCATTAGTGCATTGTATGTTACGACAGCAAAAAGGCAATGCACACCGATTGCGGCAATGCAGCAAAAACGATAGATTCGGCGCGAGTCCGCTTTCTTTCCCATTTTTTCAACGATAAACGGAACAAGAAGACCCGCAAGGAGAAAGCCCGGAAATTTTATGACGTCGATAAAAATATTATACTTTCTGTCAAACATCAAATCCGAAACAAAATACGCGGATACCTGTTCGGGAATCTTGCAGATTACAAAGAAAATGTTTGAAAGAAACAGCATGAAAAGCGGCTGATTTTTGAAAAGGAGTTTGAAACATTCTTTGACCGACGGAACGTTTTCGCTGTGGAACGCGCGTTCTTTTGTGTTTTTATATGTTATTCTTGTAAAGACGATTATGCATACCGCAGAGACACAAGCAGACGTTAAATATGACTGCGGCGTGTGAGATTTGAAGTACGGCAAAAGCGCGGCGCCGGCAACAAAAACCTGCGGAAGCGCACCGACAACCGAGCGAATGATTGAACTGATTCCGAAAAGCTTTGTTCTTTCAACGCCGCTCGGAGTGATTGAAAACGCGAGCGCGCCCATCGGAATATCAAATGCGGTATATGTTACGTCAAGACCGATGAAAAGAACGGTCGTATAAAGAATGTTGAACCACGCCGGGGCATTCGACGAACCGATGAAGAAAAGCACCATAACAAGCGAAACAAAAAACGGCGCCCATTTGATATACGGCCGCATTTTTCCGTCCTTGGTGTTGGTTCTGTC
>DKDD01000051.1:10542-12326 GCA_002451715.1 Ruminococcaceae bacterium UBA6857 | reverse complement strand
CTGGTTCTGTCAACAATAACGCCCATTATCGGGTCGTTTATCGCATCAAAAATACCGCAGAAGAACCTGATTTTCGAAGCAATTCCCATTCCGTTCTTAATGTTTTTGAAAAGAACGTTGGTGATGAAAAAATTGACATATTTTGAGCTCGTCATTCCCGAACACATGCCCTGTGCACCGCGTCCGAGTGCATAGCTGAGCGTTTCGCGCCAGGTGAGATATGTTTCCTCGCCGACATCGCCTTTTACGATTTTTGTGTCAAGAAATTCTTTTATCCGTCCCATATTATCGCCTCGTTACTGTAATGATTCTCTCTTCTTAATAATTATAAGTGAGCGGCAGTTCATTGTCAACCGATTTTCTTTTTTTGGTGATTTTGAACATTTTTGAAGTTCGATACTTGTGCAACTGTTCGAGTTGTGGTATATTAAAGAACAGATACTTTCACAAAGAAAGCAGGAAAAAATTTGAAAAGTTTTACCGTTAACAAAAACGACGCGGACAAACGGCTTGATTCCTTTCTTTCAAAATCGCTGCCGAATCTTCCGAAGTCGCTCATGTACAAATACATCAGAAAAAAGCGGATAAAAATCAATTCCAAGCGTGCGGAAATCAACACCCGTCTTCACGAAGGCGACGTTATCGACCTTTATATTAACGACGAATTTTTTGAAAAGAGCGAAACTCGCTACGATTTTCTTTCAGCCTCCAAAAATCTCGACATTGTTTATGAAGACGAAAACATCATGCTGCTTAACAAAAAGGCAGGACTTCTCTCCCACCCCGACGACAGCGAATATATTGACACTCTTATTACAAGAATCAAGCGTTATCTTTTTGAAAAAGGCGAATACAAACCGGACGATGAGCTTTCTTTCACCCCCGCGCTTGTTAACCGCATTGACCGCAACACAAGCGGAATCGTGATTGCCGCAAAAACCGCCGAAGCTTTGCGCGTGCTCAACCAAAAAATGAAAGACCGCGAAATTCATAAGTACTATCTTTGCGTGCTTCACGGAACGCCGAAAGAAAAAGAGGGACTTCTTGAAGGGTACCTTGAAAAAAACGAAAGCAAAAACAAAGTTTTTGTTTCAAAGGGTCAAAAGGACAATTCAAAGCTTATCAGAACAAAATACCGCGTGCTTAAAAGCCGCGGAAATCTTTCGCTTGTTGAAGTTGAACTGCTCACGGGAAGAACACACCAAATCAGGGCGCACTTTGCTTCAATCGGGCATCCGCTTTTGGGCGACGGAAAATACGGAACAAACGCGCTCAACAAAAAAAGCGGACTCAAAAAGCAGTGCCTTTGTTCATATAAGCTTGCGTTCGATTTCACCACCGATGCCGGTTCGCTCGGCTACCTCAACAAAAAGGAATTTGAAATTAAAAACGTCTGGTTCAGAGATGAATTTGACGAACTTGCAAAAGATAACTAAAGGAGCGGTATTATAATGAAAACATACATTGATTATTTTAAAGAATTGTGCAAAATCCCCCACGGTTCGGGCAACACAAAAAAAATCAGCGATTACTGCGAAAACTTTGCAAAAGAACATTCGCTTAGGTTTATTCGTGAGGACTGCGGAAACATTATCATTTTTAAGAACGGTTCAAAGGGCTTTGAAAAAAGCGAACCCGTTATTCTTCAAGGTCACCTTGATATGGTTTGCGTAACGGACGGCAAAACCGAAATCGACTTTGAAAACGACGGACTCACCGTTCTTGAAGACGAAGATTTTCTTTTTGCAAAGGGCACAACCCTCGGCGGTGACGACGGAATCGCT
>DKDD01000051.1:0-10506 GCA_002451715.1 Ruminococcaceae bacterium UBA6857 | reverse complement strand
AGCTCCGGCATATGCGTTTGAAATTCTTTCGCGCGATGATATTCCCCATCCGCCGCTTGAAATTGTTCTCACGATTGACGAAGAAACCGGCATGGACGGCGCAAATGCCCTTGACGTTTCGGTTCTCAAATCAAAAAGACTCATCAACATTGACAGTGAAGACGAAGGAATCCTTCTCACAAGCTGCGCCGGAGGAATCAGAGCGGACGTGACTTTTGACGTTCAAAAAGAAAAAGCCGAAAGCGCCGTTCTTGTTACCGTCACTTCCCTCGCCGGAGGACACTCCGGAACGGAAATTGACAAAGGCAGACAAAATGCCTCCGTTCTTTTGGCTTCGCTTTTGAAAAAGGCAGGCATTAAAAAAATCGGTTCGATAAGCGCCGGCAACGCCGACAACGCAATCCCCTTTTCCGCTTCATGCCTGATTGAAAAGAACAGCGCCGCAAAAGAAAAACTTCTTGCCCTTTTTGAAGAGGCAAAGAAAAATTTCTGCGAAGACGACAAAAATGCAACGCTTGTTTTTGCCGCGGCGGACGAAGCAGAGCTTTTCGCCGAAAAGGACAGCGAAAGGGTTCTTTCATATATCACAGGCGTACAAAACGGAATCGTTTCAATGAGCCAAAACGTTCCCGGTCTTGTTCAAACCTCGCTAAACCTCGGTGTAATCGAAACGGACGCGAACACGGTTACACTCAGTCACGCGCTTCGTTCTTCGGTCAACGAAGAACGGCACGAACTTGAAAAAAATCTTTCCTCTCTTGCGGAAAGTCTCGGCGCAAAGGCAACTTTACATTCAGGCTATCCCGCCTGGGAATTTTTTGAAAACAGCGTTTTGCAAAAAGTTTTCTGCGAAGCATACAAAGAGCAGTATAAAAAAGATATGACAGTCAGCGCAATCCATGCAGGTCTTGAATGTGGAATCCTTTCGGGAAAAATTAAGAACCTTGACTGCGTTTCGTTCGGTCCGGATATTTTCGGCGCACATTCGGCAAAAGAGCGTCTTTCCAAAAAAAGCGCGGAAAGAACGTTCAAGCTTTTGCTTTCTGTTCTTGAAAAGCTCAAATAATTTAAAGTCTATATTTGTCCCTCACAAAAATAAGCGGCTTGTTTTGTGACTTCCTACAAAAAAAATTCAGTCGGGTTGACGGTCTTAAAAAGAGGGTCTATAATTGATATATTAATCGGTTCGAAAAGATCGAACCGGGTCAGGAGTGATCAAATGTCAACCCCCATTTACAAAAACACCTATACCAAGAAAGAACGTAATATGTACCTTCTCGGTATGCTCGGTCAAAACATGGTTTATAACATCGTCGGAACCGGGCTTGACTTTTATTTTAGAAATGTAATTTTTATCCCCGCAATGATTGTCAGCACATTTATGGCAATTGCAAGGGTATGGGACGCAATCAACGACCCGATGATGGGAACAATCGTTGACCGAACAAAAACGAAATGGGGCAAATGCCGTCCTTATCTCATTTTCTGTCCGGCGGTTATTCTTGTTATAACCATTCTTTGCTTTGTCAACGGTCAGTATTCGGCACAAAACAACACAACCCTTCAAAATGCTTTGATTGTCGGTTGGGCTGCAATTTCTTACATTCTTTGGGGTATGAGCTACACCGTCGGCGATATTCCGCTTTGGGGAATCACCTCGCTCATGACCGATGATGAAAAAGACCGCTCAAGCATTCTTTCGCTTTCAAGGATTGCCGGAGGAATCGGCGGCGGTATTGTCCTTATCTGCATCATTCAGCTTGCGCAGGAAATCGGCAAATCACTCATTCCTAAAGTTGGCGACAAAAACGTTTCAATTCAATACGGATTTATTATTGTTGCCTCGATTTTTGCAATTATCGGCTGCGGACTTTTCCAGCTTGTCGGAATTTTCACAAGAGAAAGAGTTACTTCTCAAAGTGAGAAAAAGAACTCAATCAAAGACAACTTCAAACTCATGTGGAGCAACGAACCGTTCAGAAAAGTTCTTATTTCAAGCGTTGTAAGAAGCCCGATTATGCTTCTTATGGGCGTTGCAATGCCGCTTTTGAATTACTACTTCGGCGATTACGGAATGAAGAATTACACTCTTTATCTTGTGGTTCTCGGCGGCGCAATCTTTATTGCTCAGTTTGCAATGAGTGCCCTTGTTCCGAAACTTTGCGAAAAATATGAAAAGAAAGCCGTTTATAACGTTTCATCGGTAGTCAGTGCTGTTGCGTTTGCCCTCATTTTTGTTGTTTATCTTCTTGCACCGACAGAACTTGAAAAACCGTTTTGGGTTGCCGTCAACTTTGTTGTTTTTGCCGGAGCGGGCGCAGGTATGGGCGCACTCAATGTTATGCAGTCAATTCTTATTGCGGACGCGGTTGACTATGAAGAATATCACCACAACGTTCGTCCGGACGGTGTTTTCTTCTCCGGTCAGTCGTTTGCAACAAAGCTTTCTTCGGGCGTTGCTTCAATCATTCAAGGCATTGCCTATTCAATAGTCGGCTTCAGCGGAGACAATATGAAGGCTTGCAACACCGCACTTATGGAAGGCGCTTCGTTCAAAAATGACTTTTCAAAATATGCACTGGTAATGTTCTTCCTTTGCTCAATTCCGCCGGCGATCGGGCTTCTTCTTTCAATCATTCCGATGAAAAAGTATCCGCTCACCAACGAGGACAACAAAAACATTCTTTCTGCCCTCATTTCAAGAAGACACAATACGAGCGAGACTGCAGAAGTCAGCGAATAAAACAAAAACCTCAACGGGCGGCTCACGCAGCCGCCCGTTATTAAAAATTTATCTGTCGTTTGTTATGTGTAATCCTTTTTTAAGATTGCAGATAACAAATAACAGCTTTATTTATGAAAGGAACACCGATGAAAGTTACTGTTAAAGCCTTTGCAAAAATCAATCTTATGCTCGACATTCTCAAAACATTGCCGAACGGTTTCCACGACCTTTTTATGCTTATGCAGTCGGTGAGCCTTTTTGACACCGTTTCGGTTCAAACAACCGAAAGCGGAAAGATTGAGATAAGCTGCGACAATCCCGCAATTCCGACGGGCGAAAAAAACATCGCATATAAAGCCGCCGAAGCTTTTTTTGAAGAAACTGGTATTCAAAATCCCGGTGTTCTTGTAAGTATCGAAAAGCGTATTCCCCACGCGGCAGGTCTTGCCGGAGGAAGTGCGGATGCCGCCGGAACGGTTTGCGCGCTCAAAAAGCTTTTTTCGCCCGAACTTTCCGATAAAGAGCTTATAAAAATCTGCGCAAAAGTCGGCTCGGACGTTCCTTTTTGTGCACTCGGCGGAACAATGCTTGCTCAGTATACCGGCACGGTGCTTTCATATCTTCCGGATTTAAAGCTCGGAAAAATCATAATCGTAAAACCCGAAATGTCCGTTTCAACCGGTGAAGCCTACAGAGCGTTTGACACCGCCGAAAAAGTCCGTCACCTTGACCGCGACGGAATGCTTTTTTCCGTCATGAACAGCGACACAGACGGCGTTTGCAGCCGCGTTGAAAACGTTTTTGAACAATTCATTGATGTTCCCGAACGTGTTGTAATCAAAGCGGAAATGAGAAAACACAACTGCTCCTGCTGCTGCATGAGCGGCAGCGGCCCTTCGGTTTTCGGTGTTTTCAAAAACGAAGCGGACGCTCATGCTTGCTTTGCCTCGCTCAAAAAAAAGTTTGGGCAGGTATTTCTTTGCGACGCGGTTAAAAGCGGAACGGCAATCATTGACTGAGGTGATGGAATGAAACCCGAACCCTATCCGAAAGAAGAGCTTTGTTTTAATAAAAACGGCAAATTCAAACTGCTTGTCCTTGCCGATTGCCAAGACAACGAAAAGCCGAATCTCAGAATGATTAAGTATATAAATTTTCTTCTTGACGAAGAAAAGCCCGACCTTGTTGTTTTTCTCGGCGACAACGTTGTTTGCAATTCGAATGAAAAGTTTGATAAGGGTGCAAAACTTCTTCTTGCTGCGCTTGTTTTGCGCGGCGTGCCATATTGCTTTTGCTTCGGCAACCACGACGCGGAATACGGGGTTTCAAAAGAACACATGCTCGCTTCCTTTTCAAAGATCGGAAAATGCTATACATATAACGCCGACGATTCGATAACAGGCGTCGGCAACTGCGTTATAAAAATAAAATCATCGAACAAAAAAGACACTGCCTTTGCGCTTTGGCTTTTTGATTCCAATATGTATTACGGAAAAGATGGCAGTTTTTATGACATCGTTCACGAAGACCAGCTGAATTGGTTCACAAGCGAGAGTCAAAAACTGCAAAACGAAGTCGGTCATCCTGTCAATTCCCTTGTTTTTCAGCACATGGCAGTTACCGAAATTTTCGACCTTTTGAAAGAAAGTCCGAACGGAAAATACAAAGTCAACGACAAGCGGTACGCTCTTGAACTGAACGAAAAAGCAAGCGGAACACTGCTTGAACTCCCCTGCCCGCCTTATGTCAACGGCGGAGAACTTGACACGCTTTGCAAAGCGAAATCTGTTATCGGCGCGGTTTTCGGTCATGACCACAACAATTCTTTCGTCGGCAAAGTCAAAGGAATCGACCTTATTCAGGCTCCCGGAATGACATTTTACTCCTACGGAAACGGAAAAGTGCGCGGCTGCCGAATAATCACACTTGACGAAAACGACACGGCGCATTACGAAACATATACGCGAAGATACATCGATGATTTGCCCGAATCGCGCTGCGGCTGTCCCGGCGAACACGACCACGGAGATCATATTAGAGAAAAGCTCATCTGCTTTTTGACGAGACTTAAACGCAAAATTATTCGATAAAGTAAAAAGCAGCGGAAAATCCGCTGCTTTTGTTATATCATCGCTTCTTCGCTTTGCGCATCAAAAAGATGAAGCTTTTCCTTTTCAAACTGAAACTCAATCTCCTCATCGGCTTTCGGCGCATTGTATGACGGCGCTCTGACGGTCAGTTCGGTGTTCATATAATCAACATATAAAATTACCTCGCTTCCCATAAGTTCGCAAATGTTCACTTTGCCTTTCAGCACGGGCTCGTCTTTTATGAAGCGGCTTTTTTCCGTAATAATGTTTTCCGGTCTGACCCCGAGCTTCACCTTTTGCCCCGCCTCAACCACGGTTTTCAGCCTGCCGCCTTGAAGTTTGATCGAATCCTTTCCGAGCAGAACCGTTTCGCTGTCTTTGAGAACACCGTCAATGAAATTCATCTGCGGCGAACCGATGAACCCCGCAACAAACATGTTGCAAGGACTGTCGTAAAGCACCTGCGGCGCGGCAACCTGCTGAACCACCCCGTCGCGCATGACAACAATTCTGTCGCCCATCGTCATCGCTTCGGTCTGGTCGTGGGTAACATAAATGAAAGTTGCGTCAAGATTTTTGTGCAGCTTTGTGATTTCGGAACGCATTGCGGTGCGAAGCTTTGCATCGAGATTTGAAAGCGGCTCATCAAAAAGAAAAACAGACGGTGAACGTACAATTGCTCTGCCGAGCGCAACACGCTGGCGCTGACCGCCGGAAAGAGCGCGCGGCTTGCGGTTCAAAAGATGTTCGATATCAAGAATTTTTGCCGCTTCGGCAACGCGTTTTTGAATTTCGGCTTTCGGCGTTTTTCTTCTTTCAAGCCCAAATGCTATGTTTTTATAAACCGTTTTATCCGGATAAAGAGCATAGCTTTGAAAAACCATTGCAATGTCGCGGTCTTTCGGCGCAACCGAGTTAACAAGCCTTTCGCCGATGTAAAGTTCGCCGGAAGAGATTTCTTCAAGTCCGGCAATCATTCGAAGCGTTGTTGACTTTCCGCAGCCGGACGGACCGACAAGAACAACAAATTCGCGGTCCTTGATTTCAAGACTCAAATCATTGACGGCAGTGAAACCGTCGGGATAGGTTTTGAAAATATTTTTCAGTGTAATACTTGCCATAAAAAGCCCTTTCCGCCTCGGGCGCAGAAAAGGTTATCCCTTGACCGCACCCGCAACAACGCCTTTGATTATATATTTCTGACAGAACAGATAGAAGATAACAATCGGAATTATCGCAAGAACAAGCATTGCCATCATTGCTCCCATGTCGATTGAACCATAGCCGCCGCGAAGATACTGAATCGCAATCGGAATCGTTTTGTAGTCCGTTCCGATAACAAGATACGGCAAAAGATAGTCATTCCAAATCCACATGGCGTTGAGAATCGCAACGGTAATCGCGGTCGGTTTCATAATCGGAAAAACAACAAGAAAAAACGTTCTTATCGGTCCGCAGCCGTCAATCATCGCCGCTTCTTCAATTTCAATCGGAACACCTTTGACAAAGCCGCTGAACATGAACACCGAAAGCCCCGCGCCAAAGCCGAGATAAATCAGTATTATTCCGAGTGGATTATCAAGCTTCAATGCGTTCGCGGTTTTGACCATTGTGAACATCACCATTTGAAACGGAACGATCATTGAAAAAACAAACGCGTAATACAAAAACGACGTGAATTTGTTTTTTACTCTTGTGATATACCACGCGGTCATTGAAGTGAACAAAACGATTGCCGCAACCGAACCTATCGTGATGAACAGCGACCAGCCGAACGCACTGAAAAAGCCCGTTTTTGAAAGTCCGCCGATATAATTTTCAAGTCCCGCAAAAGTTTCTTTATTCGGAAAAGCAAAAGGTTCACTCGTGATATAAAGCTTTGATTTGAAAGAGTTGAAAAGCACAATGAAAATCGGCGCAAGAAAAATTGCAGACATTATAATCAAAACGATATAAACAATTGCGTGAGAAAATTTTTCTTTTCTTTTCGTCATGCTTCAACCTCCTTTCGCCGCGTGAGCGCAAGCTGAACAAGCGCAATAACCGCAAGCAGAATGAAGAAGATTACCGCCTTTGCCTGACCTACTCCCTGCCAGCCGGTTCTGGCATAAAATGTTTTATAAATATCGAGCGCAAGCATTGCCGTTTCGCGCCCCGGCGCGCCGTCCGTCAAAGCAAGGTTCGCGTCAAAAAGCTTGAGCGAGTTTGTGATTGTTAAAAAAAGGCAAATTGTGACCGACGGCATAACCATAGGTATGATAACATGGCGAAGTATTCCCCAAAATCCGGCTCCGTCAACCTTTGCCGCGTCGATAAGGTCTGTCGGAATATTCTGAATCCCGGCAATATAAATAATCATCATATAGCCGATGAGTTGCCAGTTTGTCAGAAAAACAAGACCCCAAAATCCGTAGCTTGCATCATAAGTCACCGTCACACCGAAAAACTGCAAAACACCGTTGATAATAAGCAGCCAAATATAGCCGAGAACGATTCCTCCGATTAAGTTCGGCATGAAAAACACCGTTCTGAAAAGGTTTGTTCCTTTGATTGACCGCGTGAGAAGCAGCGCAAGCGCAAACGCAATGACGTTGATTGTTACAACGGAAACGAGGGTAAATTTCACCGTGAACCAAAGCGCATTAAGAAAATCCGCGTTTGAAAACGCTTTGAAATAGTTGTCAAATCCCACCCATTTTGCGTTCGTTACCGTTGTGAATTTTGTGAACGAAAGAACAATTCCGGCAAGGAACGGAAAAACAAACGCAATGAAAAATGCAACAGAGGTGGGCAAAACGAACACCGGATAATATTTTTTCAAGCTTTTTCTCATAATGACCACCTCTTCATTTTTTTATGACGCCTGATATTCGTTTTTCCATGCGGTTTTTACGGTTGAAACAACCTTGTCCCAATCAATCGAACCTTGTGCATACTGCAAAAGTGCATTTGAAAAATCCTGCTTGAACGTTTCACTCGGAAAAGACGTGAAAATCCACGGAACGCTTTTGATGTCCTTTTTCTCCATCCAGTTGAGAATTTCGTTTGCAAGCGGATCTTCCGGGCGTTCGTCTTCGTCAAAAGTATTGAACGGCGAAATGAAGCCGAGTTCTTCTGTAACATATCTTTTGCCCTCATCCGAGGAGAAAAGCCATTCAAGGAAGTCTGCCGACGCTTTTTGCTTTGCTTCGGAAACTTTTGAATTGATTGCAAGATAGTTTTCCGTACCTATGCAAAGTCCCTGGTTTTCTTCGCCCTTTACGCCGGTATAAAGCGGAAGCATTTTTATCTTGTCTTTTTTAACTGTATTTCCGTCAACGTCGGAAATATCTTTATATGCCCAGTTTCCGTTTTGAACCATTGCAACCTTTCCGAGCGCAAATTCCGCCATTGAATCGTTGACGCTTTTGCTGCCGATAAGATTCTTAGCTGTTCCGGAATTATTGATATAAAGGTCAAAAAGGTTTTTGAAATTGTCGCTGTAAGTGAATTTTATATCGCTTGTTCCGAGTCCGGCAAGGGTCGGGTCGTCAAAGTCTTCGTTCTCGGAAAACTCATAGTAAAGCGGAACATTTGCAAGGTGGGTGTCCCAGCGCCATGCGTTTCCGCTTGAAAACGACGTTGAAGCAAAAACACCGTCGATTCCGAGTTCGCTTTTTTTGCTTTGCATGTCTTCAACAAAGTCTTTGAGTTTTGAAAAAGAATTGATTTCGTCCATTGAAGAAAACGATGTGCCCTTGTCTTTGAGTGCAAAGTATTTATCGGTTATTTCTTCGTTATAAATGATTCCGTAGCCTTCAACAACATATGGGATTCCGTAAACCGAATCACCGCTTTTAATTGCGAGCGACTTGTCCGAAAGGAACGAATAAAGCGCAGTGTCTTTAAGATCGGCGCAATAATTCGCCCACGAGCGATAGCCGACGGGGCCGTTGATTTGAAAAATTGTCGGCGGATTGCTCTTTGCAATTTCGGACGTCAGCGTCTGTTCATAGCCGTTTGACGCAGCGGTAACAACCTTTACTGTTACACCGGTTTTTTCTTTGTATTCTTTTGCAATTTTGTCATAGACAGAAGCAATTTCCGGCTTGAAATTCAAAAAGTAAATTTCGGTTGCCGCTGCGGGTTTGTTTTCACTCGCATTGCCTGACGTTGTGTCCTCTGTTGTTGACTTACACGCCGCAAGCGCAAAAAGAAGAGTGAATGAAAGAAAAAGAGAAATTATTTTTTTCATTTTGTTTCCTCCTGTGGTTGATTCCTTGAAAAAAGATTTGTATAATCGAGAATCTTTTTTGAAAGCGAATTTGAAAGTTCATCGTTTTGAATCCTGAATTCCCAATTATTCTTGACCGTTGATGGCGTGTTCATTCGTCCGTTTTTCCCTTTTTTGAGCCAATCCTGAATCGGAACAATTGCGGTTTCGGCAACACTTGAAAAAGCGGCTTTGACAAAGCAATCGGAAAGGTCTGCAATTTTCTGCGCGCCGAGATAGTCCATGGCAAGCGAAAGCGTCTCTTTTTTTGCCGCGCAAATCCATTCAACAACGGTCGGGTTGTCGTGCGTTCCCGTGTATACCACACAGTTTTTTGAAAAGTTATGCGGAAGATACTCACTGTCTTTTTCATCAAATGCAAACTGCAAAATTTTCATTCCCGGAAAGCCGCTTTCTTTGAAAAACACCCTTGTCTCTTCAGTAAGAAAACCGAGGTCTTCCGCAATTATTCCGAGCGACGGAAAGGCTTTTTTGATTTCGCGGACAAAATTCATTCCCGGACCTTTTCTCCATTCGCCGTTCACAGCGTCGAGACTTCCGGACGGAACACTGTAATATTCATAAAAGCCGCGGAAATGATCAATTCTTACCACGTCAAACATTTTTTGTGCAAAATAAAAGCGTTTTTTCCACCATTCAAAGCCACTTTCTCCCATAATTTCCCAGTTATATATCGGATTTCCCCACAACTGTCCTTTTTTTGCGAACGAATCGGGCGGACAGCCAGCAAGGCGAGTCGGGTTCCCCCACCAGTCAATCAAAAACTGCTCTTTGTGCGCAAAAAAATCCGCACTGTCGTGAGAAACATAAATTGGAATGTCACCGATTATATGCACGCCGTTTTTGTTCGCGTAAGCTTTCAGATTTTCCCACTGCGTGAAAAAAAGGAATTGCAATTTTTTGTGAGCAAGCGCGTTTTTTTCGTCGTACCGAGTGATATCGCCGTCCCAATCGTTCAAACCTTTCATTTTGTTTTGTTCTTTGAGCGCCATGTAAGCGCAGTAATCTTCAAGCCAGTACGCATTTTCAACAACAAAGCGTTTAAATTTTTCGTCCGTGTCGGAAATTCTTTTTGCAGCATTTTTTAAAACACCAAGCCTCGAAAGATTAAAGTTTGAATAATCAACTTTTCCGGTGTTTGAAAGTCGAAGCGAAGCTTCCTCGTCTTTTGAAAGAATACCGTTTTTTTCAAGTAGTGCCGGGTCAATAAAGAACGGATTGCCGGCAAAAGCGGAGTGCGCCTGATACGGACTGTTGCCGTAACCGGGTGGATTCACGGGAAGAATCTGCCAATAATACTGTCCCGAAGAAGCAAGAAAATCAACAAACCGAAACGCGTCTTCTCCGAGCGTTCCGATTCCGTATTTTCCCGGAAGCGATGTTACGGCAAGCAAAATTCCGCTTTTTCTCATTTTTTT
>DKDD01000141.1:663-3959 GCA_002451715.1 Ruminococcaceae bacterium UBA6857 | reverse complement strand
AAAACCGTTCAGCCCGTCCGTACTCATGAAAAGGGTTGAAGCGCTTCTTCGCCGTGTGCGTGCAAATTCCGCATTTGCAAGCGAAAAGAATCTCAAAAACCTTGTTTTCAATCATGAAGCGCACGAAGTACGGCTCAACGGCGAAGAAATTGAGCTGACTTTGAAAGAGTATAACATACTCAAAAAGCTTCTTGAAGCTCCGGGACGCGTCTTTTCGCGCGAACAGCTTCTTGACAGCATTTGGGGCTTTGATTATGTCGGTGATGTCAGAACCGTTGACTCCCATGTTGCAAGGCTCAGAACAAAGCTTGGCGAATGGGGCACAGCCCACCTCAAAACCGTTTACGGAATCGGATATAAGATTGAGGATCTGTAATGAGTAAGAATCATATCAGCCGCGATACGCTCATGGCGCGATGCGGTCTTTCGTTTTTGATTCTCGTGTTCATTTTTGCCGTAATAACAATTTTTCAGTTCGTCTTTATGGAGGATATGTTTATCCGCGTTGTTCGTAACAATATGAAAGACGCCGCAATAGGTATTGAACAGCTTGATTTCAAATCAAAGCAGTTTATGACAGATATTTCCGACATAGAGGCAAAGTATGATATTTATATTGAGCTTTACTATCCGCGCGATACGTTGATTTATTCTTCAAATATCAACGATTCGGTTTTCGGTTCATCGGACTCAAGCGGAGAAATGAAGCCGAGAATCATGAAAATTCTTGACCACGTTGACCTTGACGAAAAAAGCTATTTTGAAACGCGGCAGGAATACTTCGCAACGGCAAAATATATTGTTTACGGAACTTTTCTGAAAAACAACACCGGCGTTGAAATGTACTATTCGCTCGATGTCATTTCCGCAAACGCGAGAACCGCAAGCTGGGCAATGTTGTGGATCAGCATTGCGTTGCTGCTCATAATCTTCTTGATTTTTCTTGCTTATGCGTATACGTTCATTGTACCGCTCAAAAAGATCAACAGAATCACAAAGAAGATCGGCAATCTTGATTTTTCGCAGGTCTGTCCGCCGTTCAGGATTCGCGAACTCGGCGAACTCAGCAAAAGCGTCAACGCGCTTTCCGCTTCGCTCGACATGACAATGCAGGATCTCAAAAAGAAGAATGAACGCCTTGAGCACGACATTGAAAAAGAACGCCGCCTTGAAGAGGGCAGAAAGCAGTTCATTGCCAACGCTTCGCATGAACTTAAAACGCCGATTGCAATCATTCAAGGTTACGCCGAAGGTATAAAGTATGCCGAAACAAAGGAAGATGCCGAAGAATACAGCAATGTTATTATTGAAGAATCGCAGAAAATGAACAAACTTGTTGTTCGGCTTCTTGAACTTATGCGTTTTGAAAACGGCGGCCGTGTTGCAAGACCGGAAAAGCTCCCGATTAAAGAAACCGTGACCGCCCTTGTTTCTTCAAGAATGAAACATCTTTCGGATAACGGAATAACGCTTGACGTCAGCATTAACGAAAACTATGTTGCGTTTTGCGACCGCGACCTTTTTGAACGTGTGTTCAACAACTATTTTTCAAACGCGCTCAGCCACATTGAGGGCGAAAAAAAGCTTAAAATAAGCTGTGAAGTTGTTGAAGATTATTATCGAATCAGTCTTTTTAACAGCGGAAAACCGATTGCCGACGAAGACATTGAACACATTTGGCAAAGCTTTTATCGCGCAGATAAGGCTCATTCGCGCGAACAGGGACGTTTCGGTCTCGGACTTGCAATTGTTGCCGAAGCACAGAGTCTTCAAAACGCAAAGTACGGCGCAATCAATCATCAAAACGGCGTTGAATTTTGGTTCGACGTGTTGATATATGACGGACGCTGAAAAACTTTATAAAACAACCGCCGCAAAGGATAAAACTCCGTTGCGGCGGTAACTTTTATATTGTAATCAATATTTTCCGTTCTCGTCAAAAAGTATAAAGTTTTCAAAACCGCTTTCACCCATGACGCGGATGTATTTTCGGCTGTATTCATCCATGCTTATAACCGGAACAAAAGCAGAAGTTTCCGCTTGCTTTTGCTTAATTTGAGAAAACATCGAAAGCATTGAAGAATAGCCGCTTTTTTTGTCGACAACAAAACTTTCCGGGCGCAGACGCGTGTCGGTGCAAATTCCGTCGGCGTCGCTTTTCAAAAGTTCTTGCGAAAAGTTTTCGTCGCCTGTGCCGAGTATGTCGGACGCGGTTTCGCCGATAAGAAGAAAACAGCTTTTTGAAACGGTGCTTCTTGCGTCTTTGATAAAATCAAGAAGTGTGCCGCTTCGTCCGCTTTGCCTTTTTTCGCCGGGAAAACCGGCGGCGGAAAGGTCGGCATTCGGAAAAGAAACAGATTCAAGAATGATTCCTTTGACGCCGAGCGAAGAAACTTCGGAAAGAAGCGAAATAAGATATGATTTCGCTTCTTTGGAATATGGGTTGAGCCATGTTTTTCCCTTGCCTTCGGAAATATCGTCGCGCCAAAGAACGTCGGTGTCCTTGTATTTTACAGCAAGGCTCGGGTCGGTTTGGCTTGCGGTTTCGTCTTCAAAACAGAAAAATCTTGCAACAACTGCAATGTCCTTGGCTTCAAATGCGCTCAACGCCGTCTTAACCGTCTCGTTGTCAAAAATCGCGCATTTTCCGCTTCGTGCAAGTTCGGTCTGCGAAGAATAAAGAAGCTTTCCTGTGTTGGTTTTGAAATCGAGCACAACGGCGTTGCAGTCTCTTCTTTGAATCTTTTTTATAAAAGACGAAAGTTCACGGCGATTTGCAATTTTTTGATACGGCATGTAAAGAGCTTTGAGCGAACCTGTTTGAAAAAGAGTTTCTCCGTTTTCTTCCGCCGTGTTTGAAAAGTCGGAACCTGTGTCAATCGGCTTGTTCGAAAACTTCAAGCCCAGGCTCACCGCAAAAAACGAAAGCCCTGCAATCAGAACAAAACAAACAACGGCAAGAACCGCACGAAAAGCCGAGCGAACACGCTCTTTTTTGCGTTTTACGCGCTTTGTTTTGATAATTTTTGCCGCGGGATATTCCTTTGAAAAGGTGTAATAACTGTTTTTAACCCTTACGTTTGAATTTTTCGGAAAGGGTTCTTTTTTTCGTTTGAATTTAAGTTTCTTCATGAAAAAATACCTCATACGAATAATGCTTCGCCCGAAAGGCATGAGAGCATCAGCGATAAAAGCGAAACATAAATGAAAAGCGCCGGCGTACCTTTGAAAACTCTAGGAATGTTGCGGCTTTGAAGAAACCGCATTCCGCCGTTTATAAGAAGGAGTGAAAGAAC
>DKDD01000141.1:0-634 GCA_002451715.1 Ruminococcaceae bacterium UBA6857 | reverse complement strand
CGCGCCGGCCGCGCCGAGCGAAGTTCCGGCGGCTTCAAAAAAGGTGTGGTTCGCTTTGAAATTGATTATCGGAACGGCAAGAGTGAGCGTGTTAAATGCGCAGATTCCGAGCGAGTTCATGTATTTTTTGTCGGCCTTGAGAATGTACACGCAGAACAGTGCACTCAAAAGATAAATTACGCAAAGAACAAACGTGTAAATTGCAATGTGGACGGGGAGACTTGCGTTTTCCGTCAGACCGGCTCTGTCGGCAAAAATGCAGGCGCAGGATGCGAAAAAGCAGTAGAACCCAACCGACAGGGCATACATTATAATGTGCTTCGGTGTGCGCGCAATACGCATTGTTTCGCTGATTCCGTATGCCGAACCAAGCACAAGATTCTGCAAAAGCATGGCGTAAAGAAGGGTGATGATCATTGAAACAAAAACGTTCATTTTTCGCCCTCCGTTTCTTTCTCGGTACTTTCGGCGATGTCGATTTCCTCAATCGAATAGCGCGGACGAATAAGGTCGCTGTCCGATGAATCCGATTCGTTTTCTTCTTTTTGGCTTTCTTCCTTTTTGCCGATACCTATGCCGGGGTCGCGAAGAACAGCCTTTTCAAAAATCTTTGAAAAGTTGAATGTATCAACAA
>DKDD01000178.1:5757-10547 GCA_002451715.1 Ruminococcaceae bacterium UBA6857 | reverse complement strand
CCCTGGCAGCCTACGGCAACGTAAAATGCCTTATAGCCCTCTTCGCGAAGAGAAGCGAGTGTGACGTCTTTTCCGACTTCAACGCCGCACTTGATTTCAATGCCCATTTCTTTCATGATTTCAATTTCGGCGTCGATAACGTCTTTTTCAAGTTTATATGACGGGATTCCGTAGGTGAGCATTCCGCCGGGACGTTCGTTCTTTTCAAATACGGTGGGATAGTAACCCATCTGAGCAAGATAGAATGCGCAGGAAAGACCTGCCGGGCCGGCGCCGATGATTGCAACTTTTTCTTTCCATCTTCCGCGGTTTGAAGCAACAACAATTTCGGGAACAAATCTGTGTTCTTCTTCAAGATCCTTTGCGGCGATGAACTTTTTGACCGCGTCGATTGAAACGGCTTCGTCAATCGTTCCTCTTGTGCAGGCATCCTCACAGCGGCGGTTGCAGATTCTTCCGCAAACTGCCGGGAACGGGTTTTCTTTTTTAATGAGCGCAAGCGCGTCGCGATACTGACCCTTTGACGCCATTTTGAGATAGCCCTGAACGGCAATGTGTGCCGGGCAGGCGGTTTTGCAGGGAGCTGTTCCGGTGTCGTGGCAATTGATGCGGTTTTTGTCGCGGTAATCTTCGTCCCACTTATCCTTGCCCCATTTTACTGCGTCGGGAAGTTCCTGCTTCGGATACTGAACTTCACTTCCGTCCTTTTTGCAAAGCTTTTGACCAAGCTTTAGCGCTCCTGCCGGGCAGTATTCAACGCACTGACCGCAGGCAACGCAGTTTTGTTTGTTAACGTGTGCTCTGTATGCCGAAGCGGACATGTTCGGAGTGTTGAAAAGCTGAGATGTGCGAAGCGCGTTACAGATTTTTACGTTGCAGTTGCAGATTGCAAAAATCTTGTTTTCGCCGTCAATGTTCGTAACCTGGTGAACAAAGCCGTTGTCCTCCGCGCGCTTGAGAATTTCCATTGCCTCTTCATAGGTGATATCGCGTCCCCTGCCCGTTTCGCGGCAGTAATCCGCCATGTCGCCGACGCCGATGCACCAGCCGTCGTAATCATCCGCACAGCCCTCGTCAAGCTTTTTTCTGCCGTAGCGGCAAGAACAGATCGATGCGCCGAGGTGACCTTCGTATCTTTTGAGCCAATATGAAAGGTGTTCGATATCGGCGGTTGTGTTTTCCATCGAAATTGCTTTTTCAACGGGGATAACGTGCATTCCGATTCCGGCTCCTCCGGGAGGAACCATTTGGGTAATTTTTTCAAGCGGAAGGAATGTCATGCGTTCAAAGAACATTGCAAGCTCCGGGTGCTTATCCATGAGAACGGTGTTCATGTTGGTATATTCGGCGGAACCGGGAACAAAAAGCGGAACCCAATAATGTCTGTCCTCTTTGTTATAGGTTGTTCCGGGAATGGGACCGTCTTTTGTATATTTATCGCCGTAGTCATATTCAACCATTCCGAGAACGGCAAGCTTTTGCATGATTGCTTCTGCGGTTTTGACGTCCATGCCGTGCTTTTTGCATTTTTCAAGCATGTCGGCATAGGGATATTTCACTCTTGTTTTCATTTCAAGAAGAAGGTCAAGAGCATTTTCCCTTTCCTGTTCGGTCATTTCATCTTCAAAAATGCAGGCAAAGCCCCAATATTCGGGGTCTTCGGTTTTGATACCCTTAATTTTTCCGTCGGCGCGGTCGGTAACGCGGCGCACAAACTTCAAAAGTTTCGGGTTCGGGTTTTGGTCGTGCATATGAGCAGGGACATATTTTTTACTCATTTCAGGCACAGCAGACACTTCCTTTCATTAATATATGCCGCCGAAACGGCTGTCAATTGTTTTTGAAACCGGGAAACGGCTAATCAACTTCAATCTCCTTAATATTGACTTCGTTTCCGGCAATAAGATATGTTTCTTCGCTGCCGCAGAACGGGCAGATTTTTCCGTGTTCAACGGTTGAATATGTTTTTTCGCAGCTTTGGCAGAATGTGACTGCGTCAATTTTTTCAATCACAAGTTCGCAGTCATAAAGCATTTCGGTTCTTTTGCAATTCCAATTCCAAACATCAAGCAGATATTCCGGAATTACGGTTGAAACTTCGCCGATTTCAAGAACGACTTTGCGGATATGTTCGGCATCGTTTTCTTTTGCGATTTTTTCAACGCTGTCCGCGATATGAAAAACAACTCCCAATTCATGCATGGCAAAACCTCTTATTTTTTCCAGTCTTTAACTTTTTCTCTGATGTAATCGGCAAGTTCGTCAATACCCTCGCCCGTCTTTGCCGAAATCGGGAAAAGTCTGATATTCGGGTTGCGCTTTTTTGCAAACTCTTCAACCTTTTTCATGTCGAAATCAAAATACGGCAAAACGTCAATCTTATTGATGATCATCGCACTGCAAACTTCAAACATGAGCGGATATTTGAGTGGTTTATCGTGGCCTTCGGGTACGGAAAGAATCATCATGTTGAGTCCCGCACCGGTGTCAAACTCCGCCGGGCAAACAAGATTTCCGACATTTTCAAGAACAACAAGGTCAAGCCCCTCTGTTCCGAGTTCGCGAACGCCCTGTCTTGTCATCTCCGCGTCAAGGTGGCACATTCCTCCGGTATGGAGCTGAATGACCTTTGCGCCGGTATACGAGATCGTTTGTGCGTCAACGTCGGAATCGATATCGGCTTCCATTACACCGATTTTTGTGTCGGCCTTGAGGTTTTCGATAAGCTTTGTGAGCGTTGTTGTTTTTCCCGAACCGGGGGCGGACATTAGATTGACAAGAAGTGTTTTTTCTTCTTTCATTTGGGCGCGAAGTTTTTCGGCGTCTTTGTTGTTGTCTTCAAAAACGCTTTGCTTAACTTCGATAACACGATAATTATTCATAACTGCAACTTCCTTAGAGAAAATTGTCTGTCTATTCGGCAGAATAATACATTAATAGACAAACGGCTACAAATTATTATACAATTATTTTATCGACAAGTCAATCGTTCATTTTGCATAATATGTTGCCTTTTTTTCAAGCGGCTTTGTTTTTTTACATTTTCTTTATAATAAAGACGTCGTTCGAGACATCCGCTTGCTTTTTTTGCTTGTGAGATGCAATTGAATCATATGCTTTTTTCAACGCAAACATTATTAAAGCTCCGTGTGTTGGTGCGAATTCACCCCCTTCGAAAATTTTCCATAATGAAACACATAAAAGCTTTTGACTACCGCAAAGGTAACAGGCAAAAAACAAAAAACTGCCGCATTTTTCACTTTTGCGGCAGCTTTGAATTTTTCAATCGTTTTATTTAACAGTCACCGAAACAGTCTTTCCGGCTTTTGAATAGACTGAGCCGAGACGTTTTGCTTTTTTGAAAGATTTCAGTCTGAAATAATAGGTTCGTCCCCTTTTAAGTCCGGTTATCGTGCAGGAAGTTGAGTCTTTAACAACTTTGACTTTTTTGAAACTGCCGTTTTCCTTGTCGGAGACATAGACAACATAACCTGTGACATATTTCTGCTCTTTCCACGAAAGAACAACCTTGCCTTTTGCGCCATTTGCGTTTTTCCAAACGGGTGCCGGCGGCTTTGTCAAAAAGCTTTCACCTGCGGAATAGGTTGAAAAAAGCTTTTCTTTTCCGTCTTTTTTGTATGCGCGGACAACGACCTTATATTTTGCGCCCTTTGAAAGATTTTTAAAAGTAAACTTTGTTTTTGTTGTGTCGGCGCTTCTCATGAAAGTTTTTTCCCTGAAAAGATATACCCTGTAGCCGTCTGCCCCGGGAACTTTTTTCCATTTTGCGCTGACATTGTAATCCTTAACTTCGACGGAAAGCTTTGCTGTCTTTGCCGGAACAATGCTGAACGAGAGCAAAACTTCGCCCGAATAATCGCCTTTAAATTTTACATTGACCGTGTATTTTCCCGTTTTGGTTCTTCCCGACGGATAAGTAACGTTGTAATCCATGCCGTCTTTGAGTCGCTTTTCATCAGCGTCAAAAACAAATACAGACGGTGTGTGCGCCTTTTTGTTATATGTATATGCTGTTCTTGAAAGATAGATAAGTCCGATTTTTTTAATCGGTGTTTTTCCGAGGATTTTTTTGCAGACAACACAAACACTGTCACGCGTTCCGTTTGAATCAACCGTCGCTTTTTTGGAAACCACGCTTTGCGGTGTGTGTGCACCAAGCGGAAGCAATTCGCCTTTTTCAATAAGTTCGCCGCAAACCGAACAGTGCTTTCCGCCTGTTGTTCCGTTGGTAATACATGTTGAAGGCACATTCTCATTCAAAACGGCCTTATGACCCGTTGCAGGAATTACAGCCGCACCGCAAACAAATTCTTCGCATTTTTTGCAGAAAATTCCCTTTTGTCTTCCATCGTCAACGCAACCGGGTTCAACACGTTCGGCAACCTCGAATTCCCCGGAGTCGTGGCGGCAGCTGATATTTGCAAAGGCAAAACTGTTCTCTTCGGCATACTTTCTGACGTCGGTTTCGCTAAAGCCAAAAAAGACAAGCTGCTTTCTTTCGTCGTCGCCTTTTTCAAACGCGGATTTTTCAACAGTCTCCGGCATTGCGGTCATAATGACCCCTGTAAGCTTGCATTTTGCAAAAGCATTTTCACCGATAAAATTCACGCTTTCGGGAATTGTGACGTCGGTAAGTTCACTGCCGTAAAATGCGCCGGCTTCGATTCTTTCAATTCCGTTTGAAAGTGTAACTTTTTTAAGCCTTGTATCCGAAAACGCGCTTTTTTCAATTCTTAAAACGCTTTCGGGAACGGCAATTTCTTCAAGCG
>DKDD01000178.1:0-5720 GCA_002451715.1 Ruminococcaceae bacterium UBA6857 | reverse complement strand
TTTCAAATGCACTTTCTCCGACAGACTTTATTGAATCGGGAAGTATGATTTTTTGAAGTGAACCGCAGCCGAAAAACATTCTGTTCGAAATTGCGTCTGTGCTTTTCGGCATTGTGATTTCTACAAGGCTTTTGCAATTTTCAAAAACACCTGAGCCGAACTGCACGTTTTTTGAAAGGAACGTCACTTTTTTGAGTGCGATACAGCCGGAAAAAGCGCCTTCTTCAACGGAATTTATGCTTTCCGGAATTGTGACCGACGTAATGTTTTCACAATTTTTGAATGCTTCTTTTCCGATTGCCGAAACGGCGATAACGCCAAACCTCGACGGAATTTCAACTTCGCCGAACACGCTCTCTTTTATCGAAGTAATCACGGCGTTCGTCCCGTCAAGTTCATAGGTGTAATCCTTATAAGTCAGTCCGGCTGCCGAAGTTTCTTCTCCAAACGCAGGCAAAAGAGCCATAGCGAAAACCGCAATCAACAATACGGCAAAAAAGGCACCGCGTTTTCTTTTGGCAAAATTCTTCTTCGTCATTTCTTATCCTCCGGTATCAATTTTGAAATATGAATAAAGTATAGCATATGCGTTTGAAAAAGTAAACGTAAAAGCCTTAAAAACAGATAGAAAAAAAGACTGTCGCAAAGGAAAATTCCGATTGCGGCAGTCTTTTAAATCACAATTTTCAGCAAATTATTTTGCCATGTCTTTAAAAGATTCGATGAATTTTTTAATGAGGTTGATGTAGTCCTCGATGAAGTTGAGGATTTCAGCAACGATTTCTCTTACCTTATCCATTACAGATTCACCTCCCAGTGATAATCTTTAAAATAACTTTAATACTTTTAAACGAATTAGTCAATATTTTCTTGGAATATTGGTAATTTTTTATAAACATTAATTTTCTATTCATATTTTTCACTTGCTGTTTGACAAAAGATTAAACAGATGTCGCTTTTCTTTTTTTCGTCAAAAGCGTTGAAATTGTCTTTGAAAACTCGGAAATTTTGACCGAAAACGGATAAACAACCGCCGTGCAAAGCACATTGAACAAAACATGAACGGCGCAGACAAAACTTTCGCCGTTTGAAACTTTTGAAAATATTTTTGAAATCGGAAAAATAAATGACAGCAAAAGTACTCCGAGTGTTCCGAAGATATTGAACAAAAGATGAAAAATTGCCGCCGCACGTGCCTTGTCGTTTGCGCGAAGTGCCGAAAGCAGCGTCGGAACCGTTGCGCCGATGTTTTGCCCACAGACGATAAAAACCGCACTTTCTCTTTTTACTGCACCGACAGAAACAAGCGATTGCAAAATGCCGACCGTTGCCGAAGAGCTTTGCGCCGCCGCCGTTGAAAGAAACCCAAAAAGAACACCGGTAAGTCTTGAATCGCAGCGCACGAAAAGTTCGGAAAGCAGTCCGTTTTCGTTAAGTTTTTGAGCGCCCTCTTTCATTGTGTCGATTCCGACAAAAAGAAGTCCGAACGCGCAAAGAAAAAACGCGACGTTTTTAACCTTTTCGTTTTTTGAAATCAGCGCACAAAATGCTCCGAAAAGCACCAGAAACGGTGCAGCAAACGAAAAATTGAGCGCAACCAAAACGCCCGTTACGGTTGTTCCGATATTCGAACCCATTATAATTCCGACGCAGGAGGAAAGGCTTAGTTTTCCGCAATCGGCAAGCGAAACGGCAGTCACCGTGACGGCGGCCGAAGACTGCACAACAGCTGTCAATCCTGCGCCGCAAATAACCCCCGAAAAGCGGTTTTTGGTGAATTTTTGAAGCAGATGCTCGGTTTTTTCGCCGCAAAGATTTTTCATTGCTTCACTCATTTGAACAACGGAAAAAAGGAAAATTCCCACTCCGCAAAGAAGTCCCAAAACCGAACGCAAAACCATTTTTCTCACCGCCGAATTCGTTTTCGCCGCCCGAAGCGGATCGGTCAGCGTTACTGTATTAGGTATATGGCAAAACGGTTCGTTAATATTACAAAAAAAGGACCGCCGAAGCAGTCCGTTTAATCATTCATTTTTACTCGATTCCGGCAAGTGCACGAATTTCGTCAACCTTATCGGTTTTTTCCCATTGGACTCCAAGTTCTTCTCTTCCGACATGACCGTATGAAGAAAGCGGACTATAGATAGGTGCGCGAAGATGAAGCATGTCAATAATCGCGGCCGGGCGAAGGTCAAAGACCTTGTTTACGATTTCGGCAATTTTTGCTTCTTCAATTTTTGCCGTTCTAAATGTTTCAACAAGAACCGAAACAGGCTTTGCAACGCCGATTGCATATGCAAGCTGAACTTCGCATTTTGAAGCAAGACCGGCCGCAACAATATTTTTTGCAACATATCTTGCCGCATAAGCAGCACTGCGGTCAACCTTTGTCGGATCCTTGCCGGAGAATGCTCCGCCGCCGTGGCGCGAATATCCGCCATAGGTATCAACAATAATCTTTCTTCCGGTAAGTCCGCTGTCACCTTGCGGTCCGCCGATTACAAAACGACCCGTCGGGTTAACATAAATTTTTGTGTCCTCTCTCATAAGAGAAGCGGGAATAACCGGTTTTATGACATATTCGGTGATGTCTTTTCTGATTTTTTCAAGCGAAACGTCTTCGCTGTGCTGAGACGAAACAACAACGGCAGTCACCGCAACAGGCTTTCCGTCGTCATATTCAACGGTAACCTGGCTTTTTCCGTCGGGACGAAGATAGGAAAGTGTGCCGTTTTTTCTAACTTCCGTAAGCTTTTTTGTAAGCTTATGTGCAAGCGAAATCGGAAGCGGCATAAGCTCCGGCGTTTCGTCGCAGGCAAAGCCGAACATCATGCCCTGGTCACCGGCACCGTTTAGGTTATATATATCCTCTTCGCCGTCCTTGAGTTCGAGCGACTTGTCAACACCCATTGCAATATCATCAGACTGCTTGTCAAGCGTTACGATGACCTTGCAGGTATTTCCGTCAAAGCCTTTTTCCGGTGAATCATAGCCAATGTCGCAAATTGCTTTTCTTGCGATTGCTTCAATATCGGGCGAAGAAGTTGTGCTAATTTCGCCCATAATGAGAACCTGATTTGTCGTTACGGCAGTTTCGCAGGCAACGCGCGCATTGGGATCTTTTTCAAAAATTGCGTCAAGAACCGAATCGGAAATTCGGTCGCAGATTTTGTCGGGATGTCCTTCGGTTACGGATTCGGATGTGAAAAGATGTTTAATCATTGTGTGTTTACCCCTTTCGTTTTCCTTTTCTTGAACTTTCTCGGTTGAAAACGGAAGATATAAAAATCTCCGGTCATTTTGCAGACCGGAGATAAAACCTTATCTTTCGGTCAATACCGCAGGATTTAGCACCTTGCAAAAGCAGGTTGCCGAGCTTCAAAGGGCCTGTTCCCTCAGCTACTCTCAATAAGGAAAAGTATTTTGTTTTGTGTTTTGTGACTTGACTATTATACACCTATAGACACATATGTCAAGTGTTTTTTTAAACTTTTGTCTTATCAGATCCATGTGAAGTAAACATCAAGACCGTCAACGGTATACTTGACATTCTTTTCGTCCATTGCCGCGGTGAGACCTTTGAGCATATCGAAGCTCTTCATGGTTATTCTGATATCCATTCTGTATACGGAGAAGTCATAGCCGTTGTTGCCAAGTTTGAAGCCCGTGCACCACCAATAAAGGCCATAAGGACGTTCAAAGCGGAACTCCCACTGTTCTTTTGCCTTGTCATAATAATAGAAGTTTACGGAAATACGAAGCATATCTTCGTCCGAAGCGCAGTCGTAATGTTCGGCAACTCTATCGAGCGGTTTTGTGTATACGCCGACTTCGCCGCCATAGAAAACAAGACCATACTGACCTTTCCAAAGCTGAATCATCCAGTCTTTTCCGTCTGCAGTGAATTTGTAGCGTTCGGTGTTATAGTTGATGAAAATGAACTGAGCGGAAACGTCATAAACAACGTTGAAACCGAAGTTTCTCTGCCACGGGTCTTTTGCGGTATAGAAAACGTTTCTTTCGGGGTCATAGAGATAACCGAGAAGACCTGCCGCGCCGATCTGACCTGCGTTTGCATAGGGATTATTCGGGTCGGTAACAGCTTCATAGTTATGCTCAACAGTAATTTCATCGCTGCACTTGTCTTCGCCGTTTACGGTTACATAAGCGCAAACTTTATAGGTATATCTTGTGTTTGTTGTTACGTCAGCGTCTTTGAATGTTGTTGCGGTTGTTGTTCCGACAAGGACATTTGTTCCGTCAAGCGGGCTGTAACGATAAATCTTATAGCCGTCTGCACCGGAAACGCCGTTCCAAGAAAGGGCAACGCTCTTATCCGAAGCCGTTGCGGCGGCAAGATTTGTCGGAGCAACCGGAACGTTGCAAAGGCGGAAAATCTGACTGAATTCTGAAACTTCGGCGCCGGATGTCGTTTTGAAACGAATGTTATATTCGGTTCCGGGTTTAAGATCTTCAAACGAATATACGGTATCCTTGATTGTTGCGATATCGTTCCATTCTCCCGTTACGGCGTCCTGAAGATAAATCGTATATTCGTCGGCACCGTTTACATAATCCCATGTAAACTCAATTCTTTCTTTTGTGATGTCGGTAATATCAATTGCTTCAACCGTTGAAAGAAGAGTTTTGCCGGTAATGATTGCACTGAGCTTTGAATTTGTTACAAGAGTGCCGTTTTTTGCAACGCTTCTTACCGAATAGCGGTGGGTTGAAAGCGAAGCAAGGTTTGCGGCGGTATAGGTTGTGCCGCTCAAAGTTGCAACAAGATTATACTTTTTCTTGAAAACGTCATATTCATAAAGCTGGTATTCGCTTGCACCGCGTGCCTTGTTCCAAGAAACGGTAATGCTGTTTTCGGTAACGGAATCAACCTTGAGTCCGGTAACTTCCGACGGAAGAGTTTGGGCTTTGAGAGTTGATGAATACTTTCCGTAAGTTATTTTGCCGTTCTTTTTCACAAAAGCTCTTACTCTGTAAGAATATTCATATCCGGGGGTGAGGGCGGTATCCGTGTAGGTTACGCCGGTTACGGTTTTTTCGTCAACCCACGCTCTGCGGCTTTCGTTATAGAAATATACGCGGTAACCGGTTGCGTTTGCAACTTTCGGCCACTTGAGTGTGAGCGAAGTATCGGTACGCGCGGAAACGGTCGGAGTTTCAACTCTTCCGACAACAATGGGAGCTTCCGTTGTTTGAACGGTGAGTTTCGGCGAATAACTGCCGTAAGTTACCTTGCCGTTCTTTTTTACACGCGCTCTGACTTTGTAATAATAAGTCGTAAGCTCATTGAGGCCGGTATCGGTGTAATTGAGAGAAGTTGTGATTTTTTCGGACACCCACTTCTTTGTCGCTTTGTTATAAAAAGCGACCTGATAACCGGTTGCATTTTTAACTTTAGACCATTTGATTTTAACAGAATTTGGGGTTTTTGAAACGAGGGTGATGCTTTTGACTTTTCCGACCGAAACAGCCTGGGCGGCAAACGACATATAAGCCGTTGTCGGCATCAGAGTGCAAAGGCACAGAACAACGCAGAGCAATCTTTTGAGTGTGTTTTTCATGATCTCTTTATTTCTCCTTTATTAAAATTTTAAAAATTTGTTAAATGAATTTTGCACCGCCTACGGGGCGAATACTCAAAACATAGCAGGAATCTTCACCGAAAACCGACGTCATGAGTTTTTTATAGCTTTCAAGAA
>DKDD01000054.1 GCA_002451715.1 Ruminococcaceae bacterium UBA6857 | reverse complement strand
AGCTCCCTCACAGGAGGGAGCCTCACGAAACTCCCCTACGATATAATTCTTATTTGAAAGGTTGTGCATTTCAGGTTAACAAGCGTTTCTTGAAGTCAGATAATAGATAATAGCTATTTTTCGGTTATACTATTTTTAAAGATTGTTTTGAGGGAAGAACATTGGCGCATAAAGAAATGTCAGTTTGAAAAACACGATTGTCATATACTTTTAACGTGAATAGTATATGATAAATACTTTTTGCAAAATAAAAGCATGAATTTGTGAAAAACAGTGTGAAAAAAACAATAATAGTTTGGATTTTTATTGCAAAAGTCTAAAAATTCTGCTATAATGTGCATGATTATAAGGCGGCATATGTCGCAAGAAAGGAGTTTCATGCAAACATGAAAAAAATAATCAGTATCACACTTTCACTTCTGATGATCTTTGCGCTTTGCTCGGTCGCTTTTGCGGCAGGCACTGCGGAAAAACTTTCGTTCAACGAAGACGGAACTTTCAAGATTCTTCAGATCAACGACACACAGGATATCGACAGAATGAATAAAAAGACTGTTGCTTTCCTTAAATCCGGTATCGCTCAGGAACAGCCCGACCTTATCGTTGTTCCCGGTGATATGCTTTCCGATATGTTTATCGGTGCAAACGAAAAGCGAATCAAAAAGGCTCTTTATGAACTCGGTTCAATTTTTAACGACGCCAAGGTTCCGTTTGCCGTAACTTTCGGTAACCATGACCACGATCTTGAAGACAAGGTTTCAACAAAAGATATGATGGATGTGTTCAAGCAGTTTGAATACTGTGTTTCGTCCGCCGGTACAACCGAAGGCGATCCCGGAACATATTCGGTTCCCATCTATTCTTCAAAGGACGATTCAAAAATCGCACTTAACGTATACATGATGGATACCAACAACAAAACCGAACTTGCCGGCGGCTACACCGGTGTTTATGAGAACCAGGTTGAATGGTACAAGCAAAAGAGCGACGAACTCAAAGCCGCTAACGGCGGAAAAGTTGTTCCCTCGCTTCTTTTCCAGCATGTTCCCGTTAAGGAAATCTATCAGTTTGTTGAACAGGTTACTTACAGAGATGCTGCACGCGCTTTCATCAGCATGGATGACCGCAAATGGTACGCTCTCAACGAAAATTCAAACCTTATCGGTGACGACAACGTAATGGGCGAAGCTCCTTGCTCAGAGCCGCTTGATCACGTTACGGGTCAGTATGAAGCTTGGCTTGAAAAGGGCGATATTATCGGTGCTTTCTTTGCACACGACCATGTTAACAACTTCATGGGAAAAACTTCTGAAGGCATTATCCTCGGCTATAACGGCGGAACAGGTTTCCGTTCATACGGCAGAGGTGACCACAGATCAATGAGAGTTTTCAACATCAATGAAAATGATATTGAAAATTATGAGACTCATTCAATCTACTACTGTGACGTTGTTGGTGAAAAATTTGATTATTATGTCACTGACTTTATGTCTCCGGCAATTTTCACAACAATTCTTCGTGCAGTGTTCAGATTGTTCTATGTTATTAAATGAGTGAAATAACAAAATAAAAAGAATGCCGAAACGGGTGTTTTCCTGTTTCGGCATTTTTCTATTAAAATTATGCTGTCAAGTTAATTGTGATGACTTGACTTTTTTGTGTTTGAGATTTCTGTTGTTTTTCTGTTTTTACTGCATAAATTTTTAATGAAACGTTGCTCGTTAGACCGTAGGGGAGTCTCGTGAGGTTCCCGTAAACGTTTTTGTTTGTAGGGCATAAATTTTTTACCAAAACGTTTCTTGATAGACGGTAGGGGCGAATTGTGTTCTGCCCAAAAAATCTAACCTTTTTCGATGCATAAATTCAATAGCGGTTATTCGCTGATTTTCACCAACGTCATCTCCCTCAGTCGTCAAAGCCGACAGCTCCCTCACAGGTGTGAGCCAAGGGAAGGTTGCATAAATTAAAAATTGGAATAATTCGTAGGGGCGGATTTTGTTCCGCCCAATGAAACTCAGCCGTTTGCATTTTGTTTTTTATGCTGCGCAACGTGCAATGTTCCACGGGTCGGCTCGGGTCCGACCCCTACGAAGCCGGTCGCACATTTTCATATAAAATTACGCATCGAAATAGGTTAGATTTTTCGGGCGGAACACAATCCGCCCCATACCGTCTAATGAGAAATGTTTCAGCAAAAAAAATATGCCGTGCAAACAAAGCGTTCATGGGCGCCTCAAGCGATACCTGTAAAAAATATTTGATTTAGATTATGCTGTGCAAACAAAAAAGCTGTTGCTTTCAGGCTTTGCCAGTCGCAACAGCTTTTGTTGAATTTTAAGAGATTAGTTTTCGTTCGCCGCAAGTGCGTCAAGCGACTGCTTTTTGAGATATGCATTGATGAATCCGTCGATGTCGCCGTCCATAACAGCATTGATGTTGCCCATTTCAAAGCCGGTTCTGTGGTCTTTTGCAAGAGTATACGGCATGAAAACATAGGAACGAATCTGGCTGCCCCAACCGATTTCTTTTTGGTCGCCTTTGATGTCTTCAATCTTGTCAAGATGTTCGCGCTCTTTGATTTCGATAAGCTTTGATTTAAGCATACGCATACAAACTTCGCGGTTTTGGTGCTGGCTTCGTTCAACCTGGCAGCTTACAACAATACCGGTCGGAATATGGATAAGACGAACTGCGGATGAGGTTTTGTTAACTTTCTGTCCGCCTGCGCCGGATGCGCGGTACACTTCCATCTTAATGTCTTCCGGGTTGATTTCAACTTCGATTGTGTCATCAATTTCGGGCATAACTTCCAAAGAAGCGAACGACGTGTGTCTTCTTCCCGAAGAGTCGAACGGAGAAACACGAACAAGGCGGTGAACGCCCATTTCGCTTTTGAGATATCCGTATGCGTTTTCTCCCTCAACAAGAACGACTGCGGATTTGAGTCCGGCTTCATCACCGTCAAGAAAATCAAGCGTTGTGAATTTATAGCCGTGTTTTGTTGCCCACTGACCATACATTCTGAAAAGCATTTGACACCAGTCCTGGGCTTCCGTTCCGCCTGCGCCGGCGTGGAAAGTAAGAATCGCGTTCTTTGAGTCATATTCGCCGGAAAGAAGGGTTGAAAGCGTCTGCTTTTCAAGTTCCTTTTCAACCTTTTCAACGCTTTCGCGGCATTCGTCAACAAGACCGAGGTCGCCCTCTTCGTCAGAAAGCTCAATCATCATCATCGCATCGTCATAAGCGGTTTTGAGATCGTCATAAGCTTTGATTTTGTTCTTGAGCGAAGCAATGCGCTGAAGTACTTTTTGCGAATTTGAAAGGTCGCCCCAAAAATCTTCGGCGGCGGTTTTTTCTTCAAGCTCTGCGATTTCATCGCTCATTTTTTTGAGACCGAGCGCGTCGGCAAGCTCAGCAAGGGGCTTTTCGCTTTCGAGAAGTCGGAGTCTGAGTTCTTCAAATTGAATCATTGAAATTACACATTCCTTTCGTGCGTCAATATAAGTATAAATTCTCTCTTAAAATATCTGTCTTAAATCATAACTGAATCCTTTCAAAGACATGATAAAAACACTTTAACTTATATATTATACACAATTATTCATAAAGAGCAACCGCAAATTATAAAAATGAGGAATTTTTTTCAAAAAAAGTTATGATATGAGATCTTTGCTGTTTGATTTTTGTCGAACCTTTATTTTATTTGACAATATGAAGCGATTGTGATAACATTATAAAGTATATATAAAACTGCCGAAAAATGAATATTCGGCGGTTACCCGATCAAACTTTTTCATATATATCAGTGTATAATTATAACTGATTTTTAGGTTGATTGAGGATAATACAACTGAAATTTTACAGAAAAAGGATTTTGGCAAAGAGAGAAAATGAGGTACGAAAACACAGTTTGCGACGGTTGCAAAAAACCGTTTGAAGAAAACGATGACATTGTTGTTTGCCCTGTTTGCGGAACCCCGCAGCACAGGGAATGTTATGAAAAAAACGGCTGCTGCGTCAACGAAAAACTTCATGAAAGCGGCTTTTCGTGGCACGGTGAATTTTCCGAAAAAAACAGTGAAGTTTTGAAAAAACAAAATAAAGAGGCTGAACCGCTTGTTTGCCCAACTTGCGGACATCCGAATCCTCCCGGAACTTCGGTTTGCGAAGTATGCGGACAAAAGTTTACTTTTTTCGGTGTAAATCTTCTTGAAAGGGAACGCAAAATCAACGAAGAACTTGATGAAGAGGAAAAGGCCGAAGACGAAATGCGCGAAGTTCAGGAAACGATTCAAAGCGGAATGGGCACGGGCGCAGACATTGAAAGAATGCTTGACGCGCGCGCAAAAATTGTTGCTCCCGGCCTTTCAAAAGAGCAGGAACAAGAAATACTTTGCTCGCACCCGATCAAGCGCGTTCTGGTTTTCATTTCGGGCAACGCACTTCAGTATGTCAATAAATTCAGAAAGATTGAATCCACCGGTCGCGTAACTTGGAACTGGGCAGCGTTTTTCTTTTCACCGTATTGGTTCTTTTACAGAAAGCTTTATAAAATCGGTTCGGTTTTTCTTACTCTCCGACTTGCGCTTTCAATTCTTTCAATTCCTTTTGCCGATAAGTTTGCTTCGGCAACGCAGGTACTTTACGACGCCACAAAAAATGTAACTTCAACCGCAGACCCTTCGTTCATTGCCGCATACGACGGACTTTTGAAAGCGGCGATTCCGATTTATATCATTTCGGGAATAACGATTCTTCTTGCTGTTATTTCCGCTCTGATTGCCGACAGAGTCTATAAAAAGTATGTTACAAGAAAGCTTACCGAAGTTGAACAATACAGCGATCCGCTTGATTTTTCGCAGTTCTTTTTGAAAAATTGCGGAGTCAACGTTTTCGCGGCGCTCATTTCGTTCGCTGTCGGATATCTTATTCCGAACCTTATTGCACAGTTTATGTAACCGGTTTTCTTTATAAAAGGAGAATGACTTATGAAGATAAGAAAAGCTATAATCCCTGCCGCAGGACTCGGAACAAGAGTTCTTCCGGCATCAAAATCAATTCCGAAAGAAATGCTCAACATTGTTGACAAACCCGCAATTCAATATATTGTTGAAGAAGCCGTTGAGGCCGGAATCGAAGAGATACTCATAATCACAAACCGCGGAAAGGGCGCAATTGAAGACCATTTTGACCATTCGTTTGAACTTGAAGCAAATCTCAAAGGTAACCCGGCGAAGAAAAAGATTTATGACGATATTTTGAAGCCGGTACATATGGCAAACATCTATTTTCTCCGCCAAAAAGAGACAAACGGCCTTGCCGACGCGATTGCAAAAACGCGTCACTTCATCGGAAACGAACCGTTTGCAATTCTTTACGGCGACGACGTTATTACAAACAAAGGCGGCAAACCGGTAATCGGTCAGCTTATGGACGCTTATGAAAAGTATGAAAAAGGCGTTGTCGGTGTTAAAGAAGTACCGAGAAAAGACGTCAGCAAGTATTGTTCGCTTGATGTCAAGCCGCTTGAGGGCAGACTGATGGAATGTTTCAACATTATTGAAAAGCCGACGGAAGATCAGATAATTTCATGCTATTCGATTCTCGGCAGAGTAGTTATGCCTCCGGAAATTTTTGATATTATCGACAAAACGCCGATTAACGAAAAGGCAGGAGAAGTATATTTTACCGATTCTATGGTACTTCTTGCAAAGAGGCTTGGTCTTCTTGCTCTTGATTTTGAAGGCACGCGCTACGACATGGGCAACAAGCTCGGAATTATGAAAGCAAACTGCGAATTCGCGCTTGATCATGACGAAATCGGTGAAGACTTCAAAAACTACATCAAGGAACTTGCAAAAACACTTTAACAGCAAAAATTAACCGCTGCAAGAATGTTTTTAAAGACATTTTTGCAGCGTGTTTTTGTTTTATGCGGACTTTTGCATTGCATAATTTTTTTGCCAAAACGTTGCTCGTTAGACGGTAGGGGCGGATTTTGTTCCGCCCAAAAAACTTGCATCATTCAAATTTATAGATAATTAATTCGATTTTTCGTATATGAATTCGTAAAAACAGCTTTTAAAACGACATTATGGAATATAATCGTAGGGGTCGGACCCGAGCCGACCCATGAAACCTTGCCAACTGCACACCGTAATTTTATAAAAAATCGGCTTGATTTAACTCGTAGGGGAGTCTCGTGAGGCTCCCGTTTTCCTTTCACATAACCTAATCGGCACAACCTCCCTTGGCTCCCTCCTGTGAGGGAACTGTCGGATCCGGCGACTGAGGGAGAGCAAGTAAAATCCGAGCCTTTTTGCTTTTATGTTTTCTTTCGCCCACTTTCCCTTAGGTTATCTCTCTCGCACGCCCTACCCTTAAAACAACCGC
>DKDD01000040.1 GCA_002451715.1 Ruminococcaceae bacterium UBA6857 | reverse complement strand
TGAATTGCTTCATCGACCTTTTGTTCGACTTCGGCTTTTCTTTCTTCGCTCGCCTGTATTTCCGCTTTCTTTGCTTCAAGTTCTTCAAGCGCCTTGTGACGCTCTTGAACCGTCAAAATTGACTGCGAAGCGTTCAAAGATTTGCGATACTCAATTAAAATTTCGGGTGAATGCGGTTGCGTTGCAATCAGCGCAAGGTCTTGAATAACGTTGTCAAGGAACTCCTTGACTTGTTTTTTCAGCGATTTCAAACTTGCCGACATCGTTATGTTCAGTCGAAGCCGTTCAAACGCGACGAAATCAATGCCGATTGATTTCGCGTATTCGTCGAAATATTCCTCAACTTCTTTTTGCTTCGCGGCTTTTAGCGAATTTTCAACGCTTGAAATTCGTTCGGAAATCTGCTTTTCCGCCGGTTTGAAAACATCTCTGACATATTTGTTAAAGATAGCTTCAAACTCGTTATACGGAGCGAGAACCGCTTTTTTAGCTTCTTTGCGTTTGTCATCGAGTTCTTGATACTGCTTGTTAAGCTCTGCTTTGAGCTTTTTGATTTCTTTATATGTGCTTTCGTTGCAATCAAGCGAAAGCACATATTCAACCGCCGATTCAATCTGTTTCTTGATAAGCTCAAGTTTTTCGGTGATAACCGGCAATTGAACGACTTGAATTAATTCAGTCGCATTTTCCATACTCTTCTTCCTCCAGAGTTTTGATTTCGTGTCTGAGCGATTCAATCAGTTCGCGCGTTGTCATAATTTCCAAACAGTAAAGGTGATAGTCATTTCCGCCGACCGAAACATATTCGTCATTTTCTTTGATTGGCTCGTCACAGTCGGCGCAGATAATTGCATACGGTGTTTTCATTTTTTTTGATTCTCCTTTACTTGTTTGTAACTTTGATAACGTGCGCAATAACCGTTTGAAACGGCTCTGAACGGTCGATTATTGATTTTTCACAGCTTTTTGTAAAGCGATTTTCAATGATGTTTTCGGCACAAAGGCAAGCTAAATAATTGTTTGTAAGCCTTTTTCCATTTTCTGAACCTTCACGCGCAATAATGCGAATGAGCTTTTGAAAAGCCGGAAGAACCGCTTCAATAATTTCCGAATCAGTTACCGTGCCGAGTTTGCTTTCAACAAGCTGTTTTAAATCGTTCATTCTTTCACCTCCATGTATAAATATTTTTTAAAAGCGGGGGAGCGGACGGAGTCGAACCGACTGTTTTTTGTAGACAAGATGTAAGGTGCTTGACCGTCAAGCAGTCGCTCCCGTATATGCTCGTCTTTCCGAGCTGTCAGCTGTCATTCTGTTTTCTGTTTCTTTTTGTCGGGTTTTTGAGCTTTCTCCAGCTCTTTTTTGAGGCGGTCAATTTGTGCTCGAAGCGCATCGTTGCTCTCACGACGTGCTTCACTAAACGCTTTATAATGTGCAGCTTCTTCTTCAGCCTTTTGAACCTTTTCGCGGAGTTCTTTCAACTCGTATTTATCTGATGTGAAGATCGGCTCATTCCTTTTGGCGATTTTCAACTCCCTGCGAAGTTCTTTAATTGTGTTTCCGTTTGTTTCTGCGGAAACCTTATAAATTTCAAGCAATGCACCTTGTTTCATGCAAATGTCAAGGAGCTTACTTATCTCTTTTTTGAGTTCTTTTTTTGTAATCATCGTTCTGGTTCCTTTCGATGTCTTTTTTGATATGTTCCAAATCGCATTTGCGGCATTTGAGTTCCGAAATCATTCCCTTGTAAAGCTCTGCGCGAGAATTCGGAAAAACGGCAACAAGATTACAACCGGGTATAAGCGGTGTGCTTTTTCGTTCCTCGGCTCGCTTGCGTTGCCTTTCAAGTGTTTTAATGTTTTCGTCGATGTCGCGAATCATTTGCTGAACGTTTTCAGCTGTGAGTTCCGGTAACACTTTCTTTCACCCACTTTTTGAATTTCCTTTTGAGCTTCTGCTCAAAGCGAACGAGCCTTTCTTCAAATATCACTGCCAAAACAGCGAGAAGAACAAGCGGAATATATACGGCAAAGAATGCCGAAAATGAACTGAACATATTGATTACCTCCTTAAGCTGATTTCTTTGCGGCTCTTTTTTGATTAAGCCAGTCTTGCAAGTCTTGTTTCATAATGCGCCATGAGCCTTTTTGATTTTTTTCATCTTTAAAAAGCTGAAAAGCGGGGAATTTACCTGCTATGGCTTGTTTTCTAAGATAATCGGCATCGTAGCTAAGAAGCATTCCGGCTTCAAGCAGTGTCAAAACATCTGGAAGCTCGTCAAAGCGATAAATTTTGTTTGGTTTCTGTGCCATAATGAATTCTCCTTTTTGTAGCTGGGATTTTAGATTGACGTGTCCTCGATTGCTGATTTCGTCTTGCCGGACGTATAAGATGGAAATATCATTTTTCAGCCTCCGTGAACATCTTTTTTGCGACCCATTTGGTGATGCGCTCAATGTCGCTGTCTTTTGGTATTTCGTAATTGTTTTCAGCACACCAAGCTGCTAAAATGGTTAATGCCATTCGGTATTTAATTGCTTCGTATATCGCAACAATTAATCCGATTGTCAAAATGATAATTATTGCAGTTTTCATGTTGTCACCCCACTTTTTGTATTGTTTTTGTTCCTTGCGATATTTTCCTTACCGTGTTATACTCACCTCAAAAGGAGGTGAAATAATGCCCGAAAACACGGAATTTTCATTAAAAGCTATTACCATAGTAATTTCGGTCGCTGCGTTTGTGATGCCCGCTGTAACTACTTTAATCAGCAACATACATCAACTGGTAATGAAAAAAATCGAGTTAAAGCAAACCGAATATGAACAAAACGAACTTTATAAGCGCAAGGTATTTGAAGAATATTTACGTAAAGCCGGTCAATATATAGGTGCCGATTGCCTATCTGTGTCTTTGGCTGCAAATTACACTGAAGCTTATCTAATGGCACTTTTATACGCACCGAAGAAAATTCAAAAGCAAATGCAACAAGTACATGAAATTTTGAAATCACAAAACAGTCGACAAGCAATTTCAGATGTTGAAGAACTTGTCACAGAAATACGTGATTGCCTATTAAAATAAGTACCCATGTTGAAATAACCGCAATGCCGATTGCATATCCGATATACAGCTTGATTGTTTCGGGCTGTATTTTTTTCATCAGCAAACAGCACAGCGCACCGAAAATCCAAACCAAAGCAATTAACACTCGGTAATCGGTCGCTGTAATGAGTTTGTTAATGGCTCTCATCTTTTCACCCCCCTTTGCTTCATTTGAGGTTACCATCATGAAGCTTTCTGTTCTTTAGCAAAAAGATAGGTAAACTCTAAATCCGGGAATAACTCTGCCTTGATTTTGAATGCCTCTTCAATGGTGATTGGAGAAGTACCATTTATCTTGTTGTGCGCCGTATTCTCGTGTACGCCCCAAATTTGGGCAACGGTTTTAACCGTAACGCCCTTCCTTGTGAGTTCAGCTTTTAAATTATTGTACATAAATTCACCTCTTTTCTATGCGTTTGCATAACTTTTGATTAGATTATATACGCATTTGCATATCTTGTCAACCGTTTTTTATGAAATTTCATAATTTTTTGTTGACATTCACACTTTTTTGTGATATCTTTTAATCAGAAAAGGCGGTGAAAAGTATGATTGGCAGAACATTACAGGAAATACTTAACGAAAAAGGAACAAATGTCAATGAACTTGCAAAGAAAATAGATGTCAGCCCTCAAACGCTTTATAGTATTATTAAAAGGGATAATATGAAAGCAGATATTGATGTTTTAATAAAAACCTGCATTGTATTAGATGTAAACATGGAGCGTTTTTATGGCTCTTATAAAGACGAGTATCTCGCAACACGAACGCAAAGCGACCCAGATGAAATTCTTAAAACTTATTATTCTCTCGATATGGAAGATAGACTTGAAGTTCGCGGCATTATTAAATATAAGCTCACCGATAAAAAGTACCAGAAAAAAGAAAACCTCGCCTAAGCGAGGTAATGTGATATATTATAGTTTTTAATTATTACCGTTTTGTATAAGGAAAATATATGATGGATGAATATAAATATGAGCATTATGTTGCTGATTATTTGAAAACACACGGATTTTATGGCGTAAAAGTTACCAAAGAGTCAGGTGACTATGGTGTTGATGTAATTGCACACAAAAATGGTTGTAAATATGCGGTACAATGTAAATATTACTCCAATAGTGTTGGAGTAAGTGCAATACAAGAAGTCACAGCTGGAAAAGCATTTTATCATTGTGACAAAGCACTTGTTGTTACTAATAGTTCATTTACACAACCGGCAAAGAACCTTGCAAAAGCAAACAATGTAGTTTTGTTAGAATATATATCACCAAAAAAAGAGTTTTCTTCTATGTCAGTTAAACAACACAAAACGATTATTAAAATTGTTTTGTGTGGGGTGTATTTTTTCTTAGCTTCGGCATTTTTGAAAGCGACTATTGATGCAGCTAAGGTTGTTTCACAAGCTCGATTTGCATATAACATGGTTAGTACTTTAATCGTACTTTTATGCCCTGTTGTATTAGTAGTGATATTTTGGCTTTCAACCAACAGCGTTGTTTTTAGAAAACACCTGCCTTATATTGTGTACGGAACAAATAAAATAGGGGAGTGCTTTCAAAGTTCTGGAGGTATCGATAACAATCTTGAATGTTCAGAAATTACAGGGTTGCCGTATAAGTTCAAAATCTTTGAAAAATCGTATAGCATTGAGAATATTGAAGATATAAAATCAATGCCAATAACGTACTTACACAATCCTTTTATAATTAACGGAAAAAAGTTCTATCCAAATAATTATTTTAGAATGTGCGCAAAAATTTATAGAGAAAGCGGTTGTTCGGAGATAGCTGATGCTTTGCTTTCAAAAGCGGCTTATTTGGAAATTAACAGCCCGTTTGCAAAAAGATTACGAAGAAAAATGCGACTTGTTATTAAAGTACCTAAATCTAAGAAAGCTCTATCAGAAGAGCTTTTTAATAATAGCGAGCCAGAATTATTGGATATATCAAATGTTTTAGATGAACCGAAAAGTGCTGAAAGTAGCGTTGGTGAAGATAAAGTTAAAGAAGAACTTTTTGAATTTGCTGAAACAGAGTTAAATGACAATAATATCGAATTTGTGAAAAATGATTATTTTGGTATGGATTTAGCAAAAACAGAATATATTTTTCCGCCTGTCGATTGTCTTTATGAATCTGAATCCATAGAAGGTAATGACACTACTCAGATTGTACCACTGCGTGAAATAATTACTTCGGAAGAGTTTAAAAGTATAAAAAGCAATATTAAAATTGGCTTGGGAAAGAATCATATAGGAAATGTGGTTTGCTTTGATATTGAAAAAATACCGAACCTTCTTATTTCCGGAATAACTGGTTCTGGAAAATCGGTATGCCTTAATTGCATTATTATCAGTTTGTTGTATTCGACTAAGCCTTCAGATGTCAAGCTTATTATAATTGATTTTAAGCAAGTTGACTTTTTAGTTTATAATGGTATTTCAAATCTTTTAGTTCCAATTATTACAGATGTAAAAAACGCGATAAATTCGCTTGAATGGATTGTTAAAGAAATTGAAAACAGATATAATTCATTTCTTAATTTTGGTGTTCGTGACATAAATGGTTTCAATAAATATGTTTTGAGTCATCCTGAACAGCAGTATATGCCGAAAATTGTAGTTATAATTGATGGACTCAATGAACTTATTATTGAATCACCTCAAAAAGTTGAAATGACAATTAATAAAATTACACAAAAAGGTCGTGCGGCAGGAATTTATCTTATTGTTTCAATACAACATCTTTCATTAAATGCTACATCAAGAATTTTAATAGATAATTTTCCAAATAGGATTTCATTTCGTACTTCATCTAAAGAGGATTCAAAAGCTGTTTTGTATACAGCAGGAGCAGAACGATTACAAATGAATGGCGATATGCTGTTTTTGACTGTTGGAATAACCAAACCTATGCGAATACAAGCTTCTTACATTTCATATGAAGAAATCCAAAATGTAATTTCATTTATAAAAAAGGAAGAGAAAGTTTCACAGGCTTTGATTAGTGAAGAAAATGATAACTATGATATGATCAATTCGGCAAAAGACGTTGTTGCCGAATGTCAGGTTGTGTCAACAACTCTTCTTCAAAGAAAACTCAGACTCGGTTATACAAAAGCCGCAAGAATTATGGATGAGTTGGAACGGCTCAAAATTGTTGGTCCACCAGATGAGAATAAAGAGCGAAAAGTTTTGATATCGCAATCGCAGCTTGCGGGAATCAAAGCTGCGATAGATAATTCAGAATTAGTTAATTAATCAATTTCGCGACTTCACGAAATTGATATGAAAAAGTCCCCATCGGCGGCAACCAATGAGGACACGCAATACACAAAACCCAGCTACAGGTAGATGGCATTGCTATGCCATTTTATCACAGGTGTTGTTAAAAATCAAGAGGTGATAAGATGTCTATGTATAATTTTTCTAAACGTTCGGATGGACGTTATATGTTTCGATTATATTTGGGAAAGGACAGTGACGGAAAAAAGAAATATAAAACGCTATATGGAAAAACAAAAAAAGAATTGCAAAAAAAGTGTGAACAAGCCAAAATAAGTCTTAGCAAGGGTATTGATTTGACAACTCAGAATGATACTTTTGAAAGATGGTGTAATGAATATATCAGAATAAAAAAGGCGAAAGTAAGCCCAAGATATATTGAAAATGTTGAATCTCTGGTTAAGCATTTAAAGCCATTGTACCCTTTGGAAATTGCAAAAATTAGACCTATTCAAATTCAGAACATTCTTCTTGAATTGTCGAATAGAAAAGATCGCCC
>DKDD01000019.1:626-3499 GCA_002451715.1 Ruminococcaceae bacterium UBA6857 | reverse complement strand
AAAGATAGGTTTCAATTTCCGTTCCTGTTTTTCCGCTTTTAAAATCCGACAGCGAAATTGAACTTTTTTGTGCAAGCGTTCGTTTTTCGGTTTCGGAGTAATATTTATCCGGAACAACTATTCCTGAGATCGTGCCTGCCGCAAGAAGCAGACAGAAAAAAACCGAAAGCAATTTGTTTTTCATCTATACCACCATGCGATCAAAACGTTACCGTGTTGCTGAACGGCGAAAGAACTTTTTCGCCGCCTACTGTTCTGTAGGATCTGATTTTGAAAGAAAGCGAATCAACTTTTTCACACTTAACAAGGCACCAACGCATGAGCTTTCCGTCAAGAGTTGAAACCTGCTTGAACGGCTTGTTCTTTCCCTCGGACATGTAGACAACATATCCGTCGGCGTCGCTTTGAAAGTTCCATTTGAGCGAGGCGACTTTGAACGTATCAAGCGGCAAACCTTTTTCAAGCTTCGGTGCTTCGGTTGAAGTTGCGGTTACCGCACTTTTTGAAACCGGCGAAAGCATTTTGCTGCCGTCGATTTTTGCAAAAGCGGTGACGGTGATTTTGTATTCCGTAAGCTTTTCAAGCGATTTGAATTTATAGCTCAGTTCTTTTGTGAAAGCTTTTTTAACAAGTTTATCGTTTTTATAAAGGCAGACTCTGTAGCCGTTTGCACCTTGAACCTTGCTCCATTTTGCCTTGATTGCAGTCGGTGCCCAGGAAAAAGAAAGCTTTTCGGTTTTTGACGGAAGAATATGGAAATTAAGTTTGATTGTTTCTGCATTCTTGCCTTTTATTGTGACTTTTACCGTGTATTTTCCGACCTGTTTTCTTCCTGCGGAATATTTGACGGTATAATCTTTGTTTTCTCTGAGTCTTTTGCCGTTCGGATTCTTTACAACAACATACGGAGTTTTAACTTTTCCGTCAAAAATATATACTGCTTTTGAAATTGTTACTTTGTACTTTGACCGCGTTTTAACCGTTGTGATATCAGTCGGAGAGCTTACCGACATATCATTCTCATTTTCACTCGGTGCGGGTGCAATTACAAATGCGTCATCATAAATACTTTCCGAAATGCTTTGCGCATTACTTTCGTCGGCGGCAAAAGCAGCCGGAACGGACGAAACGCAGATAAGAATAGCCATAAATACAAGGGCAAAACGTTTGAAAACCGAATCTTTCATTATTATTACCTCCAAAGTTAAAATCTGAAATACAAAAACGGATTATATGAACCGCTGATAAGATAGGTTACAGCAAGCACCGCAACAGCCGCAACGCCGGTTACATCGGCAGCCGCCGCAAGTCCGCCGCCGCATTTCTCATTAAACTTTTGATAAAACTTTTTGCCGAGCGGCGTGGCGGCAACGGCACACAAAAGAAGCAGCGGCAGATATGACAGCAAACGATAAAGCGCCGAAGAATCGCAGAAAAATGCGCCGCCGAACATTGCTTTAAGATATTCGATTCCTGCACCGAAATCTTCAAAAGCAAACAGCACCCAGCCGACCGCAACACAAAAAAGCGAATAAACATGACCGACAAATGCGGGAGCTTTTTTGAGCTTATCCAAAAGAAAGAATTTTTCAATAATCAGAATAACGCCGTAAAACATGCCCCACAGAACATAGTTCCAGCTTGCCCCGTGCCAAAAACCGGTGAGCAGCCACACAACGGCAATGTTGCGAAGCTGAATCGCAAGTCCTTTTCGGTTTCCGCCGAGCGGTATATAAACATAGTCGCGGAACCATGTTCCCATTGAGATGTGCCACCTTCGCCAAAATTCGGTGATACTTTTTGAAATGTACGGATAATCGAAGTTTTCCGAAAAATCGAACCCGAACATTTTTCCGAGACCGATTGCCATATCCGAATAGCCGGAAAAGTCAAAATAAATTTGAAACGAAAAGGCGATGATTCCGAGCCAGGCAGAAACGACCGTAAGGTTACTTACTTTTGAAATTTCGCTCCACAAAAGACCGATGTTGTTTGCAAAAAGCACCTTTTTTCCGAGTCCGCAGACAAAACGTCTGACACCCTCGCCGAATTTATCAAACGAATGGGTGCGTTCGTCAATTTGGTCGGCAATGGTTTGATAGCGCACAATCGGTCCGGCAATGAGCTGCGGAAACAGCGACACATAAGCACCGAAAGAAATTATGTTTTTTTGCACTTTGGCGTCGCCGCGATAAACATCAATCGTATAGCTCATCGTTTGAAAAGTGTAAAACGAAATACCGATCGGAAGCGGCAGATTCAAAAGCGGAATACTGCTGCCGAAGATACCGTTAACCGTGCCGATCAAAAAATCAGTGTACTTAAAAAGACACAGCATGCCCAAATTTACGATTACGGAGACAAGCAGCCCTATTTTTGCTTTCGGCGTTCCCCGATATTTATCAACCGCTCGACCGCAGCAATAATCGAGAACGGTTGAAAAAATCATCAGTCCGACATAAATCGGTTCGCCCCACGCGTAAAACAAAAGGCTGAACAAAAACAAAACGGTGTTTTTAAATTTGTTCGGTACTGCAAAGTACACAATCAATACGCAGGGCAGGAACCACAGCAGAAACGTTAAACTTGAAAAAACCATACTTCATCAGCCGCCGAGGAGCGGAGTATCGGAATTATCGTTTGATTCATCGGAAAAGTCAAAGCCTTTTTCGCTTCCGTCATCTTCCGGAACAACAGCAAGGTTTTCGGGTACTTCGCCGAAGATATCTTTCATAACAGCTTCGATTTTTTCATATTCCGAAGCGGCAAGTTTTGATTCTTCTTCGCTGTTTTCGCCGTCATAGCTTTTTCCGGCGATTATATAGACAACATAGTTTCCGACATTGTAAATCTTTCCGCCGAGAACTTTTGCG
>DKDD01000019.1:0-602 GCA_002451715.1 Ruminococcaceae bacterium UBA6857 | reverse complement strand
CGGTGCCGAACGGATACTGACGAATGTAGCTGACTGCCTGGGCAAAATAGGTGTTGAGCGTTTTAACAGCCTCGTCTGCATAGCCGTCCTTGGTTTTCAGAATAATGACCGTGTCGGGATTAACGCTTCCGATTGAGTTTTGCTTTGCAACATAGCTTTCCACCTTGCTGAGATCCAGCTGATAGCTGTTTTGAAGCCAATCTTTTTCAATATCGGTGTCGCAGAGATAGTTATCTTTGCCGACGGCGTCCGCAATTTTCTTTTCGATTTCTTCCGGCGTGAGTGTAACGTCGGTTTTATTATTTGAAGGTTTGTTGTCTGAATTTTTTGTGCAGGCGGCAAAGCTCAGCAAAAGAACCGCCGCAAGAATCAATGCAAGTGTCTTTTTCATTGTTATATACTCCTTTGAATTAAAACTTTTTTCGCGCCGAAAAGCGGCCTGCGCACAGCCCTTTTCGTTTGCGTTCATATATATAACGACCGGGAAAAGAGAAATGTCGGAAAAACTTGAAAAATTTTTCCGACATCTTTGATATTAAATTAATGTTATTTTTTAATTGCCTCATAGACGGCTGTTGTTTGCTGTTTATCCGCGCCGTCCG
>DKDD01000064.1 GCA_002451715.1 Ruminococcaceae bacterium UBA6857 | reverse complement strand
GACCCGAAAAAGTGCATGAAATTTGCGCTTTCAATGGATCATTGCGGATACGACCTTACCGTGCAGGGCGCGGAAGAACTTAACAAAAAAATCAAACCGGTTAAATCGGTATACTGTTTTTCATACTCTGCCTGCGTAACGGAAGACGCAAGGTTCGGCTATACAAAAATCAACCGTGATTACAATGTTTTTCTTCCGTTTCGCATTTCTTCGCCGATTATTTCGGCTTCGGTCAATATAAAGCTCGGCGGAAAATTCGTTGACAAATCCTGGGGTGCAAACGACGGTATGGTTCCGCTCAAAAGTGCTCTTTATCCGTTCGACGAAGAGTATGTGATTTATGACGAGACAAAAAATATCGTGCCCGGCGTTTGGCAGGTTATGCCGACAATTTACGGCGCGGATCATTATGATTTTTGCAACTCGAAAGACAAGAAGGCCTTTTCTTCATTCGGCGGATATTTGAACTTTTATTCTGACGTTGTAAAGCTTGTTGACAGTTTATAAAAACCCAACACAGAAGCGGTGATATTTACATTGGAAAAACTTTTTGAAAAAGAAAAACTCAAAAGTCACGGACGAATTACGGAACTTGATTTTTTGAAAGGCATTGCGCTCATACTCATGATTCTCAATCACCTTTTCTTTGACCTTTCGGCATTTTTTGCGGTTGACATTTCATCTTTTGAAAGCCTTGCTTCGATCGTCGGAAAAACCAGCGCAATAATTTTTATGACAGTTTGCGGCATTTCGGCAACGATTGGAAAAAGAAACATTCAAAACGGGTTGAAACTTCTTGCTCTCGCAACCGCACTTTCAATTGCAACCGCGGTTTTTGACCGCGTTACCGGAAGTGAAATATGCATAAAATTCGGTATTCTTCATTTTCTCGGCTTTGCAATGATTATTTCGTATTTTTGCAAAAAGCTTCCCGTACCCGTGCTCTTTCTGCTCGCCGCAGTTTCATATGCGCTCGGAAAATACTTTTTAAGCTTTTTTGTCAACTCACCTTTTCTTTTTCCGCTCGGTCTTCGAACAAGATTATTTTTTTCGGGTGATTACTATCCCCTTTTTCCGAATCTTTGCTATGTCTTTCTCGGTAATGCACTCGGAAAAGTCTTATACAAGGAAAAGAAAAGCGTTTTCAAAAAGCAATTCAAAGTTTTTGAACCGCTTCGTTTTCTCGGAAGACATACGCTTGTTATTTATTTTGTTCATCAGCCGCTGATGCTTTTGATTCTTATAATCATATCTTTCTTTCTCAAAAATTTCAACTTTATATACTTTTGACGAATATATTATTAAATTGTGAATTGTTCACGATTTATTAACAATTAATCTCCGCAGCCATGCTATATTATTGACAGAACCTTTATATTTGAAGGTTATTAATTGATTTTGAGTATCACGGAGGAAATGTCATGAAAAAGTTTTTATCTGTTTTGCTTGCGATCATAATGCTGTTTTCTTTGAGCTATCCAGCTTTCGGCGCAGTAAACATGTTCGAAACAAGAAGCCAAATTCCCGTTGTTGTGATTTCAGGCGACGGCGAAACGATTTATGACAAAAACGAGCAGCCGCTTTCAAAACTTACCAATCTTTTTACCAACAACGGCAGCAAAAATGACGACTCAAACATTGCCAATATCATCACATCGACCGGAGCCGTATATAAAGAATTTATTATTGAAGGGCTTTTCAAAGACAATTGGGAACCGTTTTATGAAGTTCTTCAAAAAGAAATTTCAGAAATGTTCGGCGATATCATTCTTGATGAAAACGGCGAAGCCGCCAACGGAACTCATATCAGCCAAGAGCACCGGGATTTGAATGCATATCGCATGTCAACCGACTTAAAAGGCGAAAAGGGCTTTTATGACAGAGGCGATTACTTCTTCTGGTATGACTGGCGTCTTGACCCGATGGCTATTGCAGACGATTTCAACGAATACATCAAAGGTGTTAAAAAAGCCACCGGCAGCGAAAAAGTTTCGATAATCTGCCGTTGCCTCGGAACAAACGTTGTTTGCGCATATCTCACAAAATACGGCACAGACGACATCTACGGCATTGGTTTCGACGGTGCGGTTTGCATGGGCGCCGAACCGCTCAGCGAATCTCTCAGCGGCAAATTCAAGGTTGACATGAGTTCTATCAAAAGAGTTCTTGCCGACGGCAACGCATATGGAACGTTCAATCTGGATCCTATTATTCTTGCCTGCGTTGAACTTGCCGACAGAAGCGGTCTTGTTGACGGCCTTGTTGAATTTGAAAAAGCGACGCTTTATGAAAAGCTCGTAAAAGGTATAACTTCTGCGCTTGCGCTTTCAAGTGTTTCCTATCCCTGCTACTGGGCATGCGTAAGAGCTGAAGATTTTGACACTGCGCTTGAATATGTTTTCGGTGACGAGGGCAGCGAAAAAAGAGTAAAATATGCCGGACTCATTGAAAAAATCACAAACTATAACGAGCAAGTCAAAAAGAACATTCCCTCGCTTATCAAATCGCTCCCCGAAAAAGGAATAAAAGTCGGCATAATCGCAAAATACGGAACACAAATGATTCCGACCTGCGAGTCGGCAACGGTTATTGCGGACTCGTTTGTTTCAATACACAGTTCATCTTTCGGCGCAACGACCGGAACGATTTACGAGCCGCTTTCGGACGAATACATTGCCGCACAGACCGAAAAGGGACTCGGAAAATACATCTCTCCGGACAAGCAGATTGACGCTTCAACATGTCTTCTTCCCGATTACACTTGGTTTATCAAAGGCATCAAACATTCAGAATGGACATATGCCGAAGACATGCTTCTAATGACGGTTGTCACAAGCGACAAACAGCTTTCGATCAATGATTTTGACGAAAGTCAGTTTATGGTTAAGCACCCGACCGATTGGTGGGCATTGACCGCCATGACAGAAGATAACTGCCACACCGAAGTATGGGATGCCGACGTGGAAACCGACCACCCGACAACGCTCACCGCAAAGCTTAAGCTTTTTGTTAAAGCGCTTGTCAACTTCTGCAAGGAACTTATCAGATTTGTCAAAGAAAAAATGGACGCAACAGCCGCTCCCGCAGAATAAATTAAACATTGCAAAAACCGGGGTTCGCCGAAAAACGAACCCCGGTTTTTATATAATCTGCCGGCCGACCGAACGGGTGAAAATAAAGGAGATTTTTCGCTGTGAAACGATGGATTGATTGTTGCGTTCGGCCGACCGGTAGTTACCGAAAGTTATTTGAGAACGGTTCCGTCGGCAAGAGTGATTGTATAGCCGTTAAAGTTGATTGTTCCGTTGTTTTCAAGACTTGTTACGGTGCAGTTTCCGGTAAGATTCCACGTTGAACCGCTTTCAACGGTTACAACTGCGTTATCGGAAACGGCAGTTCCGTTTTGGGCGTTATCAACGATATTGATTGTGCCGGTAAATTCGCTGTTTCCTTTGAGCGTCATGTTGAGAGTTGAAATTGAATCGACAATAATATTACCCGAAAGAGTTTGGTCGTCTGCGGTAAATTCAACCTGTGCGCCGTTGTTTCCTGCGGTACCCCAGCCGTGAGACGCCGAGTTCCCGCAGATATTCATAAGATAAGCGTCCGAATTTTTATTATCAAGCGTTACGCCCGAAAGAGTGATTACGCTGTGGGTATTGGTGACATAAAACATGTCTCCGTTATTCGAAGTGAGCGAACCACCAGTCATTGAAAACGTTGAAGTTCCGACATCGGCGTCGCCGGACATTGACTGATAAATCATAACGTTGTGAACATTTTCATCGGAGCTTGAACCTTTGCTGTCGCTCATGTTTCCGCTGACGTCGCAATTTTCAAGTGTTATTGAGTTTTTGCCCTCGATAACGAGTGCTTCGGAATTGTTTGCAGTGAGGGTGGCATTCTTTACTGTAATATCCGCAGTTGAATAAACTGCCGGAGAATTATAGCCGCCGCTTGTATAGGTGCCTTTGTTTACGTTTACCGTTCCGCCGCCGCGGTCAGAACGAATTGCCGCAGAGGAGTTACCCGAAGTTTCAACGCTGAGATCTTCCGCATTGGTTGTTCCGCCGCCCGTGGTCTGAATACCGCCGGAGTTATCGGCAGTTGTTGTTATTTTTGACGAATAGATGTTTACCGTTGTTCCGCTGCCGTAACTGAAAACCCCGTTGCCGTTTTGCACCGAAGAGTTTACCGTTGCATTTTTGATTGTGACCGTTGCCCCGTTCGTTGCAAGCAAGGCGGCGTTCATGCCGTAAAAATCTCCGTCTTCGGTGTTTGACGTTGCGCCTGCGGTTTTGTTGACAGTGATATTTTCAAGAGTAACATCAGCCGAATCAACGCGAAGTGCGTTTTCGTCATCACCGGTTGATTCATAGGTTTTTCCGCTGTATTCGCCGTCGGTGTCGATTGTGTTTGCGCTTTCGCCCTGAGTAACTTCACCCGAACCGCCGAAAGAACCCGGTGCTCCGCCCTGTCCGTCGACAGATACCACTTCAACTTCGGAAGCGAAATTGTTATCGTCAAAGGTGATTTTCAAAACATCGTCGGCTTTGATATCGCTTACGGTTATTGTTTCGGAATTTCTCTTGATTGCTGCGGTTGAAAGGTCAATTGTTACGGTTTCGTCTCCGGCAGTGAAAGTCTGTCCGCCGGGTACGCCGCCGGAAGGAGCAGAACCGCCGTTTTCGCCCGAAGGCATTTCGGGCGGTGTACCTTGAGAATCACCGGAAGATTCACCCAACGGTTTTTCCGGCGGTGTTTGAGATTCATTGCTACTTGCCGATGAACCGCTTGCGTTTTCGTCACCGCTCGGCATTTTGCCCGCTTCACCGGACGGCATTTCGGGCGGCGCTGCATTTTCGGAAAGAGTTCCGATTTGTATTTTTACAACCGAGCCGCTTATTTCGGTGACTTTTCCGGCAATTGTTGTTCCGGAAAAATCTTTGCTTGACGCATCGACAAGGTTTTCCGACGATGACGCCGCTTCTGAAAGTTTTGTGTCTGTTTTTGCGTTGCAGGCAGCCATTGAAAGAACCATTGCTGACGCACATATTATTGATAATAATTTCTTTGTTTTCATGTTTAAGACCCTCCTTGTTTGATCTTGAGCACATGATATTCCGCACTCCTAAAGCTTTGCTAAAGGATAAAAAGTTTTTTCCTTTAAGAAGCCTTTAGGTTGCATACATAACATATAAATGAAAAAGAAACCGAAATTAAGCGGTTGATTTTTCATTGAAAATCAATTAAAATATTTTAGGGTGATATATATGCGTTTACTTATTGCAGAAGACGAAGTTGACCTTGCAGAGGCACTGACGGTCTTTTTTGAAAAAAATCAGTTTTCGGTTGACGCCGTTAACGACGGCTTTTCCGCTTATGATTACGCTTCGTGCGGAAATTACGACGGCATTATATTAGATGTAATGATGCCGAAAATGAACGGAATCGAAGT
>DKDD01000003.1:4145-5067 GCA_002451715.1 Ruminococcaceae bacterium UBA6857 | reverse complement strand
CGGCCTCTTGACCCCCAGTCAAGCGCGCTACCAAGCTGCGCTACACCCGGATGTGTTTCAAACCACTACGATATTATAATGACTGAGCGCAGAAAAGTCAAGGGTTTTCAGAACTTTTTTAAAAAAGTTTGTCGAAAGATATAATAGCATTGCATATTAACTTTTTTAGTCTTGTCCGTAACCCGTCCGTAACTGCAAACGTAATAACACGATGCAAACGTTGCAACGCAAAACATTCGACCGAAGCTTTCTCTTCGGTCGAATGCAGAGTAAAAATTAAAGCATACCTTTGAGATATTGTCCCGTATATGACTTTTTAACTTTTGCAACCTCTTCGGGCGTACCTTCAGCAACGATTTTTCCGCCTCCGTCACCGCCTTCAGGTCCGAGGTCAATTATATAGTCTGCCGTCTTGATAACATCAAGATTATGCTCAATAACTATGACAGAATTGCCGGCATCAACCAGTGCATGAAGAACTTCAACAAGGCGGTGAACATCTGCGGTATGAAGACCGGTTGTCGGTTCATCAAGAACATATACTGTTTTTCCTGTTGCACGCTTTGAAAGTTCGGTTGAAAGCTTGACACGCTGAGCTTCACCGCCGGAAAGAGTTGTCGCCGGCTGACCGATTTTGATATAACCGAGCCCGACATCATAAAGCGTTTTAAGCTTGTTGTAAATCTTGGGAATGTTTTCAAAAAAGTTCATTCCCTCAACAACAGTCATTTCAAGAACGTCATAAATCGACTTTCCTTTGTACTTTACCGCAAGCGTTTCGCTGTTATACCTTTTTCCTTTACAAACGTCGCAAGGTACAAAAATATCAGCAAGAAAGTGCATTTCAATCTTAACTATACCGTCGCCGCTGCACGCTTCGCAGCGACCACCCTTGACATTGAACGAAAAACGGCTTGCAGTA
>DKDD01000003.1:3946-4107 GCA_002451715.1 Ruminococcaceae bacterium UBA6857 | reverse complement strand
ATTTTTGCGTCAACGGTGTTTGCAAAAAGTTCGCGGATATCATTGAACACGCCCGTATATGTTGCCGGGTTTGAACGTGGCGTTCTTCCGATTGGTGACTGATCAATGTTAATTATTTTATCAAGGTTTTCGACACCTTCAATTCGGTCAAACTTTCCGGG
>DKDD01000003.1:0-3873 GCA_002451715.1 Ruminococcaceae bacterium UBA6857 | reverse complement strand
GGCAAGGTGCTTATACAGTATCTCATTGACAAGCGACGATTTTCCCGAACCGGAAACGCCCGTAACACAAACAAATTCGCCGAGCGGAATTGTTACATTAATATTTTTCAGATTGTTTTCGCTTGCTTTGAAAACTTTTAAAAACTTGCCGTTGCCCGCTCGTCTCTTTTCGGGAACAGGAATCTTTTTCTTTCCGCAAAGATACTGACCGGTTATTGAATTTTCGCAGTTGATAATATCCTCAACGCTTCCGCTGCAAACAACTTTGCCGCCGTTTATACCGGCTGCCGGACCGAAATCAACAACGTGGTCTGCCGAACGTATGGTATCTTCATCATGTTCAACAACAATAAGTGTATTTCCGAGATCACGAAGATGTTTCAGCGTTCCGATGAGTTTTTCGTTGTCGCGCTGGTGAAGACCGATACTCGGCTCGTCGAGAATGTATAAAACGCCCATAAGTGAAGTTCCAAGCTGAGTTGCAAGACGGATTCTTTGGCTTTCACCTCCGGAAAGAGTACCGGCGGAACGCGCAAGAGTAAGATAACCGAGTCCAACGCTCGAAAGAAATTTTAAGCGATCACAAATTTCTTTCAATATAATCTTTCCGATCATAAGGTCACGTTCACCAAGTATATCTTTGAGCGATTCGGCGAACTTGAGGGATTTTTCAATTGAAAGGTTTGCAACTTCATCAATATTTTTTCCGCCGACGGTTACACTGAGAGCCTCTTTGCAAAGTCTTGCACCGCCGCAATCAGGGCATTTTTCGGTTGTCATAAGCTGTTCGATTTCGGCACGCGAAGCTTCACTGTTAGATTCGTTATAACGGCGCTGCATGTTGTTTATTACGCCCTCAAAATCGGTATAATAAACCCCGCCTCCAAAAGAAGTAGGCCGTTCCATCTTCATCTTTTCGCCATTTGTACCGTACAAAATTGCATTAACGGCTTTGTCCGACATTTCACAAATCGGTGTATCAAGCGTAAAACCATACTTTTTGCCAAGTGCGGTATAGTACATTCCGGCAATTGAGCCTTCGTTGACAGAGCTCCAGCCGAAAGCTTTAATTGCGCCTTTGCGTATTGAAAGCTTTCGGTCGGGAATCACGTTTTTCTCGGAAATTTTCATAAACACGCCGAGACCGGAACATTTTTTGCATGCACCGAATGGATTGTTGAACGAAAACATTCTCGGAGTAAGTTCGTCAAAGCTGACGCCGTGTTCCGGGCAGGCGTAGTTGAGCGAAAACATCTGTTCATCAATGCCGATTCGTTCAACAAGAAGAAGTCCGCCCGAAAGTTTGGTTGCCGTTTCAACAGAATCGGCAAGTCTTGAACGAATTGACGGTTTCATAACAAGGCGGTCAACAACAACTTCAATGTTGTGCTTTTTGTTCTTTTCAAGTTTTCCGACTTCGGAAAGATCGTAAATAATTCCGTCGATTCTTACGCGGACAAAACCGCTTTTTCTGACTTGGTCAAGTTCTTTGACAAACTCTCCTTTTTTTCCTTTAGCAATCGGAGAAAGAAGCTGAAACTTTGTCCCCTCTTCAAAAAGCATGATTCTGTCAACAATCATGTCAACCGTTTGCGGTCTTATTTCGCGGCCGCAGACTGTGCAGTGCGGAATGCCGATTCTTTCATACAGAAGCCTTAAATAGTCATATACCTCCGTAATTGTTCCGACGGTTGAACGCGGGTTTTTAGAGGTTGTTTTTTGGTCAATTGATATAGCCGGAGAAAGACCGTCAATTAAATCAACGTCAGGTTTCTCCATCTGACCGAGAAACTGTCTCGCATACGATGAAAGCGATTCAACATATCTACGCTGACCTTCGGCATAAATTGTGTCAAATGCGAGCGATGATTTTCCCGAACCGGAAAGTCCGGTAAAAACAATAAGTTTGTCGCGCGGAAGAACAAGATCAATATTTTTCAGATTGTGTTCACGCGCACCTTTGATGTATATATTTTTTTCAGGCACTGTGATTACCTCACTTTATAGATTTCAACTTTTCAATTTTATCGCGAAGATATGCCGCGTGTTCAAATTCAAGAACCTTTGCTGCCGCACGCATTTCAGCGGTAAGATTCTTTATTGTCTGTTCACGCTCAAACCGCGACATACGTTTAAAGTTCTTTTCAATGTCGGTTCGTTTTGAAGAAATTTCAAGAACATCATGAACTTCTTTTATAATTGTTTTCGGAATGATTCCGTGCTCTTTGTTGTATTCACTTTGGATTTTTCTTCTTCTGTTTGTTTCGGTTATTGCGCGCTCCATTGATGGCGTTACCGAATCGGCGTACATAATTACTTCACCGTTTGCATTTCTTGCCGCACGACCGATTGTCTGAACAAGAGAAGTCTCGGAGCGCAAAAATCCCTCTTTATCCGCGTCAAGAATCGCCACGAGTGAAACCTCCGGAATATCAAGACCTTCGCGCAAAAGGTTGATTCCGACGAGGACGTCGATTTCGCCGAGTCGAAGGTCACGAATAATTTCCATTCGTTCAATCGTGTCGATATCATAGTGCATATATCGAACTTTGATGTCAAGATTAGAAAGGTAATCGGTCAACGACTCCGCCATTTTTTTGGTGAGAGTTGTAATCAGAACACGTTCTTTTCGTGCGGTACGCTCCATGATTTCGCCGACAAGGTCATCAATCTGTCCGTCGGTCGGTCTGACGGAAATGAGCGGGTCGAGAAGTCCTGTAGGTCTTATAACCTGCTCAACAATTTGGGCACTTTTTTCGCGTTCAAACTCGCCCGGAGTTGCACTGACAAATATTTTTTGTCCGACGATATCATAAAATTCATCGAATCTGAGCGGTCGGTTGTCATACGCGGACGGAAGACGAAAGCCGAAATTAATAAGGCTTTCTTTTCGCGCTCTGTCACCTGCGTACATAGCGCGAACTTGCGGAAGGGTTACATGGGATTCATCAACAAACAAAAGAAAATCATCGGGAAAGTAATGCAAAAGAGTAAACGGACTTGAACCCGCCGGCCGCCCGGACATTACGCGCGAATAGTTTTCAATACCTTTGCAAAAACCTGTTTCGCGTAGCATTTCAAGGTCATAGCTTGTCCTTTGGCGGATTCTTTCGGCTTCAAGAAGTTTGCCTTCGCGGGTAAATTCTTCCGCACGCTTTTCCATTTCTTCATGAATTTCCGAAATGGCTCGTTCCATTTTTTCGTGACCGACAACATAGTGTGATGCAGGATAAATTGCAACATGCGAGAGCGAAGATTTAATTTCTCCGGTAAGCGGATTTATCTCGCAGATTCGGTCAACTTCGTCGCCGAAAAACTCAACTCTTATTGCGGTATCGTTTGAGTAAACGGGATATATTTCAACAACATCGCCGCGAACTCTGAACTTATTACGAATAAAGTTTACGTCATTACGTTCATATTGAATTGCCGTCAGTTTTTCAATAAGTTCGTCGCGGCTTTTCTCCATACCGGGACGAAGTGAAATTACCATGCTTCGGTAATCAATCGGGTCGCCGAGGGAGTAAATGCACGAAACACTGGCAACGATGATAACGTCTCTGCGCTCGGAAAGCGCCGAGGTCGCAGAGTGGCGGAGCTTGTCTATCTCGTCGTTTATGGCGAGGTCTTTTTNNTAATCAATCGGGTCGCCGAGGGTATATATGCACGAAACGCTCGCAACAATTATAACGTCGCGTCTTTCGGAAAGCGCCGAAGTTGCAGAATGGCGAAGCTTATCAATTTCGTCGTTGACGGCAGAATCTTTTTCAATATAAGTATCCGTTGTCGGAATATAAGCTTCAGGCTGATAGTAATCATAATATGACACAAAGTATTCAACCGCGTTTTCGGGAAAAAATTCTTTAAACTCCG
>DKDD01000163.1:11211-11334 GCA_002451715.1 Ruminococcaceae bacterium UBA6857 | reverse complement strand
TCGGCAACGGCGGTCTCGGTCGTCTTGCGGCTTGCTATCTTGACGGTCTTGCAACCCAGGGCTATAACGGCATGGGCTACTGCATTCTTTATGAATGCGGGATTTTCAAGCAGAAGCTTGTTG
>DKDD01000163.1:6128-11133 GCA_002451715.1 Ruminococcaceae bacterium UBA6857 | reverse complement strand
CCGAGAGAGGAAGAATCGGTTGAAGTCAGCTTCGGCGGTCAGATCATCGACAACTGGGACAATCAGTACCACTCGGTTGAAAACGTCGGCGACACAAAAATCACCGCAATGCCTTATGATATGTTTGTTTCCGGCAACGGCGGAAAAGGATACAGCATTCTTCGCCTTTGGAAGAGTAAAGCTCCGTCGCTCGATATGCACCTTTTCGACCAGGGTCAATATATGAAAGCAATGGAACAGGCCGCAATGGCGGAAGTTATCAGTAAGATTCTTTATCCCTCGGATAACCACCCCGAAGGAAAGAGCCTTCGCCTTAAGCAGCAGTACTTCCTTGTTTCCGCTTCGGTTCAGGATATTGTTAAGCGTCACCTTCGCCATTTCAGCACCATGGAAAACTTCGGCGAAAAGAACGCTATCCATATCAACGACACCCACCCCACCCTTTCGATTCCGGAACTCATGCGCATTTTGCTTGACGAATGCGGCTACGGTTGGGACGACGCTTGGAAAATCGTTACTTCAACCTGCGCTTACACCAACCACACCGTTATGAAAGAAGCCCTTGAATGCTGGCCGGAAAGCCTTATTCAGTCGCTCCTTCCGCGTATTTATCAAATCATCAAGGAAATCGACAACAGATATCGCGCCCACATTTGGGAAATGACCCACGACGCAGGCAAGGTTGAAGAACTTGCGGTTATCTCCGGCGGCGTTGTCAGGATGGCAAACCTTTGCGTTGCCGCCTGCCACAGCGTTAACGGCGTTTCCGCTCTCCACAGCCAGATTCTTAAAGATTCCCTTTTCCACGAATACTACAAACTTACTCCGGAAAAGTTCACAAATGTAACAAACGGTATTGCTCACCGCCGCTGGCTCTGCCAGGCAAACCCCGAGCTTACTAAGCTCCTTGAAGGTCTCATCGGAAAAGGTTTTATCACCAACGCCGCAGAGCTTTCAAAGCTTAATGAATACAAAGACGACAAAGCCGTTTTGGAAGCACTTGCAAAGGTTAAACTCCACAACAAAGAGAATTTTGCCGAACTCATCAGAAAAAAGACCGGCATTGAACTTGATCCGACTTCGGTTTTCGACGTTCAGGTAAAACGTCTTCATGAATACAAGCGTCAGCACCTCAACGCTTTCCAAATTGTTGCAAAGTATCTTGAAATCAAGGCTAATCCCAACGGAAATTATGTTCCGCACACCTATATTTTCGGCGCAAAGGCTGCTTCGGGCTACTTTATGGCAAAGAAGATCATCAGCTTCATTGTTGCCCTTGCGGACCTTGTCAACAATGACCCGGACGTCAGAGGCAGGCTCAAGATTGTTTATGTTGAAGATTACAACGTAACCGCAGCGGAAAGACTTATGCCTGCGGCAGACATCAGCGAACAGATTTCGCTCGCAGGTACCGAAGCAAGCGGAACCGGAAACATGAAGCTTATGCTCAACGGCGCAATCACGCTCGGCACCCTTGACGGCGCAAACGTTGAAATTCACGAAGCCGTCGGCGACGAGAACATGATCCTTTTCGGAATGACAACACCGGAAGTCAACGACCTCAAGCGTACCGGCTATGACCCGATGAACTACTTCAACAACAACCCCGAACTTCGTGCGGTTATTGAATTTGTTCAGCACGGTATCGGCTCAAAGCAGTTCCCCGAAATCGGCAACACGATTATTCACCATGACCCGTATATGGTTCTTGCCGACTTTGCCGATTACAGAAATGCGCAGAAGAAAATCGACACCCTTTGGGCAGACAAAACCCACTGGAACCGGATGTCGCTCGTCAACATTGCCGGTGCAGGACGTTTTGCCGCCGACCGCGCGGTCAACGATTACGCACGCGACATTTGGCACACAAAGCCCGTTAAATAAGCTCATTTCACAAGGTGATATATGATGAAAAAGGCTGTTATTTTTGACCTTGACGGAACGCTTCTCAACACACTCGGCGACCTTGCTTCAAGCGTGAATTTTGCGCTTCGCGAATGCGGATACCCCGAAAGAACGATTGACGAGGTGCGCTCTTTCATAGGAAACGGCGTAATCATGCTCATGCACCGCAGTATTCCGAAAGGAACAAAAGAAGCGGACGAAAAGGCATGCTTTGAAAAATTCAGAACGTATTATCTTGAACACATGGAAGACACAACCGCACCTTATGACGGCGTAAATGAGCTGATTGCAAAGCTTTCGGCGAAAGGAATACAAACCGCGGTTGTTTCCAACAAGCTTGACGCAGGGGTAAAAGGTCTTTGCGAAAAGTACTTTCCCGCGCTCACCTGCTCGTTCGGTGTAAACAACGAAAGCGAAAGAAAACCCGCTCCGGCGAACGTTTTTAAAGCACTTGACGCGCTCGGCGTTCAAAAAGACGACGCGCTTTATGTCGGAGACAGCGAGGTTGACGTTCAAACCGCGCAAAACGCAGGACTTGAAATGGTCGGCGTAACGTGGGGCTACCGAAGCCGCGAAACACTGCTTTCTTCCGGTGCAAAACACATCATTGACAAACCGGAAGAACTGCTTGCCCTTGTGTGACAACAAACAAAATATATAAAAACAGAGCTGTTGCATTTGATTTTGCAACAGCTCTGTTTTTGTGTATGTCAAACAAAAAGCATGAAAATGTTTGAATTATTCATCAAAAAGCGGAGTTGAAAGATATCTGTCTCCGGTATCGGGAAGAAGAGCAACAATTGTTTTGCCTTTGTTTTCGGGGCGTTTTGCAAGGCTAACCGCCGCGGCAACCGCTGCGCCGGAAGAAATTCCGACAAGCACACCCTCTTCTCTTCCGATGCGTTTTCCGAACGCAAACGCGTCCTCGTTGCTGACGGGGATAATTTCGTCATAAACCTTTGTGTTGAGCACATCGGGAACAAAGCCTGCGCCGATTCCCTGAATCTTGTGTGCGCCCGCAACACCCGTTGAAAGAACGGCGGAAGAAGCCGGTTCAACGGCAACAACTTTAACGTTCGGGTTCTGTTCTTTAAGATATTCGCCGACACCGGTGACTGTTCCGCCCGTGCCTACGCCGGCAACAAAAATGTCAACCTTTCCGTCGGTATCCTCCCAAATTTCGGGTCCAGTGGTCTTTTTGTGTGCAGTCGGGTTTGCCGGGTTGACAAACTGACCGGGAATAAAGCTGTTCGGAGTACTGTCTGCAATTTCCTGCGCTTTTGCGATTGCGCCTTTCATTCCCTTTGAGCCTTCGGTGAGAACAAGCTTTGCGCCGTAAGCTTTCATAAGCTTTCTTCTTTCAACCGACATGGTTTCGGGCATAACGATTGTGATTTCGTATCCCTTTGCGGCGGCAACGGCGGCAAGGCCGATTCCGGTGTTTCCGCTTGTGGGTTCAATGATTACCGAACCTTTTTTCAAAAGACCCTTTTCTTCCGCGTCTTCAATCATCGCTTTTGCAATGCGGTCTTTGACCGAACCTGCGGGGTTGAAATATTCAAGCTTTGCAAGGATTCTTGCTTCAAGGTTTTCGTTTTTTTCAATGTGTGTAAGCTCCAAAAGCGGAGTTCTTCCGATAAGTTCCGATGCTGATTTATATACTTTTTCTGACATTGTTAACACTCCTTATTTAACTGCCTCAAAGCCGTGCTCGAGGTCTGCGATGATATCGTCAATATGTTCGGTTCCGATTGAAAGACGAACCGTGTTCGGCTTGATTCCGCCGGCAAGAAGCTCTTCTTCAGAAAGCTGCGAATGGGTTGTTGAAGCTGGATGAATAACAAGGCTCTTTACGTCTGCAACGTTTGCAAGAAGCGAGAAAAGCTCCAAACTTTCGGTGAATTTCTTTGCCTTTTCGGCGTCGCCTTTGATTTCAAAAGTAAAGATTGAACCGCCGCCGTTCGGGAAGTACTTTTTATAAAGTTCCTTTTCTTTGCCGGTTGCAAGCGAGGGATGGTTGACCTTTTCAACCTGCGGGTGATTTTTAAGGTATTCAACAACCTTGAGCGCGTTTTCAACGTGGCGTTCAACGCGAAGCGAAAGCGTTTCAAGTCCCTGAAGAAGCAGGAACGAGTTGAACGGAGAAATTGTTGCGCCCTGGTCTCTCATGAGCGTTGTGCGAAGCTTGAGAATGTATGCAAGATTGCCGCAGGCTTTTGAAAAAACAACACCGTGATATGACGGGTTCGGTTCGGTGATTCCGGGGAATTTATCGTTCTGAGTCCAGTCAAACTTTCCGCTGTCAACAACAACGCCGCCCATTACGGTGCCGTGTCCGCCGATGAATTTTGTTGCCGAATGAACAACAATATCTGCGCCGTGCTCAATCGGGCGAAGCAAAAACGGCGTTGCAAAGGTGTTGTCAACAACAAGCGGTATTCCGTGCTTATGAGCAACTGCTGCAATCGCTTCAATGTCAATTACGTCTGAATTGGGATTTCCGAGCGTTTCGGCATAAAGGAGTTTTGTATTGTCCTTAATTGCTTTTTCAAAAGCGTCAATGTCCGACGGGTCAACAAAAGTCACGTCAAGACCTTGATCTTTGAGTGTGTTTGCAAAAAGGTTATATGTTCCGCCGTAAAGGTTTGCAGAGGAAACAATGTGGTCGCCTGCTCTTGCAATGTTTTGAACCGCATATGTAATCGCTGCGGAACCCGAAGCGGTTGCAAGCGCCGCGGCGCCGCCTTCAAGCGCAGCAATGCGTTCTTCAAAAACGGAAGAAGTCGGGTTCATAAGACGGGTATAGATGTTTCCTCCCTCGGTAAGGCCGAATCTTCCGGCGGCCTGCGCCGAATCTTTGAAAACGTATGATGTGGTGGCATAAATCGGAACGGCTCTTGCGTCCGTTGCGGGGTCGGGTTTTTCCTGTCCTGCGTGCACCTGGATTGTTTCAAACTTATATTTACTCATTTTATTTCGTTCCTTTCAATTTCAGATGATTCAAATTATTTTAAACGGCAACATCGCTGCATTCGTCCGGACCTGAAATTGAAACGAAGAAGTTTTGTGAATTTGATTTGCATTTGTTATACCCACCTTT
>DKDD01000163.1:0-6090 GCA_002451715.1 Ruminococcaceae bacterium UBA6857 | reverse complement strand
CCCACCTTTCTTGTAGGTTGATGAGATTATAGCACCCTATTCCTACCTTGTCAATAGGTTTTTCCGATGTTTTTTCCGGTTTGTTATAGCAAAAATTTATGTCGGGTTATCGGTGCAAAACGTCATGAATTTTTCATAATTACCGAACCCATGCAATCGCTGACATGTTCGCAGGAATCGGCGCAAGCTTCAAGACATTCATAAATTTTTCGCCACGAAATGACTTCAAGCACATCGGCGGATTCTTTTGTGAGTTTTCGCATTGATTCAAGAAAGAGCCTGTCGCACTCCTCTTCCGCAGAGTTGATTTCAATAATAAGTTCGCGGATTTTCTTTGACTTTTTAAAAGCGCGAAATTCGTCTGCCGCCTTTGAAATAAGGTCACAGGCAAAAACAAGTTTTTCCGAAAACACAACCGCGTCGGGTCTTATTGTTTTAATATCGTAAACATAAAACTTTTGAATCACTTCTTCAAGCTTATCGGCAACTTCGTCAAGCTGCCGGCTGAGCAAATCAAGGTCTTCACGGTCAACCGGGGTAACAAAAGCTTTAATCAGCGCCGCGCTCATTTCATGGTGCTTTTCGTCTGCGCTGTGTTCAAGTTCATGCATTTTTTCAAGCATTTGTTCAATTTTTTGCGCGTCATAGTTTTTGAGACATTCGGTAAGATATTCGGCGGCGGATTTAAGAATCCGTGCCGTTTGTGAAAAATTGTCAAAGTAAAATTTATCGCCTTTTGCCATTTTGCTGTTCCTCCTTTAAGCGAATATCGCAACGAAAAGTTTTGTCATCAAAAAGCCCACAAGACCGCAACCCGGAAAGGTCAAAATCCATGTCAGAACCATCTCTTTGACAACGGTAAAATTGATTGCCGAAACGCGCCTTACCGCGCCGACGCCCATTATTGAGGTTGTTTTTGCGTGAGTTGTTGAAACGGGAAGGCTGAACACAGAGCAAATCAAAAGTGCAAGCGCGGCGGCAATATCTGCCGAAAAGCCCTGATATTTTTCAAGCCTTACCATATCCATACCGACGGATTTTATAATCTTTTTTCCGCCCATTGCCGTTCCGAGTGCCATCACAACTGAACAAACAACCATGAGCCAAACCGGAATTGTAATGTTTTGCGGTATGCTTTGCCCTTGCGACATATAGACGCAAAGAAGAATAACGGCCATGAACTTTTGCCCGTCCTGCGCGCCGTGCATGAATGCCATTGCGCCTGCACCGACAATTTGCGCACCTTTGAAAAAAGGTTCGGTTTTCGGGCGGTCGGCATTATAGAAGATTACCGTCACCGATTTGCAAACAAGCCAGCCAAGCCCAAAGCCGAGCACAACGGAAATTACAATTCCGTAAAGCACTTTCATCCATTCTTCGCCGTTGACGCCGGCAAGACTTCCGTGAAGAGCGATTGCACTTCCGGTCAAACCGGCAATGAGTGCATGACTTTCACTTGTCGGTATTCCGAACACCCATGCGAGTATCGCCCAAAGCACAATTGCAAAAAGTGCGGCGCTCAAAGATATTATCGCAAGGTGTGGATCGTTGCCGAAATCAACCATTTTGGTGATTGTTTCCGCAACCGTTGCGTTGATAATCGTCATCACAAAAACGCCGAGAAAATTCAGTACGGCGGCCATGAGTATCGCTCCGCGGGCGGACATGCACCGCGTAACAACGCAGGTTGCGATTGCGTTCGGTGCGTCCGTCCAGCCGTTGACAAGAATTACGCCGAGAGTCAGCACAACGGCAATGAACAAAAGCGGGTTTGCGGTCATTTGCGACCAAAAAGCAGAAATCGAATCCATAAGCGCCTCCTTTTCGTTTCTATAATATGAAGAATGCTTTAGTCAAAGCTAAAAGCGACTGTTTTTAATGTTTTTTGGCCAATCGCTTTTTCATTAGTATTCTTCAAAAAAGATAAAATTATAACGGCTTTTTAATGTGCTGTTTCATAAAAAGCCGTTATATAGAAATTCATTTTATTTTAATCTTTTTTGCCGCAAACGCAGAAGACAAAACTTTTGAGCCGGACTTTTTGTTTGCGCAAACTTTGAAACAATAAACCGAACCGCGTTTTAAATTTTTGATTTTGCAGTAATTTTTCTTCACCGTGATTTTTTTGAAGCCTGAGTTTTTACTTTGCGAAAAGAAAACCGTATAGCTTTCCGCACCTTCAACGTCGTTCCACGAAAGCACGGCAGAACCGTTTTTCGTTTTTACCGCAAAGTTCGGCTTTTGCGGCTTTGTTGCGGCAAAAACACTTTTTTGCGCCGAAGAAATTGCCTTTGCTTTTCCGATCATGACATAAGCTTTGACCGTGATTTTGTAATCCGCTCCCGGTTTAAGCTTTTCAAACGAGGCAAAATTTTCGGTCGTGTCAACGGTTTTTACACACTTTTTGTCTTTATACAGGAAAACTTTGTATCCGTTTGCGCCGAACGAACCGCTCCATTTCACGGTTATTCTATTTGCCGTTTGAAAAACGGAAATGTTTTTCACCGCCGGCGGAAGAATGCGGAAAGAAAGCGTTTTTGTTCCGCCGTAGTTCCCCTTGAACGTGATTTTTGCAAAAGCTTTTCCGACAGTCTTGTTGTCGGAATACAAAACGGTGTAATCCGTTCCGATTCTCAAAAGCTTTCCCGTTCTGTCTTTGACTATATAGCCGGGCATCTGCGCTTTGCCGTTATAAACCGTCTTTGTTTTTGAAAGCACGGCGGAAGAAATTTTCGGAATTAGCGATATATTTTTGCCCAAAGCGCCGCAAACGCGGCATTTTTCGCGTATAGCACCGTCCTTTGAAACCGTTGCTTTTTGAATTTTCTTTTCAAAAGTATGAGCCTTTTTCGGCGTTGATTTTTGCAAAACTTTATAATCACAGCGTGTGCAGTGTTTGCCTTTTGAAAGCCCGGTTTTTTCGCATGTTGCTTCTTTTGCCTTGTCTGTCACGATGTTGTGTCCGAGCGGTGCGATTTTGTTTTGAACGGTTCGGTAATTGCAACGCGTGCAGTGCTTTCCTGCGGTGAGTCCGCTTTTTGTACACGTTGCGTTAACGGCAGGGTCTTTAACAAAATAATGACCGAGTGCGGGCGTTGACTTTTGCAAAACTTTATAATCGCAGCGTGTACAGTGTTCGCCTTTTGAAAGTCCCGCTTCGGTGCAGGTTGCTTCTTTTGCCTTGTCGGTCACAATGTTGTGTCCGAGCGGTGCGACTTTGTTTTGAACGGTGCGGTAATTACAGCGCGTGCAGTGCTTTCCTGCGGTGAGTCCGCTTTCGGCACACGTTGCCTTGACCGCTTCGTCGTTAACGATATAATGTCCGAGCGCCGGAACGATTTCTCTTTCGCTTTTATATGAACAGCGAACGCAGTGTTCACCCGAAGAAGTTCCGTTTTTGGTGCAGGTTGGTTTTTCTCCGCTGTCCTTTTCAAGCTTATGTCCGAGGGCGGGAATCACATTTTTGCCCCATTTATAATTACAACGTGTACAATATTCACCAAGCGTCAGCCCGGCTGTTGTACACGTTGCTTTCTTTTCTTCTTCTTTAATTATATTGTGTCCAAGCGGTGAAATCACATTTTGCGCCACTCGGTAATCGCACCGGGTGCAATGTTTTCCGCTTGAAAGTCCCGGTTCGGTGCAGGTTGCTTTAACCGCACTGTCGGTTATCAGGTAATGTCCCGTTGCCGGGATTGTTTCCTGTCCGCTTTTGTAATCACACCGCAAGCAGTGTTCGCCCTCCGTTTTTCCCTGCCGCGTGCAGGTTGGTGCCTTTGCCGCGTCTTTAACGATTTTGTGTCCGAGCGGAGGAATTGACTTTTGCGCAACGACATAGCCGCAGCGTTTGCAATGCTCACTCGGCGTTTTTCCGCTTTCGGTGCAGGTTGGCGAAACGCCGTTTTTATCCGAAACCGTTTCGTGTCCGAGTGGCTCAATAATTTCAAGTCCCTTGAGAACTTTTTTGCAAACTTTGCAATATGCGCCCGCAGTACGACCCGATTGGGTACAGGTTGCCGAAACTTCCTTTTCAAGTTTTACATCATGACCGTTTTCGCGAATCATCATATCAATTTCAATGTTTCCGCAGACGGTGCAGGTATGTTTTGTATAGCCGCGCTCGGTGCATGTCGGTTCAACAACCTCATCAACATAGCTGTGAACGTGATCAGTCTTTTTCCACACGGCGTAAAGAACGGCCGAACGGTCGGCAGTATAAAAGCTTCCGGGGTAAAAATAGACAATCGTGCTTTCGCTTTCGGTTGTCCAGCCGAGGAACGAATAGCCGTCTCTTTTTGGAACAACTGCGCTGAGTCTCAGCGGCGTTCCGGCCTCCTTTTCCTGAAAATCGGGCGCACCGGTTCCGCCGTTGGCATTATAAGAAACAACAATTCTTTCGGCAAACGCCGAAAAAGACTGTCCGCCGTTTTTGTCTTCATAAGCGGCAAAGCCGCAAAAGGTACAAAACGAAAAGACCGCCACAAAAACACAGAGAGCCAAAAGAACCGAACCGATTTTCTTTTTCATTTTAAACGTCCCCTATTTTAAAGTTGAGTATATAATATTGTATTAATTATCCGTTTGCAAGCTCTTTAATCGAAACATTGTCAAGATAGCCGCAAATCAAATCATTCAGCTTTTCCCACATAGGCAACGTTTTGCAGTCCTTTGCGCGGCTGCATGTGTTCACATCACCGTCAAGGCAGGCAACGGGAGCAAGCGTACCCTCGGTAAGGCGAAGAATTTCCCCCACCGAGTAATCTTTTGCGTCGCGGTTGAGTCGATATCCGCCGCCCTTTCCGCGAAGGCCGTCCAAAAGTCCTGCCTTTGAAAGAACAACAATAATACTTTCAAGATATTTTTCCGAAATCGACTGCGCCGAAGCAATTGTTTTGAGCGGAACATACTCCCCTTTTTCGTGGGTTGCAAGTTCAATCATAACACGAAGCGCATATCTTCCCTTTGTTGAAACAAGCATTTTTTTATTTTTCTCCGTTTCCGTAAATCTGATATAAACATATTATACCGCAAGGTTTATGGGATTTCAAGAAAATCCGTGAAAAACTTGTTTACGTTTTTTGTACAAAGCATGAATTTTCAAATATCAACTTGCTTTTTATCATTTTATATGATAAACTACAGATGACAAAAAAGTGAATACGTGTTTAGATTTGCAATTAGGCTTTAATAATCTAAAGCGGCATATTTTTGCCGCAGCTGTCTTGTCCGTCAAGGCATATCGGAGCGTGGGGTGTGCGCTTCTCAACGAAGTATGTTTTTTCGGATGAGAGTATAAGCACGAGGTGAAGGGCGTGCTTATATTCTCCTTTTCGGCTGCGGCGAAAACATGCCGCTTTTTTGTTTTCGCAGAATTTTTTGAAATACGATTTTTTTCGACAGCACCGTTCGAAGCATATCAACACGCTTTAGAATCTTTAATAAATCTTCGACAAAGTGTGACAAAAAGTGCAAGAAAAAGGCTGTATTATATTGTTGCAACAGGGCGAAAGAAGTACAACATCTTGCGCCGTGCTGAATAATACAAAGTGAAGGTAGGATAAACACATGCCAAAATTCAAGCTTAAAATTCGCTCTGTTCCGTTAAGGATTCGTTCATTTGAAATCTACTTTATGAACGCTCTTTTGTCAGCGCTTATTAAAAAAAGATCGTTTCGAACGACAAAGATTGTAATTTCGCTTGACGAAACCCTTTGCGGAAAAAGGGAGCAAATGAACCACGAGACCGAACGTTTTTTCAAAGAGAATTTTCTTTCGGTCGGCTGACAAAGCACTTGCATTTATCCTTGCCGAGGATTTGAATCTCGCATTTCGGCGGAGTATTCCTTGGCTAAAGTCTTGGCAACAAGCCGCAATTCACTCGCTTACCGATTTTTCAAGTGGATTGCGGCTTTTGTTTTTCTGCTTTGTATCGAAGCCTACACTAAAATTCTTTTGCTGTTTTTTGAAATTTTTCCGAAATAAGTGTTGACATTTGCCGCATTATAGGGTATAATAGCGGAGCTGTGTTGAAAGTGCTGCTATGGCGCAGTCGGTAGCGCGCATCCTTGGTAAGGATGAGGTCACCAGTTC
>DKDD01000065.1:2298-3222 GCA_002451715.1 Ruminococcaceae bacterium UBA6857 | reverse complement strand
CGCTTTTTGAACAGCCGAAACATCTTTTGTCTGCTCATATATATCGGTAAGAACGGTAGGTCTGAAACGAATAGGAGTAATCTTATCGTTAAAGCCTATCTCCTTTTGAATTCTGTCGCACATTCTGCGAACCTGTGTATACGACAAAGCTTTTTCACCGCCGATGACAAACTCATTGTCGGATTTAGGCTCAAGATATTGAACGGCGGATTTGAATAACCCTAACTGTCTGACACTGCCTGCGGTTTTTGTTTCTTTAACCACAGGCTGATTTCTGTCCGGGTGACTGACCGCTCTGACAATGTTTATCAACTTGTTTTCAATGTCAATATCAGACCATTTCAGACCGAGAACTTCTTCAAGCCTCATGGGATGAAAAGCCTGCAAAGCAATAAACATTCTGTCTTGCTCGTTTTTAACATCGCCGATATGCTTTTCAATATACCGCATTTGTTCAACAGAGTACGGCTCTGTCGTTTTGCTTGCCTTTCCGGTGATTTTAAGTTTATTTGAGTTGAGAGGGTTTCTGTCAATATAACGGTCATCAATAGCAGACTTGATTATTTGATTCAAAACCGTTTTAATTTTTTCTTTGCTTGCTTTTTTGATTTTAATATCGTTGAACAAACATTGAATATCATCGGTGCTTATATCCTCGATATACTTATCGCCAAACGATGGCAAGAGGTATTTTTTCAACTGCCGTTCATATGTGATTGCCGTCACATCCGAAACATTCGGCTTTGAGTAAACATTAAACCAATTAACGGCATATTCGCCGAAAAGATGTTTTTCTTCGCCCTCATTCTGAGCATATCCGCCGCTAAGCTGAATTATTTTGTCGGCATATTCCTGTTCTGTGCTTGCGGTTATCCACCGCGGTTTACCTGCAAGGATAACTTTTCGCTTAATTTTGTACGCCAT
>DKDD01000065.1:285-2260 GCA_002451715.1 Ruminococcaceae bacterium UBA6857 | reverse complement strand
ATCTCCGTTTGTCGGCGTACAGCTTGATGTAAATATGTTGTTTTCAAGGTTCAGAAACTGATTAGGCAAATTGAATTCTATCATTTCTCCTATCGGATTGTAAATACTAAGTTTGCATTTATATTCATTATTTTCCATAAATCTCCCTGTTTTTATATCAATGCCCGTAATACACTGTTACGAGACCAATTAAAACTCTTGTTTTATCGTAAATGTTCGTATAATACCCTGCGTTAAACACAAGGCTTCATTTTTTCTCTAATATTAAATTTTCAGTGTGGTTCATCTGCGTTTTTTCTAAATTTTTTTGCCCTCATAGCCTATATCATAACCGCTTCAACAAATTAGATGAGCGTATAAATAAACCCAGCGCATCTATGAGGGCATCTGTTTTTTTATTTTTCTCTCATTTCACATTATCGCATATTAACAGAATTTTTTCACATATTGTTTAACCTCACTTTCAAAAATAGGATATCTATAATAAAAGGCTATGCTTGTCAAACACGACAAATAGAGGCAACCCGTTCCGGTTCCCCTTAAAGTCATATTTGATTTGCATAGCCTATTGTCTTTTTAAAAATTGTCCTTCGGTTAATATCTATGTATCTCTACCCCTCTCTATGAAAACACTTGCCCCGAATCAAGACTGGTGCTTTCTCTCGTTAACTACATGATATATTATATCATGTAGTTAAACCGCTGTCAAGAGGTTTTGCGAAATATTTTTTAACTTTTTGTTACTTTAATTTTTCTTAATATTTATATCTTCTTTATTATTTTTGAAGCGAAAAATGTTAATCTCCGAAAAATATGCCCTCATAATATCAAAACACCGTAAGATTGGTACTTTTCATATCTTTGCCGAAAATCTTTGTGAATTTCAAAAACATCGAAAGATTGGGCTTTTTCAAAACTATCGAAAACAACCGAAAAATGTACAAAAACACCGAGAGATTGGTACTTTTTGACTTTTTCTAAAAAACACCGAAAAGTTGGTATTTTTCACCTTTTGAAAAGTTAATTAAGGCTCAATGTTTCGGAGGTTTAAGTTTACACATGAAGTCCTGAATTGGGACTGCAACTCGATAGTGTTTTCTCGCTCTAAGTTAAACTTAGTCCGTTAAAAAATGTGCCATTCTCAAGTACCGAAACGGTAGTCGAGATATTAACTGGTTAAAACTACCGAAACGGTACTTTTGAAAACAGAACAAACTTCGCTCAAAGGTCGCAAAACACGACTTTTGAGAACAGAGGGTGTAACGAATTGTTATACCCTTGATAACCAAAAATCAAGGGTGCCAAGTAGTTAATAATACCGTCCATAAAAATGGACGGTATTCACCACTTAAACCCCGAAAACGCCCATAGTTACTGACTTTTAAGTTGAAAAATACCCTACGTTCAACGTAGGGTATTCCAAAATGAAGCAAAATCAGAAATATAAAGCGATGCAAAAAGGTGTGTAAACTACTTGACAAAGTAGCTGTTGATGGGGCAACAATTTGTGACTCCATTGTGTTACCGCTTTGATAACACGGAAGATAAAAATACCATCGTGATTTGCGATAGCATTCAATAGCGATTCGTTATTGAGTTGCCTTAAACCTGACAGAACGATTTGTTCAGTCAGAAATTAAGCTCCTGCTCAAAGCAAGAGCAAAACAAGCCTCAACCCCTCAGCTATGCCTATTCTTATAAATCAAAATCAGAATAAAAATCAAGAACAATACCGCTGCCATAATTTTCTCCTAAATTCTCATATAGTCCTAATAGGCTCAAAAATGCCTCTAAAATCCATTTTACCATTTAACAACTAATTTCATTATAAAAACATCAAACGAGCAAATAAAGGCAAATATAGAGCGAATAAGGCTATATGACAGTGTGTTCGTGGTTGTTAATGTAAATCATGTCCGGATATCAAGGTAAACAGCCGGAATAAAAGCAACCGATAATCGGCATATGCCTCTAA
>DKDD01000065.1:0-221 GCA_002451715.1 Ruminococcaceae bacterium UBA6857 | reverse complement strand
CACGTTTTGCCTTTTAGACAACTAAATTTCATTACCAAGCGATATAAAAGCGAATTTGATATGATTTTAAGGCAAATAAAGCATAATGAGGGTTGATGCGACAAATCGAATGCAGAGGGAATGTGTCGGCTGGGCTGTCGCTCTGCATTTATCTTCAAAATTTTTCGCATATATAGTATTATATTATATAATATATTAACTATTATTTTCATAGTAACTTT
>DKDD01000223.1:8791-9701 GCA_002451715.1 Ruminococcaceae bacterium UBA6857 | reverse complement strand
AAGGTTCACGGACTTGACAATGAAAGATATCACCTTATTCTGCTTTGCAAAAACGAAACGGGTTATAAAAACCTTATTGCAATGGTCAGTAAATCGTGGACCGAAGGTTTTTACACGAAACCGCGAATTGACCATGAACTTCTTGAAAAACACCATGAAGGTTTGATTGCGCTTTCGGCGTGTCTTGCCGGCGAAGTTCCCAGGGCACTTTCAAGGGGTGATTATGAAGGCGCAAAAAAAACAGCGCTTTGGTATAACGATGTGTTCGGTCAGGGCAACTACTATGTCGAAATACAAAATCATTCTTTGCGCGAAGAATTATTGATTTTGAATGACCTTATAACACTTTCCGAAGAAACTGGGATTCCGCTTGTTGCAACCAACGATACACACTATATTGAAAGAAATGACGCGGCCGTTCAACAGGTTCTGATTTGTATTCAGACGAACCACATTGTCGGCGAAGACACGGGGCTTGAATTTGAAACGCAGGAGTTTTACCTCAAAAGTGAAGATGAAATGCGTGAACTTTTTTCTGCGTTACCGTCAGCAATCGAAAACACACAGGTGATTGCCGATAAATGCAATCTTGAGTTTGAATTTGGCAAAACAAAATTGCCACATTTCGAAGTGCCGAACAATATGGATCACTTTGAATATTTCAAACGGCAATGTCTTTACGGCTTGTATACGCATTTCGGCGAAAACCCGCCGCTGGAATATATTGACCGTCTTGATTATGAACTGTCTGTAATAAATAAAATGGGCTATGTGGATTATTATCTCATAGTCAACGATTTTATTCAGTATGCAAAAAGCAAAGGTATTCCGGTCGGTCCGGGACGAGGCTCCGGCGCTGCAAGTCTTGCGGCATACTGCATTGGAATCACCGGTATCGACCCGATGAAAT
>DKDD01000223.1:8403-8682 GCA_002451715.1 Ruminococcaceae bacterium UBA6857 | reverse complement strand
TTGAAAAATACGGCTATGACCATGTTGCACAGATTGTAACCTTCGGAACTCTTGCCGCAAGGGCGGCTATTCGTGATGTCGGTCGCGTTATGGGAATGTCATATCCCACTGTTGACGTGGTTGCAAAACAGATTCCGAACGAACTAAAAATCACAATTGACAAGGCACTTAAAATTTCACCGGAACTTCGTTCAATGTATGAAAAAAACGAGGAGACACGCGAACTTATTGACATGGCGAAAAGGGTGGAAGGTATGCCGCGGCATGCGTCGACTCATC
>DKDD01000223.1:1246-8368 GCA_002451715.1 Ruminococcaceae bacterium UBA6857 | reverse complement strand
TTACAAGGGATGAAGTATCAAGCTATGTTCCTCTTGCCGTCAATGACGAAAGTGTTGTTACGCAGTTCACGATGACGAATCTTGAAGCGCTTGGACTTTTGAAAATGGACTTTCTCGGTTTGAGAACGCTCACTGTTATTGACGACACTATTAAAATGATTCGAAAACGCAATCCCGGTTTTTCCGAAAAAGATATTGACATTAACGATAAGGCGACTTTCGAAATGCTGTCCCTTGGAAAAACCGATGGTGTTTTTCAGTTTGAATCCGCAGGAATGCGAAGTGTTCTCACGCGCCTTAAACCACAGAGCCTTGAAGACTTGATTGCTGTAATCTCTCTTTATCGTCCCGGTCCGGCAGATTCGATTGATACTTATATCAATAACCGTCACCACCCGGAACAGACCGTTTATAAGTGTGAACAGGTCAAAGACATTCTTTCGGTAACATACGGATGCATGGTTTATCAGGAACAGGTTATGCAGATTTGCCGCAAAGTAGCAGGTTATTCATACGGAAGAGCCGATCTTGTTCGCCGTGCAATGTCTAAGAAAAAACTTGACGTGATGGCAAAAGAACGGGAAAATTTTGTTCATGGTCTGAAAGATGAAAACGGTAATGTTCCCTGCTGCGGCGCCGTAGCTAACGGAATATCCGAAAAGACGGCAAACGAACTGTTTGACGAAATGTCAAACTTTGCAAAATACGCATTTAACAAAGCTCACGCGGCGGCTTATGCATTTGTTTCGTATCAGACAGCATATCTTAAATGCCATTACCCTTGTGAACTTCTTGCCGCAACGCTGACAAGTGTTCTTGAAAACACCGGCAAGGTCTCCGGATATATCGAAGAATGTTCGCGGCTTTCAATTAAAGTTCTTCCGCCGCATGTTAACGAAAGTTTTGAAGGTTTTTCCGTTTCCGGCGGTGCAATACGTTTTGGTCTTCTTGCCGTAAAAAATCTCGGACGCGGCTTTATCAGAACAATTCTTGAAAAAAGAAGAACTTTACCCTATAAAAGCTTTGATGATTTTTGCCGTCGTGTATACGGAAAAGAGTTCAACAAACGTGCGGTTGAAAGCCTTATCAAATGCGGGGCGCTTGACGGACTCGGCGCGAATCGAAAACAGATGATATATCTTCTTCCGCTTGTTACTTCTCAACTTGACGAAGATAAGCGCAAAAATATCGTCGGTCAAATCGGGTTTTTTGATGATGATTCTTCTTTTGCACCGAAAGAGCAGTTCACCGCGCCGAAAATGGAAGAAATCGAATATGAAAAGCTTCTTGAATATGAAAAAGAAGTCACAGGTTTGTATCTTTCGGGGCATCCGATGGAAAAATATAAAGAACTTTCCGAAAAAATCAAAGCGGACAAGATTTCCGAAATACTTTCCGGTGCAGGGGAGTTTAACTCAAAGTATAAGGATAATTCAAATGTTCTTTTGCTCGGCTCAATTGCTTCGGTACAAAGAAAAGTTACAAAAAGCAATGCTTCAATGGGATTTATAAAACTTGAAGATCTTACAGGAACAATCGAATGTATTGTTTTTTCAAAGCTTTATGCCGAAAAGGCCATCCTTATTCAAAACGGAAATGTTGTTCTTATTCGTGGAAGATTGAGTCTGCGCGAAGACCGCGAACCGTCAATTGTCTGTGAAAGTATTGAGCCAAACCCAAAAAACATCGTCAACGATGAAAAACCTAAGAAGAAAAAGCGTGTCGGAGTTTTTATTCGCGTTAAAGACAAAAACGATTCAAGACTCAAAAAACTCGAAACACTCAAAAAGATTTTTTGCGGAACATTTCCGATATATTGTTATTTTGAAGACAGCGGACAATATGAGCTTTCCGGTTCTTTTGAAATTTCAGATCCGGTGATTGATGAGCTTGAATATATTTTCGGTGATGATAATGTTGCCGTGAGAAAATGATAAAATAAAAGTTTTCTCTTTTGTAAATGTTGACAATTTTTGACAATAGTGTATAATATCCATAATATTTTATTGATTACTGTCGGCAGGATGGTTTGTTATATTTGACCTGCTTGCTGAAAGGAGTTTTAAAAATGATGAAAACCATAGGTGTATTAACCAGCGGAGGAGACGCTCCGGGAATGAATGCTGCAATCAGAGCTGTTGTTCGTGCCGGTTGTGAGCTCGGAATGAAAGTATACGGAATCAGACGCGGCTATAACGGTCTTATGGAAAACGATATGTACGAAATGAATCTTCGCTCCGTTTCTGATATTATTAACCGTGGCGGAACAATTCTTTATTCCGCAAGAAGCGACCGTTTTAAGACCGATGAAGGCATGCAGGCGGCAATCAGAGTTTGCCGCGAAAGAGGAATCGACGGTCTTGTCGTAATCGGCGGCGACGGTTCTTTCAGAGGTGCACGCGACCTTTCACTCAAAGGCATTCCGTGCGTTGCTCTTCCCGGAACAATTGACAACGATATCGGTTGTTGCGATGCAACAATCGGTTATGATACCGCAATGCAAACTATTGTTGAAATGGTTGACAGAATCAGAGATACCACCGAATCACACGACCGTTGTGCGGTTGTTGAAGTTATGGGCAGAGGTGCCGGCTATCTTGCTCTTAATGCCGGCGTTGCTTGCGGAGCAACTTCAATTATTATTCCTGAAGTTCCGTATGATTTTGAACGCGACGTTATTCAGCGCATGATGCGCACTCAGAGAAGCGGAAAAGTTCATTTTGTAATCATGGTTTCCGAAGCTATCGGCGGCGTTGCCGAAATGGCAAAGCGCATTCAGAAAGAAACCGGCGTTGAATCGCGTGCAACTGTTCTCGGTCACGTTCAGCGCGGCGGTTCGCCGACAGCCCGCGACCGTATTCTTGCAAGCAGAATGGGATATCATGCCGTTCAGCTTCTTAAAGACGGAATCGGCAACCGTGTTGTTGCAATCAAGAAAGAAGAAATCGTAGATTACGATATTGTTGAAGCTCTTGCAATGGAAAACTCGATTGATCTTGATATGTATAAGATGGCAATGGAAATTTCCATCTGATTTTGTTATGAAATCTTGTTTATAAGGTTGGTCTGAATTATGCCTGAACAGGAAAAGAATATCCATAAAGGTCACCGCCAAAAGGTTAAAAACCGCTATATCGAAACCGGTTTTGACGGCATGGCCGATCATAATATTCTTGAACTGCTTTTGTTTTTCGGAATACCGTATAAGGACACGAATCCGATTGCTCACGAACTTATGGATACGTTCGGCAGTTTTTCGGGCGTTCTTAAAGCGAGCGTTTCAGAACTCAAAAGCGTAAAAGGCATGACCGAAAACGCCGCGTGTCTTATTAATATGGTTTTGCCGCTGTATGCAAGATACTCGCAGGACGTTAAAACCGAAAAATTATCAATGGACACGGACGCTATCGTTGAATACATGCGACCGAAGTTTCTTGACACACCGAACGAGCGCGTATATGCAATGTGTTTTGACAATAATCGTTGTCTCATTACCGTCAGAAAACTTTCCGACGGCGATGTTAACAGTACGCTGTTCGATATGCGAAAACTCGCTTCGGCTGTTCTTGAAACCAAGGCGGCCGCCGTTGTTCTTGTGCATAATCATCCGAACGGAATTCCTCTTCCGTCGCAGGAAGATATTGCGCAGACGAAATACGCCTATGACCTTCTTCAGTCGCTCAAGGTTCAGTTGCTGGATCATATCATTTTGGCGGATGAGGGCAAGTGTTCAATGGTTTCGTTTCCAAAATTTTCTCATTTATTTTACGGGCTTGACCCGTTGGTCTGATAGGGTTGGTGATTTAAAATGTTCAATGCCGAAAAAGTTAAAAACGATTGTGTTGAATGGATAAGAGATTTTTTTGAAAAGAACGGCAAGGACTGCAATGCCGTTGTCGGAATTTCCGGCGGCAAAGACAGCTCTGTTGTTGCGGCGCTTTGCGTTGAAGCGCTCGGAAAAGACCGCGTTATCGGCGTACTTATGCCGTGCGGCGTTCAAAGCGACATCGACTGCGCTCAGCAGCTTGTCGCTCATCTCGGAATCAAAAATTACACGATCAATATCAAAGATGCGGTTGACGGCGTACTCGGCAGTCTTCCGAAGGATCTTGAAATCACTCAGCAGACGAGAAACAATCTTCCCGCCCGAATCAGAATGGCAACTTTGTACGCTGTCGGTCAGTCTTTGAACGGACGCGTTGCAAACACCTGCAACCTTTCCGAAGACTGGGTCGGCTACGCAACACGTTACGGCGATGCGGCAGGCGACTTCGGCCCGCTTTCGCACCTTACCGTTACCGAAGTGCGTGCAATCGGCCGCGTTCTCGGCGTACCGGCGAACCTTGTTGAAAAGGTTCCGATTGACGGTCTTTGCGGTAAAACCGACGAAGACAACCTCGGCTTTACCTATGATACGCTTGATAAATACATCAGAACCGGTGTTTGCGAAGACGAGCAGACCAAGGCGAAGATTGACCGTATGAACAAAATGAACAAGTTCAAGCTTGAAATGTTCCCGACTTTCATGCCGGAAGAATAAGTTGTAATTTATAAATTATGGCGTGCGGCTTACACCGCACGTCTTTTTTTGAAAAAACTATTGCAATCTATTAAGAAATATATTACAATATTTAGGTTATTCTTCGGAGAGAAAGGATGTAAAAAATGGGTGATAAAATTCAACTTCTAATCGCAATGGCAGGGTATATGCTGATAGTTATCGGTATCGGCTTGTTCTTTGCAAAAAAATCACAGGCAAACTCTGAAAACTACTTCCTCGGCGGTCGTTCGCTCGACCCGTGGGTCGCCGCAATGAGTGCCGAAGCTTCCGATATGAGCGGCTGGCTTCTCATGGGACTTCCCGGTGTTGCTTACTGGTGCGGAATTGCAGACGCCGCGTGGACGGCAATCGGTCTTGCCGTCGGAACGTACATAAACTGGCTGCTTGTTTCAAAGCGGCTTCGTGCGTATTCAATCGTTTCGGGCGATTCAATCACCGTTCCGGATTTTCTCAGTAACCGTTTCCACGAAAAGAAAAAGGTTATTCTCGGCGTTTCCGCAACGTTTATTTTAATTTTCTTTACGGTTTATGCCGCAAGCTGCTTTGTAACCTGCGGAAAGCTTTTCTCCGGTCTTTTCGGCTATTCATATCATTCGATGATGATTGTCGGTGCCGCTTTCGTTTTGATTTATACAATTCTCGGCGGTTTCCTTGCCGAAAGCGCGTCCGATTTTATGCAGGCGGTCGTTATGATCATTGCGCTTGTCGGCGTACTTGTTTGCGGTATCGTTCATGCCGGCGGACTTTCTGCAGTTATTGAAAACGCAAAGGCTATTCCCGGCTACCTTTCACTCACTGCAATTGCCACTCCTACGGTTGATGCAAGTGGCGTTCAGCAAGTGGCGAACAACGCGCCCCTTTTCGGCGAAGCGGGAAAATACGGCTTCCTCACAATTCTTTCAACTCTTTCATGGGGCCTCGGATATTTCGGAATGCCGCAGGTTCTTCTTCGCTTTATGGCTATTCGTAAGAGTAGCGAACTAAAAATGTCTCGCCGTATTGCAACCGTTTGGGTGCTTATTTCGCTTACCGCAGCTGTATCAATAGGTGTTCTCGGAAGATATATTCTTCCCACCGATGCTGCTCTTGCAACCCAGAGCGGAGCGGAAAACGTTTTTGCCCATCTTGCTCAGCTTTTGTTCCATCCGCTTCTTGCCGGTGTTGTAATGGCAGGTATCCTTGCCGCAACAATCAGTTCTTCGGACTCATATCTTCTTATTGCGGCTTCGGCTGTTTCAAAGAACATTTTTGAAGGTATTGTTAAAAAGGACGCAACCGACAAGCAGGTTATGCGTGTTTCAAGAATCATGCTGCTTGTAATTACCATTATCGGCATGGCTATTGCCTGGAATGAAAACAGCATTATTTTTGAAATTGTTTCGTTTGCATGGTCGGGCTTCGGCGCAACTTTCGGTCCGATTATTCTCTTCTCGCTTTTCTGGAAGCGCACCAACAGAGCCGGCGCTATTGCAGGAATGATTTCCGGCGGTGTTATGGTCTTTATTTGGAAGCTTCTTCTCAAACCGCTCGGCGGTGTTTTCGGAATCTATGAACTTCTTCCCGCGTTCCTCGTTTCGTGTGTATTTATTGTTGCGGTTTCGCTTTGCACAGCAAAACCCTCCGCACAACTTGAAGAAGAATTTGAAAAAGCGAAGAATTATACCGAAGCATAAATTGGCAGACCCGGTGCGTTTTGGCATCGGGTCTTTTTTACCTTGACAAAGATGCGTTATCTATGTAAAATTAAAATATCTTTTAATTGGAGGAATTGACTGTGGCGTATTTGACCGACATTGAAATTGCAAGGCAGTGCAAAGCAAAACCGATTTCTGAAATTGCGTCTTTGTGCGGAATTGACGAAAAATATCTTGAACCTTACGGCAAAAACAAGGCAAAAATTGATTTATCATATATCAGCGAAAACAAGAATAAAAGCGGAAAACTTGTTCTCGTTACCGCGATCACTCCTACTCCGGCAGGTGAGGGTAAGACAACAACAACGATAGGTCTTGCCGACGGAATGAGAAAAATCGGCAAAAATGCTGTTGTTGCGCTTCGTGAACCGTCACTCGGCCCTGTTTTCGGAATCAAGGGCGGTGCTGCCGGCGGCGGGTACGCCCAGGTTATTCCGATGGAGGATATCAATCTTCATTTTACAGGCGACTTTCACGCAATTTCTTCCGCCAACAATCTCCTTGCCGCAATGCTTGATAATCATATTCACCAAGGAAATGCTCTCGGTATTGATACGCGTAAAATAACATGGAAACGCTGTGTTGATATGAATGACCGCCAGCTCCGCTCGGTTGTTGACGGACTCGGAGGAAGAATAAATGGTGTTCCGCGCGAGGATGGATTTGACATTACTGTTGCGAGTGAAATTATGGCAATTTTCTGCCTTGCAAACTCGATTTCCGACCTCAAGGAAAGGCTTTCAAAAATCATTGTCGGCTATAATTATAACAACGAACCTGTAACTTGCGGACAGCTTAAAGCGCAGGGCGCAATGACTGCACTTTTAAAAGATGCGCTCAAACCTAACCTTGTTCAGACGCTTGAGG
>DKDD01000223.1:953-1135 GCA_002451715.1 Ruminococcaceae bacterium UBA6857 | reverse complement strand
TCCTCTGTTCTTGCAACAAAAGCCGCGCTCAAATCCGGAGATTATGCAATTACAGAAGCAGGGTTCGGCGCAGACCTCGGTGCCGAAAAGTTTCTTGATATCAAATGTCGTATGGCTTCTTTGGTTCCCGACGCGGTTGTTGTTGTTGCAACAATAAGAGCGCTCAAAATGCACGGCGGTCT
>DKDD01000223.1:0-935 GCA_002451715.1 Ruminococcaceae bacterium UBA6857 | reverse complement strand
TGGTGCAAAAAATCAATTGAATGAAGAAAATTTTGAAGCACTTGAAAAAGGTGTTCCCAATCTTCTTCGCCACGTTTCAAACATCAAAAACGTTTATAAACTTCCGTGTGTTGTTGCTGTCAATCGTTTTCCGACAGATACCGACAAAGAAGTCGAGTTCATCATTGAAAAGTGTCGTTCGCTCGGAGTGAACGTTGTTTTGTCCGATGTTTGGGCAAAGGGCGGCGAAGGCGGAACGGAACTTGCAAAAGAAGTTGTTCGACTTTGTGAAGAAGAAAAAGGCAACTTCACTTTCAGCTATGAAGATTCCGAAAGCATTGCCCAAAAAATTGAAAACGTCGTCAAAAAAGTTTACGGCGGAAAAGGTGTTGTTTTCACTTCAAAAGCGGAAAAACAGCTTCATCAGCTTGAAGCAATGGGCTTTGGTTCGCTCCCTGTCTGCATTGCAAAAACGCAGTACAGCTTTTCCGATGATCCAACAAAGCTCGGAGCACCCGAGAACTTTGATATAACGGTAAAGAATCTTAAAGTTTCCGCAGGTGCCGGATTCATCGTTGTGCTCACCGGTGATATAATGACCATGCCCGGACTTCCTAAAGTACCGGCTGCCGAAAACATTGACGTTGATGAAGACGGAAATATAACAGGCTTGTTCTGAGAAAAACAATGTGAATATTTTTAAGGGCTATGCAAAGAAAAAATATTGCATAGCTCTTTATTTTTGTCTTTTTCTGTGGTACAATACTAACAGAACATTTGTTTTCTTGGTGGTGAATGATTAATGGATCATTTCAAACTTGTCTCAAAATATCAGCCGACAGGCGACCAGCCTCAAGCGATTGATCGTCTCGTTCAAGGTGTCAAAGACGGCGATATGGAGCAGACTTTGATGGGTGTCACAGGTTCGGGAAAAACCTTTACAATGGCAAATATCG
>DKDD01000046.1:3846-6051 GCA_002451715.1 Ruminococcaceae bacterium UBA6857 | reverse complement strand
CCCGTTCCGGTTCTTCGTCTCGGTGTTGAAGATACTTTCGGAAAATCGGGTCCGGCTGTCGAACTTCTCAAAATCTTTGGCCTTGACGCAAAGCACATTGCCGAAAAAGCCAAGAAAGCCGTATCGCTTAAATAATCAATCAACAAAACAAAACCGCCACAGGGGAATTTCCTGCGGCGGTTTTTATTGTTATTTTGTATTCTTTTACGAAAGTAAAATTCTGTCCGTAGTCAGTTCTTCGCCGACCTTTGCCTTGAATTTCTGAAGAAGGTCATTAACGGTGAGGTTTTTCCTTTCTTCTCCGCTTACGTCAAGAACAACGTTTCCGTTGTTCATCATGATCGTGCGGTTGCCGAGGTCGAGCGCGGACTGCATGTTGTGGGTAATCATCATACAGGTAAGCTTGTTTTCACTGACAATTTTTTCGGTGAGGGCAAGTACTTTTTCCGCTGTGCCCGGGTCAAGGGCGGCTGTGTGCTCGTCAAGGAGCAGGAGCTTCGGCGGATTTATAGTTGCCATAAGGAGCGTCAAAGCCTGTCTTTGTCCGCCGGAAAGCAGACCGACGGGCTGTTTCATTCTGTCCTCAAGTCCCATTCCGAGGAGGGAAAGGCGCTCTTTGAAATCTTCCCTGTCCTTTTTTGTTGTGTGGCTTATCCAACTTCCTCTGTGGGCGGCAAGGGCAAGGTTTTCTTCAATGCTCATTGCCGGAGCGGAACCGAGCATTGGATCCTGAAAAAGTCTTCCGATTGCTTTTGAACGTTTATGCTCCGCCATCATTGTGATGTCCGTTCCGTCAAGAACGATGCGTCCGCTGTCGGTGAGAAAGGTTCCGGAAATTGCGCCGAAAAGCGTTGATTTTCCTGCGCCGTTTGCGCCGATAACCGTGATGAAATCGCCGTTTTCAACGTCGAGCGAAAGGTCTTTGAGTGCGGTCTTTGCGTTGACCGTTCCGGGGTTAAAGGTTTTTGTGATGTGTGAAACGGAAAGCATCATATTAAGCCGCCTCCTTGTTCTTTCTGAGTTCAAGTCTTCTTTTGATTTTCGGGAACTGCTTTTTGAGATACGGTGCGGAAATTGCAATGATAACGATTACCGAAGAGACAAGTTTAAGCATATATGCCGGCATATTGAAACGAAGTGCGGCAGTATAAACAAGGCGGAAAATTACTGCGCCGAGAACCGCGCATACCGCTCTGACGGCAACGCTCTTTCTTTTGCTGAAAAGGATTCCGCCGATGAGGAGCGAAGCGAGAGCAATTGTGACCATACCGGTTCCCATGTCGATGTTTGCCGAACCCTGTGACTGGGCAAGCAGACAGCCGGAAAGAGCAGTGAAAGCGTTTGAAATGCAAAGACCGATGATGATAATCTTTGAAGTGTTGATTGAAGAAGAGCGAACCATATCCGGATTGTTGCCCGTTGCACGAAGCGCAAGACCGAGGTTCGTTTTGAGGAAAAACGAAAGGAAAAGCACAACAATTATAACTGCGGCCGCGGCAATAATAAGTTTATACTGACCGGCAAGCGGCGTTTTTTCAAGCGCGGCTTTTACTTTTGTAAAAATCGTCTCGGTAAAGTTGAGGTTAACGAGCGACGTGTTGCCCATAACGGCAATGTTGATTGAATAAAGTCCGGTGTTGACTATGATTCCGGCGAGGAGGCTGTCAATTCCCATTTTTGTTTGAAGAAAAGCGGTGATGAATCCTGAAAGGATTCCTGCACCCATAGCCGCCGGAATTGAAAGGAAAGGGTGACCGGACGCTGCAACCATAGCGCCGACGACTGCCCCAAGGGTGAAGCAGCCGTCGGTTGAAAGGTCACAGACGTTGAGCATTGAGTAGCTCAAGAAAAGCGAGAGCACGGTCAGCGAGCTGATGAGTCCAAGCTCCGCCGCGGTTTGTAAAAGATTGAGCACTGATGAAACGTCCATGGTTATCACTCCGTGTTATTGGTTTGTTTGTTGTGTTACTGAGCGTCCGAGAAGCTTTCAGCGGTTTTAATGCTCTTTACTGCGGTGCAGTAGGGCTTGATTTTTTCTGAAACTTCGTCAAAGCTCATGCCGAGTGCTTCGCAGGTTTCGATGTTAACGGTTGCGGTACCGTTATCGAATGTACGAACAGCCATTTCTGCCGGGTCTTTTCCGTCAAGAAGAACTTCTGCAATCATTTCTGCGGTCTGTTCGCCGAGGTTTGCGTAGTCAACGCC
>DKDD01000046.1:0-3832 GCA_002451715.1 Ruminococcaceae bacterium UBA6857 | reverse complement strand
TTGCATAGTCAACGCCGTAGCCGAGGAAAGCACCGTTGAGTGCGAACGAGTCGGCACCTGTGTAGTGGGGGATACCTGCCTTTGAAAGAATTTCATAGATTGAAAGTTCGGCTTTCATGATTGTGTTGTCGGTCGGGGTAAATACTGCGTCGACCTTGTCGGAAACAAGTGCCTGAGCGGCAAGAACAACTTCGTCAACCGTTGTGCCTGTGCGTTCGATTACTTCAATGCCTTTTTCTTCAAGATACTTTTTAGCTGCTGCGATTGCTGAGGTTGAGGAGTCCTGACCTACGTCATAAAGAAGACCGACCTTTTTAACGTCGCTGTTAACAGCAAAGATAAGGTTCATGATTGAAGAAGTGTCAAGGTAGTCGCTGGTTCCGGTTACATTGCTGCCCGGTTTATCGAGCGACTCAACAAGCTTTGCGCCGACGGGATCGGATACTGCAGAGAAAACAACGGGAATTTTGTTGTCCTTTGTTGCGCTCTGCATCGCCATTGCAACAGGGGTTGCAATGCCGACCATGAGGTCAACTTTGTCGGCAACAAAGTTAGCGATAATCTGATTAAGAACGTTCGGGTCTGCGTTGCAGTTGTCATAGGAAATTTTGAACTCAACGTTCTTTTCACTGCCAATTGAAGCGAGCTTTGATTCAATGTTTTCATAAATCTGGTTGAGTGAAGCGTCGTCAACATAGTTGCAAATGCCGATTTTATAGGTTACGGCTTCGCTGTTCGGTGCGGACGAAGAGTCGCCGGAAGCGGTTGTGGTGTCGCTGTCCTTTCCGGAGCAGGCTGCGAATGCAAAAACGAGTGTAAGAGCAAGTACAAGAGCAATTATCTTTTTCATGGTAAAATTCCTTTCTTTATTAAAGCGTTATTATAAGTTTTTGATATGTTTGAATTTTGCGAAAGATGAAGTTCGTTTCGCCATCGCCATCGTTTGGTTTTCATATCCGTCACTCCTTATATTTTTGATGTATCGGTTTTGAAAAAAATAAAAAAACCCATCCCTGCAATTTCTTGCTGGGACAGGATAAATAAACTAAATCCTGCGGTGCCACCCGGCTTAACGCTTTCGCGTCCGCTTAACGCATACAATCATATGCCGGCCTTTTTTCACGAAGAGCCTTGCTCCGTCTCACATACTCGGGAAAAATATTTCCGTTTCCGTTCGCCCTCGAAAGTCCATTCAGCTTTGTATTTTCTGCCGTATTTCCACCGTCAACAGCTCTCTGAAAGAAAAGGAGACAAAACCTACTCACTCTTTCTCATCGGTTTGATGAATTTCATATTCATTTGTTGACACGATTAAACCACTTTTGATTTTATTTGTCAAGTATTTTTTGAAAATTTTTTTTCGTTTTATCAAAGCATACAAAAATGAACTCATCTATGAACGCTTTAAACGGTTAAATTGCATAAAACCTTTTTGTTAAAAATTTCCGTTTGATTGACTAAAACTTTGCTCTATGCTATTATATTCACAGATGAAAAATCGGATTTAAAAAAGGAAAAAGAAAAGTAGCATTAAAAGCATTTTGCCAAAACGAACGCAAAATTAAAACAAAATGGGCTTGTTTGTAACAAAATCCCGTCATTTGCGTCGTTCGCAACCGTCGGTTGACAAATTGAAAGGCACCGGTTTATGTACTTTTGCTTTGTTTTCCGCTATACTCGGTATCGTACTTCTAAAATCTCAAAGCAAAAACAAAGATGAAAAATTTTTCAGAGAGGTGTCAAAAAAATGATATTTGCAGATAAGATTATAAGTCTCAGAAAAAAGAACGGCTGGTCGCAGGAAGAGCTTGCCGAAAAGCTTGGGGTATCACGCCAGGCGGTTTCAAAGTGGGAAGCGGCTCAAACCGTGCCCGACCTTAACAGGATTCTTGAACTTGCTTCGCTTTTTTCCGTCACAACCGATTACCTTTTAAAAGATGAAATCGAAAACGAGGAATATACGAGCGACGAATACAAAGCGGCGAGGAATGTTTCGCTCGCACAGGCAAACGAGTATCTTTCATTGCGAAAAAGTTCTGCGGTAAAAATCGCCGTAGGAACCTTTTTGTGTGTCGTTTCGCCCGTGCTTTTGATTTTTCTTGCAGGCTTAAGCTCATTGCCGGACAAGCCGATTTGGTTGTCTGAAACCGCCGCAGGTATTATAGGACTTTGCGTTTTGCTTGTTATTGTTGCCGCCGCGGTTGTTCTTTTTGTGCTTTCGGGTTCTGCGTGCGCGGAGTATAAATTTCTTGAAAATGAACCGTTCGAAATCGGATACGGTGTTGACGGAATGGTGAAAGACTGCAAAAAGAAATTTCGCAAGAGGTATGCAAATTACAACATCATCGGCATCTGCCTTTGTATTCTTTCGCCGATACCGCTTTTTGCTTTGTCCGTTTTGTTCGACGGAATGTATGCCGTTTTCGGAGTGTGCGTTCTTCTTTTGTTTGCCGGAGCGGGCTCTGCGTTTTTTGTGACCGCAGGAGTACAAAACGCCGCAATGGATCGTCTTCTTAAAGAGGGCGATTTTAAAGCCGAAAAAAAGCAGAAGAACCGACTCAAAGAGGGCATTTCAACCGTTTACTGGCTTGTTGCAACCGCGGTGTACCTCGCCGCGTCCTTTGCGACCGACGGTTGGAAAAAGACATGGATAATTTGGGCGGTTGCCGGCGTTTTGTATACCGTTGTTATAAATATTGTTAAACTTATTATCAAAGATAACGACTGAAAGGATTAGAATATGAATTACACCATAAGAAAAATCAAGCCTACCGACAAAGACGTTTTTATTGAAATGGGGCGCGAGTTTTATAATAGCGACGCCGTTTTGTATAACATTAACGACAGTTTTCATTTCAGTACCTTTGACGAGCTTATGCGTTCGGATGTCTATCTTGAGTGCTATATTTTTGAAACCGACAAGGGCGAAATTGCAGGCTATGCGCTTCTTGATAAAATGTTTTCGCACGAAGTCGGCGGAATGCTTGTTTGGGTTGAAGAACTTTATGTTAGAAGTGCTTTTCAGGGTCACGGAATCGGAACAGCCTTTTTTAAGTACCTTTATGAGAATGTTCCCGCCGCAAGGTACCGCCTTGAAACCGAGCCGGAAAACAGCCGCGCACGGGCACTTTATGAGCGCAAGGGTTTTAAAAACCTTGCGTATTTGCAGATGTATAGGGATGTGGAACAGTAAAAAAATGGAGCAACGTTAGGCGGTTGCTCCCTCATTTTCTAAAAATTCTGCCGCAGTCATGCATTTTGGGCGGTCTAAATCAAGGCTCAAAAAGTCCTTGTCACCTGTAAGAATGATATCGACGTCGGCTATGATTGCGCCGTTCAATATCGGCTGATCTTTAACGTCGCGAATTATTTTTGCCGTATCTTCAACAGCCGGAATCAATTCAAAAGAAAGCTGAGCAAGAAAAGTTTCTGCGGCCGGAAGAAGACTCGGCTTTTTTCTTTTAATAATCTCACGAAGTTCAAAAATATTTCTGTCAGTCAGAACGATTTGGTGATTGTTTGCGGCATATAAAAGGGCGTATGCCGGTTTTGACTTCGGAAAAAGCAGAGCCGAAAACAGTATATTTGTATCAATCAAAATCCGCATTTTATTCTCCCTTGTGTCTCAACTCGTCAACAAGAGCTTGAACATCTTCATCGTTCTTGACGTTCATTTCTTCGGCTGCACCGGCAAAAGCCTCCTGTGCTTTCAAAATAGCATTTGCGGAGGCATTTGTCATAACGATTTCTCCGTTTGGTTTTTGAAAAAACAAAATTTTATCTCCGGCTTTAAGACCGAGCGAACGGCGTATTTCAATCGGTACGGTTACCC
>DKDD01000197.1 GCA_002451715.1 Ruminococcaceae bacterium UBA6857 | reverse complement strand
GCGGAAAAACCGAGAGAATTAAAGCTGTCCGCATCTTTTCCGAAAAGTTCGGAACAAAGGAACAAAATCATCATTATTCCCGCGCGCCGAACGGAACCGCTGAACGACGCAAAAAACATTATAAGCATTACGAACGCAATTAACATGAATATCTTTTTTCTTGTCAACGCGTTTCGTTTTTTCAGTATTTCAAGAACAAACATTATCCAAATTGAAAGATGAAGTCCCGAAACAGCCATAAGGTGTGCCACTCCGGTTCTTGAAAAATTTTCATAAAGAGAATCGGATACATAGCTTTTATCGCCAGTCAAAAGAGAAATAATTATTCCTGCCGTATCTCCGTCAAAAGCGTTAAGAATTTGATTTATTGCTTTCTTTCGTTCTTTCATAAAAAGCGTATAGGCATTTTTATCGGCTCCTTTTTGTGTTTCAACAAAACCGAGCGGATAAGCCGCAAGACAAATTCCTTTGCTTTTAAAATAATTATGTATTTTTGTGTTATTTTCCGCAATTTTATAAAGCTTTCCCGAAAAAGCTATTTTATCTCCGGGTTCGAGTTTTCTTGTATCTTGCGGCAGCATCGGAGTATTTTTCTTCCAAGGCTTTGCCGGAAAAGAAAGGCGTGCTTTCACCTTCACGGTTTTTCCGTCAATTTCGGTTATTTGCGCATTAAAATAAAGCCTTGTTTTCTCTGAATTTTCATACGGATATTCAAGAACAACGGCCGTGATTTCTCCGCGTTCGACACGGAGTTTTTCCGTCGGCAAAAAGTAAAAACTTTCAAAAAGCAAAAGAAGAAGGCAGGCCGCTGCCACCGACCCGAAAACGGCCGGAAGAAAAGCGGACTGCCTTGATTTTTTTATTATAACGCTTATTATAAAGCAAATTACAGAAGTGAAAAATGCGGCAAAAGCAAGGTGTGTATTTTGAGCATTACACAAAACAAAAAGAGTTATAAGCATTGAAATTCCGACTGCCGCCAACGGTCTTTTCATTTTGTCCCCTCGCCTTTTGATGTTTTAGTTAGTCCTTGAAGAAAAGCGGAAGCTTTTCAAGGAAGATAATATCGTCTCTGTCTGCGGCATCGCCTTCGGCGAGAATAGCAGCCTGACCGACAATATTTGCGTCAAATTTTTCAACAAGCGCGCGAACGGCAAGAAGCGATTCGCCTGTGCTGATGACATCGTCAACAATCAGAACGCGTTTTCCGCGAAGCTTTTCACCTTCGTTTCCGTCAAGATAAACGGTTTGCATTTTATCTGTTGTGATTGAACGAACATGAACAGAAACCGGGTCTTTCATATAAAGCTTTGCGCCCTTACGGCAAACAAAGTAAGGCTTACCGCTCTGCTTTGCCATTTCATAGGCAAGAGGAATACCCTTCGCTTCCGGAACGATGATGTAATCAAAATCAGGACATCTTTTAAGAAGTTCGGTTGCGGAAGCTACAGTGATTTCAACGTCACCGAAAATAACAAACGCAGCGATATCCATTTTATCGTTAACTTTGCAAAGCGGAAGTTCTCTTTCAAGACCCGCAATATTCATTTTATAAGTTGACATATTAACACACTTTCTTTCTTGTTTAATTTAAGAAACTTTTTATCAGCCTGCCGGCCAACCGAACTGTCTTCCTCCCATAAAATGGAAGTGAAGGTGTTTAACGGTCTGTCCGCCGTCTTCGCCGCAGTTATTGACAATGCGGTATCCGTTTTCAAGACCGAAATCTTTTCCGAGCTTTGCGGCAACTTCAAAAATATGAGCAACGATTGCGCTATTGCTTTCGTTGATTTCTGCCGCGCTTGAAATATGTTCTTTCGGAATGATAAGAACATGAATCGGTGCTTGGGGAGAAAGATCGTTAAAAGCGATTACGGAATCATCCTCATAAACTTTTGTTGTCGGGATTTCTCCGTTTGCGATTTTGCAAAAAATGCAGTCCATAGTTTACCTCCTGAAAAAGTTAAGCCTTTTCTGATTCGGCTTTATAATCACTTGCTTTGTTTTTCTTTTTCTTAACAACGATCACGATGATTACAACAAGAATAATTATCGTAAGCGGAACCAAAAGAATGAGCGGACTCGGATAGCTGTCGGCCGCAGTTTGAGCCGTGAGAACGGGCGAATCCAATTCAAAAGCATTGAGCGTTTTTTCAAACTCAGCTTTATCTTCTTCTGTCATAAGTTCGCATTGAAACTTTACAACAAGATCCTTTGTTGAAAAGAAGTAAAAATCAGAATCAAAAACATCCGTTTTTCCCTTGTCAAGCGTTGTTCTTGTTGTTTCCGAAGTTATTAAAAAACCGGAAACATACTCAAACTTTACTTCACTGTACTTCGGTTCGCCATATTTAAGATTATATCCGTTTGAATCAGCCTTGCTGTAAGCTTCGCTTTGGCGTTCTCCTATGAATGTTTTTGTAAATTCCTTTTGTGTTTCTTCTTCGGCATTGAGATAGAAGAGCTTTTTGGGGTTCTCTTCCATATAAATTTCAATTTTTGAACCGGTTTCGTTGTTCTTCCAAATTGCATATCCGTCTCCGGTTTCTGTCTCTGAAAAACTTTTTGTAAGCGGAAGTTTATAATGCTTTCCGTTCCACAAAGCAAAACAAGGAACAGCAGAAAGGCATATGATTACAAAAGCCAGTATTACAGATAAAACTTTTTTCATATATTTCCTCCGTCTAAAACTAAAATCACTTAATCATTCCTTCAACAATCGAAACCGCAGCATCAAGAGCTTCTTTAAGCTTTGAAACGTCTTTTGCGCCCGCCATTGCACTGTCGGGTTTTCCTCCGCCGGAACCTCCGGCAAGCTTTGCGGTTTCTCTTGCAATATTACCTGCATGTGCGCCAAGCTCAACCGCTTTCTTTCCGCAGCAAGTGCAAATATTACCTGTGCCTTTTTCTTTTTGAACAGCGGCAATGATTCCGACATAGTTTTCGCCTTTGCTCTTAACAAGGTCGCACATTTTTCGAAGTTCGGGCACGGTTGCGTCTTCAAGAAGCGCAGTAACAACCTTGAGTCCTCCGACATCCTTTGCATTTTCAAGAACAGCGTTGGTTTTTGCGTTTGCAATAATTCCGGAAAGCTTTTCGATTTCTTTGTCCTTTTCTTTAAGTTCCGCCATTACACCGGTCGCTCTTTGAAGGACATCTTTTGTGTTCGCAACTTTGAGAACCGAAGCTGTATCCGAAATGAGCTTAAGG
>DKDD01000043.1:8245-10007 GCA_002451715.1 Ruminococcaceae bacterium UBA6857 | reverse complement strand
AGAAAGCGTCCTTTTTTATAAACGTTCGGTATACACAAAAACGTTCCGTGAAGCTTTGATTATTACAGCGGGCATTTGTTTCGACGTCGGATTGTACATTGCCGACCTGACTGCCGAATGGATTATGCTTCCGATTTTTGCCGGTGTTTATATTGCTGTTTATTTTATCGCCGCGGCAATTTTCAACAAAAAATATTTTGAAGAACTTAAATTTCCCGAATCGCAGCGGTATAATTCTTCACTGAAGCTCAAAACGCTTGTTGTCGTTTTGCTTGTTGCGGCCGTACTCACGGGCGGAATCGTCACGGCGTATAATCTTCCGCTTAAATGTTTTTCAAAGGGCGCAACTTTTGAAACAGCGGAGGAGTTCAAAACATACATGAGAAACCATGGTTACGAGGACAGACTTTGGATTTCGGAAGACGGCGAAGACCGCAACGTTCCGGAGGGCTACAGCAAAAGATTTCTTTTGACCGATGATCCGGACGAATTTGGCTGCGTCCGCTATAAAGAATATGAAATTTCCGACGATGACGGCGAAAACTTTGACGAAACCGGTTTCTGGTATTATGAAAACGACTATGTCACCGAAATTATCGGAAACAGCAGGAATCTTCCCATAACCTGCTACAGCGACGAAGACACGCAAAATCGCGGAAGCGTACTCACGCTTCTCAACAATCTTATGATTGTTCTCTGCCCGCTTGACATCGCGATCGGTTTTGTTGTGTATTTTAAGAGGAGGAAGAAATAAACAATCCCCGCGACAACCGTCAAAGCGTGCCGCGGGGTGTCTTTCAGTCTCCGTAATAAAGAAAACGTTCGTTTTTCGGAATCGGATCGCCGTAATTGTAAGGAGTATAGCTGTAGCCGTGGCTGCCGATTTTAATGAGATAATCTTCTTCTCCGTGTGTTGCGACAACGGTTAAAACGCTGTCCGACGTTATAGTTATTTTGTCTTTGTCCGAATCCATGTATGTGCATTTTGAATAGTTATCTTTTGGAGCGCGCCAATAAAAACCGGTTTCAAGTCCTTGTCCCGGATTGTATGAAACCAATTTATAGGGGTCATGTTTTTTGTCGTAAGACAACTCGGCATAAGGAGAAAATTGCATATCTTTTTCGGAATGGTTTAAAACGTTGAAAGACGGATAATATATTTTTCCGCTTGTATAATTGGTGTCGATTTCAATTCCTTCAAGCGGATGAATATAAACCTCAACTTCGCATGTTGCTTTTTTGTCTCCGCATTTTGCCGTAATAGTTGCCGTGCCTTCGTCAATCGCGGTAACGTTTCCGTTTTTGTCAACTTTTGCAACCGTGCTGTCACTCGATGACCAAACAACTTTTCTCGAAGTATCCGAAGGCACAACCGTTGCTTCAAGTTTGGTGCGGTTAAAGTTATTCTTTCGGTCGCCGCTGTAAAGTGTAATAATCGGTTTCGAAAGAAAAATCGTTTGAATCGGTTTCGGCTTGTTTACCGTAACGTTAATAACAACTTTTTCGGTTTTCGCTTCGTTTGAAAGAATGATTTTTGTTTTGCCGGATTTTTTTGTTGTGATAAAAAGATAAATATTGTCGCCTTTCCAACCTTTTGCCCATTTGCATGAAAGAATATCGGGATTGTCGATATCATAATAAATAAGGTCGTTTCCGGTGTAGGTGACGGTAAGTGTTTTCTCGTCTTTGATTTTAATGCTCTTTTCTTTAACGGTGAATTTTCCCGGCTTTGTAACGGTGATTTTGCAAACATAATTTTTTT
>DKDD01000043.1:1838-8185 GCA_002451715.1 Ruminococcaceae bacterium UBA6857 | reverse complement strand
AGAGAGGCGGTGATTTTTGCCGTTCCTTTTGAAATGCCTTTGACAATGCCTTTTTGGTTAACTGTTGCGATTTTGCTGTTTGAAGATTGCCACTTAGCGTTCCTTGCCGTTCCGTTCAGTTTAAGCGCGAGCGTTTTGCCGACTATGACATAATCGTTTTTTGCGGAAAGAAAAGGATTTTCAACGGTGACCCTGCATTTAAAAACTTTCTTTCCGAGCGTTGCTGTGATGTCCGCACTTCCTTTTGAAACACCGGTAATGATGCCGTTTTTGTTCACGGAGGCAATTTTTTTGTTCGAAGTTTTCCAAATCGGGGTCTTTTTTGTACCTGTAAGTTTGAGCTGCAGGTTTTGCCCGACGGAAACGACGGCTTTGTTCCTGCTCAGTTTGATTTCGGATGCGGCCTGAAAAACAGGCAGAGCCGCCGTCAGAATAAACAAGACTGCCAAAAGCAGTGAAATAATTCTTTTTAATCTTGATTTCATTTATATATCCGTCCTGTTCTTTTGTTTTACTTGGCACAATTCTATCACGAATTTTCCTCATTGGCAACAGAAAATCACAAAAAGAAACGCAAAAGCAGAAAAATATTGGTTCTTTTCAATGAAAAACATTTTTTGGCTTTTCGGACGCAAAATATTTCGGTAAAAGGCTTTACTTTTTTTTCTCACCGTGTTATAATCTTTCAGCGTTATGCCTGTTTCCCGGTTTGCGGACAAAGCCCGAAAAGGGAGTTTCACCGACCGTTTACTGAGGGCACGGCAAACAAATATTTTTTATGAGGTGAAAACCATGATTACAAAAGAAGAAAAAACCAAGATCATCGAAGAATATGCTATCCATGAGGGCGACACCGGTTCACCGGAAGTTCAGATTGCTGTTCTCACAAGCAGAATCAACACTCTCACAGAGCATCTTAAGACCAACAAGAAAGACCACCATTCACGTCGCGGTCTTCTTAAAATGGTTGGTCACAGAAGAAACCTCCTTGCATACCTTCAGAAGAAGGATATCGAAAGATATCGTTCAATCGTTGCAAGACTCGGTCTTCGTAAATAATTGCGTCATTTCGGCAGGCACGGTGAAAGCCGCGCCTGCCGTTTGAACAGTTTCGGCAACGTTTGCCGAAAATTACAGATTTTGTAAAAAGTTCGTGAGCGTTTTCGGATTAGCACTAAATTGAACGTCCGTTTTTTGAAAAAGGGCGCTGAATTTATTGCTAAAGCCGTGCCTCACGAGAAAGAATATTATATAAAGTGAGGTTAAATTATGTTCCCTGATTTCAGAAAGTTTGAAACAACTCTTGCAGGCAGACCCCTCGTTGTTGAAACCGGAAAAATGGCCGGTCTTGCGGGCGGCTCATGCCTTATCCGTTACGGCGAAACCGAAGTTCTTTGCACCGCAACAATGTCCGCAAAACCCAGAGAAGGCGTTGACTTTTTCCCGCTTTCCGTTGATTTTGAAGAAAAGCTATATTCCGTCGGAAGAATCCCCGGCTCTTTCCAAAGAAGAGAAGGCAGAGCAAGCGAAAAGGCAACTCTTTGCTCAAGAGTTATCGACCGCCCGATTCGTCCGCTTTTCCCGAAAGACATGAGAAACGATGTTGGCGTTGTTGCAACCGTTATGTCGGTTGACCAGGACTGCCTTCCGGAAATTACCGCAATGATCGGTGTTTCGGTTGCAATTTCAATTTCCGAGATTCCGTGGGACGGTCCTATCAGCGGCGTTTCCGTCGGCCTTGTTGACGGCAAGTTCGTAATCAACCCGACAGAAGCCGAAAGAGCAAAGTCCGAAATGGCAGTTACCGTTGCTTCGACTTCGGATCTTGTTGCAATGATTGAAGCCGGCGCAAAGGAAGTTGACAACGAAACCATGTTTGACGGCATTATGTATGCCCACAAGGTTAACCAGGAAGTCGTTGAATTCATCAAGATGATTCAGAAAGAAGTCGGAAAAGAAAAGATTCCGTTTGAATCACAGGAAGTTCCGCATGATATGTTTGAAGCCGTTAAAGATTTTGCAATCGACGACGTTAAGGCAGCCCTTGACACCGACGACAAGAGAATCCGCGATGAAAGACTCAAACCCGTTTACGAAAAAGTTCACGAAAAGTTTGACGAAGTATATCCCGAACAGGCTGAAAAAATTGACGAATGTCTTTACAAACTTCAAAAGTTTGTTGTTCGCCGCTGGCTTCTTGACGAAGGCAAGCGCGTTGACGGAAGAGGAATCAACGATATGCGTCCGCTCAACGCGGAAATCGACCTGCTTTCCCGCGTTCACGGTTCGGGCATGTTCACAAGAGGTCAGACTCAGGTTCTCACCGTAACCACACTCGGAACGATGAGCGACGCTCAGCTTCTTGACGGACTTGACAACGAAACCACAAAGAGATATATCCATCATTACAACTTCCCGTCATACTCGGTTGGCGAAACAAGACCTTCAAGAGGTCCCGGAAGACGTGAAATCGGTCACGGCGCACTTGCCGAAAGGGCTCTTCTTCCCGTAATCCCCTCGGTTGAAGAATTCCCGTATACAATCCGCCTTGTTTCCGAAGTTCTTTCTTCAAACGGTTCAACTTCTCAGGCTTCCGTTTGCGGTTCAACTCTTTCGCTCATGGCTGCCGGCGTACCGATTAAAGCTCCCGTTGCCGGTATTTCCTGCGGTCTTATCACCGAAGGTGAACGCTTTATGACAATGGTTGACATTCAGGGTCTTGAAGATTTCTTCGGTGACATGGACTTCAAGGTTGCCGGTACCAAAAAAGGTATCACCGCAATTCAGATGGACCTTAAAATCCACGGTCTTACTCCGGCAATCATCAAGGAAGCTCTTGAAAAGACTTATGACGCACGCTGCAAGATCCTTGACGAAGTTATTCTTCCCTGCATTGCAGAGCCGAGAGCAGAACTTTCAAAGTACGCTCCGAAGATGCTCATGACCAAGATTGATCCGGAAAAGATCGGTGACGTTATCGGTAAGCAGGGCAAGGTTATTCAGAAGATCTGTGCTGAATGTGACTGCAAGGTTGACGTTGAAGAAGACGGTTCAATTTATGTTTCCGCCCTTGACCTTGACAACGCAAAGCGCGCTCTCACAATCATTGAAACAATTGCAAACGACCCCGAAGTCGGTGCAATTTTCCGCGGTGTTGTTACAAGACTTATGAGCTTTGGTGCATTTGTTGAAATTGCTCCGGGCAAGGAAGGCCTTGTTCACATCAGCAAGCTTGATGTTAAGCGCGTTGAAAAAGTTGAAGACTGCGTTGCAGTCGGCGACGAAGTAATTGTTAAGGTTATCGAAATTGACGACCAGGGCAGAATCAATCTTTCGCGCCGCGACGCTCTCATCGAAATTGAGGGACTTACTCCCGAAGATGACGGCGAACAGCAGGAAAGAAGACCTTCAAGAGGTCACGGTCCGCGCAGAAACGGTGACAGAAGAGACCGCAGATAAAAACTGATTCGGTATAAAAACTATAAGGGGGTTGTTGCATGGGCTTTTTGCCCGTTGCAGCAGCCCCGTTTTGCAAATATTACTGTTGTTTTTTCTTTATCTGTGTGCGGATATTCTCGGTTTACCTATGTGCCGAAACGTACGCGGTACATTAGATAATAGATAAGAGATAAAAGATAATAGATATTTTTTAACAACCACAATAACTTAAAAAACTATATGTAAAGGAATGATTACAATGAAGAAAAACAACCTTTTCTTTCTCACACTTTCGGCGGTTTTCATTGCGATAATCGCGGTGATGACTCTCACACCGATCGGATATCTCAAATTCGGAATCATTGAAATCACTCTGATTGCAATTCCCGTTGCTTTTGGCGGAACGCTTCTCGGAAAATGGGGTGGACTTTTGCTCGGAACGGCTTTCGGCGTTTCAAGTTTTGTGCAGTGCTTTGGCGCAAGCGCATTCGGCGCAACTCTCCTTTCAATCAGCCCCGTCAAAACTTTTCTTGTTTGTATGCTTCCGCGAATGGCGCTCGGCTTTTTCTCGGCATGGATTTTTGAAACGATGAGCAAAAAGGTTAACGTTTCAGTCAGTGGAATTGTCTCTTTCCTTTCCGCTGCAATAATCAACACGGTCGGTTTTGTCGGTCTTCTTGCCGTATTCTTCTATAAAACGGAGTATATTCAGTCGCTTGCCGAACAGCTCGGCGCAACGAATATTCTTATGTTCGCCGCCCTTTTTGCCGGCACAAATGCCGTTGTTGAGGCGGTTGCCTGCGGCGCTTGCGGTTCGTTTTTGGCTCCGCTTTCAAAAAAGCTCAAGTCACAGATAAGATAAATCATAAAAGTTGCCGATTAAACGGAAAGCACCGATTTTGGCGGTGATTTTTGATTCCGCTTTGGTCGGCGGCACTTAATTTTCGGCATTTTTGTTAAAAAAAGAGGATTTCCCTGATGCAAAAAGAAAAAAATAATGATATAATGTTTTCAAAAGCGAAGCTTGCATTTGCAATGACCGTTTTCGGAACGATCGGAATTTTTATAAGGTATATTCCGTTTCCGTCAAGCTTTATTGCAATGGTTCGCGGCTTTGCCGGCGTTGCGTTTTTGCTTTTGCTGAACCTTTTCAGAAAAAAGAAAATCGACTTTGCGGCGGTCAAAAAGAACATTTGGATTCTTCTTGCCTCCGGCGCGGCAATCGGCGTGAACTGGATTTTGCTTTTTGAAGCGTATAATTATACTTCGGTTGCAACCGCAACGCTATGCTATTACCTTGCACCGATTTTTGTTACGCTCGCTTCGCCGTTTGTGCTCAAAGAAAAACTTACGGTAAAAAAGTTTTTGTGTGTACTTTGCGCGCTTGTCGGAATGATTTTTGTTTCCGGAGTTTTTGAAAGCGGGGGCGTTCAAAAAAGCGACTTCACGGGTATACTTCTCGGAACGGGAGCTGCCGTGTTTTACTCAATCGTAATGCTTCTCAACAAAAAGCTCAAGGAAATAAACGATACCGACAGAACGATTTTTCAGCTTTTCTTTGCTTCGTCTGTTGTTACGCCTTACGTTTTTCTTACCGAGAACGTTGCAACATTTGATTACAGCGTGAAAGCCGTTTTGCTGCTTCTTGTTGTCGGCGTTGTTCACACGGGCTTTTCATACACGCTTTACTTCGGTTCTGTCGGAAGACTTCCGGCGCAGACGTCGGCGCTTTTCAGCTATATCGACCCTGTTGTTGCAATTTTTCTTTCGGCAATCGTGCTCAAAGAGGGGCTTTCCGCGTTCGATATAATCGGTGCCGTGCTCATTCTCGGCTCAACACTTTTCGGCGAAATTAACTTTAAGAGGGATAAAAAATGAAAGAATCAAAAACCGCATTTATCGCGATAGTCGGCTGTCCGAACGTCGGAAAATCTTCAATCCTCAACCGCCTTCTTTCGGCAAAGGTTGCGATTGTTTCCGATAAGCCGCAGACCACGCGCACAAGAATTATGGGCGTACTTACAAAAGACGAAACCCAGCTTGTTTTTACCGACACTCCCGGCTATCACAGACCGCATAACAAACTCGGCGAAAAAATGGTCAAAGCGGTGACTGACAGTATCGGCGGCGTTGACGCGTGTATGTTTGTTGTTGAACCGGAGGGCGAACTTCGCGAAGCGGAAAAAGAACTTCTCAAAAAATTCCGCGCGCAAAAAATGCCGGTGGTTCTTGTAATCAATAAAATTGACACGGTACTTGTCAAAACCGACCTCATGCGCCGAATCACCGAACTTTCCGCGCAGTATGATTTTGAAGCAGTTGTTCCGGTTTCCGCGCTCAAAAACGACGGAATGGATGAACTTTGCGATGAGCTTTGCAAGCTTGCTTTCCCGTCGGAACACTTTTTCCCGGACGATACTTTGACCGATCAGCCGGAAAGAGTTATTGCCGGCGAAATTATCAGAGAAAAAATGCTTCGGCTTCTTGACCGCGAAATTCCGCATGGTGTTGCCGTTTCAATTGAAAAAATGCGCGAACGCCCTGACAAGGACATCATGGATGTTGAAGCGGTAATTTATTGCGAAAAAGAAAGCCATAAGGGCATTATCATCGGCAAAGGCGGTGCAATGCTCAAGCGCATTTCAACCTATGCGCGGCAGGACATGGAACGCTTTTTCGATTGCAAAATCAACCTTAAATGCTGGGTCAAAGTCAAAGAGGGCTGGCGCAACAGAGAGGGTTTGATTCACAACTTCGGTCTTGACTGATATCTAAGATAAAGCGGAAAAGAAAAACTTTCCTTGTTTAAAACGCTTCCTTTCGGAGCAAAGTATAAATAGACTTGTATTTTACTTTCGGAGGGAACGGCTATGGGCAAAAAAGAGCTTTGGAAAATTTTCATGAAAACA
>DKDD01000043.1:0-1787 GCA_002451715.1 Ruminococcaceae bacterium UBA6857 | reverse complement strand
CAAGGGACGAAAGCGAGATTCCTTTTGACAAAAGAAATTTTTCTGAGGAATTTGCGCAGGAGTTTATCAATAATTTTGACAGCGACTTTCCCGCAATGGAAAGAAGAAACGACACTGAATACTCGGACGATGACGAGGACTTCAACGATTATGACTATTAAAACGGACGGAATGGTAATCAAAGAAAAAACAACGGGCGAACGCGACCGGCTTGTTACCCTGCTCACACGCGAAAACGGAGTGATCAGGGCTTTTGTCAATGGTGCGCGAAGTCCGAAAAGCAAAAATTCCGCCGCAACAGGTCTTCTTTGCTATTCCGATTTTGTGATTGAAAAAAAGAAGACCGGGGTTTACATAGTTACCGAAGCAAGCGCAAAAGAGGTTTTCTTTTCGCTTCGCGAAGACATTGTTTCGCTTTCGCTTGCGCAATATTTTGCCGAACTTGCCGCCGAACTTTCCGTCAGAGAGGAAAACGCCGATGAATTTTTGCGTCTTCTTCTTAATGCGGTATATTTCGTCTCAAAAAAGAAAAAAGATAACGATCTCATCAAAGCCGCAACGGAACTGCGGTTTCTTTCGCTTTCCGGATATATGCCTTCGATTGTTGCCTGCTGCAAATGCGGAAAATACGAAAGCGAAAAAATGCGTTTTTCCGTTTCAAGCGGAAGGCTTTACTGCGAAGAATGTCTTCCGGAAGAAAAAACAATTGACGTTCCGCTCAGCGTTGTGACTGCAATGCGCCACATTTGTCTCAGCGACACAAACAAAGTTTTTTCGTTCAGCCTTTCAAAACCGTCGCTCTCTCTTCTTTGCGACATCAGCGAACGATATCTCAAAGCCGTAACAATGCGCGGCTACAAGACGCTTGATTTTTACAAGGCGATGACGAGGTAGAAAGTCGCCTGCGGCGAGTGAAATATTGCGTGGCAATGTGAAATGTTGCCAAGGCAACGTGAAATGCGCCTTGCGGCGCGTGAAATTCAAAGCTTCGCTTTGAGTGAAATATTGAACTGCGTTCAATGGGATGACATTTTAATGCAAACATAGAATTATAATCGTAGGGGTGGATTTCGTTCCGCCCAAAAGCCTAACCGTTTTCGATGCGTAATTTTATATGAAAATGCACATCCCGTTTCGTAGGGGTCGGACCCGAGCCGACCCATGAAACCTAACCGTCTGTACGACGTCAATTAATAAAAAATCAGTTCGGTTTAATTCGTAGGGGCATCGCTCGAGGTGCCCATGAACGTTTTTTGGTTTGCACGACATAAATTTTTTGCCGAAACGCTTCCAAACGGATGGTATGGGCGGATTATGTTCGCCCGAAAACTCAACCGTTTTTACTGCGTAGATTTATTTTTAAATCAGATAATAGATAACAGATAATAGATAATAGATATTTTTAAAGGAGGGAAAAAAGATGAACAGAGATTACATCTCGCTTGAACTTGATAAAATTCTTGAAAAGCTTTCAAAATTTGTTGCGAGCGAAGACGGAAAAGCCGAAATTGCGCTCCTTTCGCCGGAAAGCGACCTGAACACGGTTCAGGCGCTTCTTAACCAAACCACCGATGCGCATATGCTCATGGCTCGATTTGGTGCTCCGTCTTTCGGCGGACTCAAAAACATCAACAACGCTCTTGCGCGCGCAAACGCAGGAAGCGTACTTTCAATGCGTGAACTTCTTGATGTTGCAGAAGTTTTGCGTTCAATCCGCGGAATCGTTCAGTGGCGAAGCAAGAACGAGGGTGTCCGCTGTTCGGTAGACGTTTATTTTGACGCGCTCA
>DKDD01000137.1:4835-5217 GCA_002451715.1 Ruminococcaceae bacterium UBA6857 | reverse complement strand
GATACGGAAAATCGCGACAGCGGTTCAATGGAAATGATGCCCATTATGAACGTTTTTAACGAGTGGCATGCTGCAAATACAAGCAAGAAAATCCGTGCCGTCAGACGCGCTTTTGCAAAGGAAGGCGTTTATATCGCAAAGAAAGCGGCATACGGATATAAAATGGGCACGGATAAAAAGCATACGCCCATTATAGACGAAGAAGTTGCCCCGAACGTTCGCAGAATATTTGAAATGTATGCTTCGGGTTTAAGTCCTATGAAAATATGCGAAATTTTGAATTCGGAAGGTATACCCACACCGGCAACCTATGCTTATGCCAAATTGGAGCAAAAACCGAAAAACAAAGTAATGGGATTCTGGACTCCCGTAACCGTAAGGG
>DKDD01000137.1:0-4752 GCA_002451715.1 Ruminococcaceae bacterium UBA6857 | reverse complement strand
CATAAAAGATACCGAACGGACGAAAGCGAATGGCAAATCGTATATAACAATCACGAACCCATTATTTCGCAAGAATTATGGGACAGAGTTCAGGAACGTAAAAAGTCCGTTGCAACAGGAAGAAAGACAAAAATAGGCTTTACTCATCCGTTGTCGGGATTTCTATTCTGCGCCGATTGCGGCGGTAAAATGAAATTGTGCACGTCAATCGGGCGAAACTCAAAGCGACGTTACTACTTCGATTGCGGTTATCATTTACGCTATGGAAAATCGTATTGTTTTTCGCATTATATCTCTGCAAGCGTGTTAGAAGAAATCGTGCTTGAAGATATACGTGATATGGCAAAACGAATCGTGCTTGACGAAAAGTCCATTCGTGAAGAATTTATCCGTCACAACGCCGAACTTGCCGACGCGGCAATAAAGAAAGCCAAGAAAGAATTGCAGACGAAACAAAAGCGGGTTGCCGAATTATCTCGACTTATGCAGGTTGCTTATGAAGACAGAGTTAAAGGCAAAATGCCCGAAGAAATTTGTATAGGTTTTATTGAAAAATATTCGGCTGAACAAAAAACGATTGACGAAGAAATTCAAGTTATTGAAAAGCGATTAACCGAAACGGAAAATACTCGCAATACTGCCGACGACTTTATCCGCGACATTAAGAAATATCTTAACGCCCCCGAACTTACACGCGAAATGTGCTATGAACTTATAGACCGAATTGTTATCGGCGGTTCTCAAAGCGTAACGGGAAAAGAACGCGAAATCGATATCGCATATAAGATTGACATTACTTCCGTTTTACGCCATAGAGTTAAAAAATAACTTATTTAAGCAAAAACACAATAAAATAACGATAAAGTGTATGAAAACATTCAATTCATACACTTTTTTGTACTCAAATAACTATTATCGATACGTCCATAAAATTGTGTAACAACAAGCACACGCCTAATTGCCAACGTCGCAAAAACCTTGCGAGTTTGAAGGTTTAGAAAATCAATTAAAAATCATAGGAGGATCAATAAAAATGAAATACATAAATTGGCTGAATATATGGCTCAACAATTACATAAAACCGAGTGCAAAAGAACGCACTTATATCCGTTATGAGCAACTTATACGCACGCACATTGCCCCGAAAATCGGCGATAAAGACGTAAACGACCTTACGCCTATTGCTTTGCAGTCGTTTGTGACGGAACTTTTATCGAGCGGAAACGATAAAACCGGCAAGGGGTTATCCGCAAATACGGTAAATGCAATTATATCGGTATTGCAAAATTCATTACGCACAGCGCATTTGCTTGGATATACCAAAGATTACACGGCAAATATGATTAAACGCCCGAAACTTAAAGAACGTAAAATCGAGTGTTTTACGCTTGCCGAGCAAAAGAAAATAGAATCGGCTGTATTCGATAGCAAAAAGACAAAAATGTTCGGTATCGTTTTATGTCTTTATACGGGCTTGCGTGTAGGCGAATTGATTGCATTACAGTGGAAAGATGTAGACCTGCAAAAAGGCTTGCTGACGGTTTCTTGCTCCTGTCACGATACAAGCGGCGGAATTGTGTTTGACGAGCCGAAAACCGCTACTTCACGCCGAGTAATACCGCTCCCGAAACAACTTTTGCCGAAACTAAAAAGCATAAAGAAAAGCAGTAATTCGGACTTCGTGGTATCTGCTGACGGCAACGCCGTTTCGGTGCGTTCCTACCAACGAAGTTTTGAATTACTGCTTAAAAGACAGAATATTGTTCACCGCGGTTTTCACTCGTTACGTCATACGTTTGCAACTCGCGCCTTAGAGTGCGGAATGGACGTAAAAACGTTGTCTGAAATACTCGGTCACAAGAACCCGACAGTCACGCTGAATCGCAACGCCCATTCGCTATTAGAGCATAAAGCCGCTATGATGAACCGCCTTGGAAAACTGCTGTGAAATGTACATAAAATAATCTAATTTATGTATTTAATTATATCAAAAAAGATTGCTTAAGTCAATATTTGCGTAGTCTACCAAGATAAAAAAACGAGTTTTGTTCCATAGTAACAATTTTTATGTATTTCTTTTCCTAATTTGTTCAGCGAATAGATTATTCGCTGAACAAATTTCCAAAGGATAAGTACATAAAATGAAAGCAAAAGAATTAACGGCAAGCAAGGCAAACGGACGTATATATACACCCGGCTACATTGTAGACAATATACTTGATTTATCCGGATATACTCAAAATAACGTTATTCGCAAACACGTAATTGATAACAGTTGCGGGGACGGTGCATTTTTGACAAAGATTGTAGACCGTTATTGCAAACAAGCACAAATGAAAAAATATAATCCCGCAGAATTAAAACAAGAGTTAGAAAGGTATATCCACGGCATTGAAATAGATGCTGTTGAGTGTGAAAAATGCATCAAAAATGTAACGGCTATTGCAATGCAATATGGTATTGAAAATGTCCGCTGGGATATACAATGCGAAAACACTTTGACCGTAAAACGTTTCAATGGGAAAATGGATTTTGTTGTCGGAAATCCGCCATATGTTCGGGTGCATAATTTGGATGAGTCGCTTGATTTGACAAAAACATTTTCATTCGCTCAAGACGGTATGACGGATTTATACATCGTTTTCTACGAAATCGGGCTCAAAATGTTGAACGAGAAAGGTGTTTTGGGTTATATCACTCCAAGTTCTTATTTTAATAGCCTTGCTGGCAGTTATATGAGAAAAACATTTGTCCGTGAAAATCTTGTCGATATAATCGTTGACTTAAAGCATTTTCAGGCATTTAATGCTACTACCTATACCGAAATCACTATTCTCAAAAAAGACCGCACAGACAAAACGATAGAATACTATCAATTTGATGAAAAAAATCACATTCCGTATTATGTCGAAACGTTATCGTCAGACGATTTCTATATATCCGAGAATTTCTACTTTGCGACAAAAAAATATTTAGCCTTGTTGAAAAAAGTTTTTTTCAATTTAGGACATTGCGATGTCGAAGTAAAAAACGGCTATGCAACTTTATGTGACAGCGTATTTATTGGAGATTTTGCTTTTTCTTCCGACTATGTTATTCCGGTTGTAAAAGCATCTCGTGGGGAGTTTAAGAAAATTATCTATCCATACAATAAAAACGGAAAATTGATATCGGAAGATAAATTGAAAAGCGATACTGCTCTATATGAATACTTGTCGGCAAATAAACATTTATTACTCAATCGTAGTTCGGAAAAGAAGGATGATACGTATTGGTATGCTTTTGGAAGAAGTCAGGCAATTAACGATACATATAAAGACAAAATTGCAATAAATAACCTTTTGCGGACGTCGGCAGACTTAAAGATTGTAAATGCACCTGCCGGAACGGGCGTATATAGTGGATTATATATCACGTCTGATAGTATTGATATAAGCATTATCAAGAAGTGTTTATCAAGCGAAGAGTTTACAATCTATATTTCTTTATTAGGAAAATACAAAAGCGGCGGATATTATACCTTTTCATCAAAGGATATAAAGGCATATTTAGACTATAAATTAGCATACGACGGAGGGATGTTGCAATGATGACAAATGATGATTTTTTAAGAGTAATTAAGGAGTCGTTCGCTACGTATTTAGCAGTTGGCACTTCGAGAAGTACGGCTAAACTTAAAACTTTACACGGGCATATAGCGTCGGATTTGGAAGAATTGCTCGGAGCAGGTTTTTCTATACAGTCACAAGGTTATGGCAACGATAAAGAAGGTAGTATCGGCGGACGGTATTACCCAAAAAACGTCGATATTACAATTTTGAAGAACAATAAACCGGTTGCCGGATATGCTGTTAAATTTGTAATGAGAAATTACTCTCAAAATAGCAATAATTATTTTGAAAATATGCTTGGAGAAACGGCAAATATACGTGCTAATTCAATTCCCTATTTTCAAGTGTTTATTATATTTGAGAAGGTTCCGTATTATGAAAATGGCGGTAAATTCAAAAAATACGATGTTATTTCAACGCACAATCTGGACAAGTATTTGGAATTATCAAAAGACGACCCGAGCGTTTTCTTTCATACACCCGATAAAACGCTTGTTGTTCTCATAAAACTTAAAGAAAAGGCGTTGAACTATTATTTTGAAAATTCAACGGATTATGCAGATTATTACAGAAGCGTGTTGAACGATGACGATTTAATGAATTATTCTACTAAAATCAATGACCCGTTTAATGACAGCGTAATTTATAACGATTATGAAGATTTTATCAATCGCACATACCACATTATTATGGGAAGATTAAAGAATTAGCAAAAGCCGAGAAATTCTCTCGGCTTTTAATATTTTACGATATATTGAGTAAAACTTATCACAACAAACACGAGATATGGTATAGTCAACTTGACTTTTAACGCCAAATATTGTATAATAATGTCGAAAAGTAATGATGAGGAGTTTTTATGGCAACGACAGTAAATACAGCATTTTCCGAATTTATGAAAAATTATGTGAATTTGGATTCGATAAAAACCGAAATGGCTCGTAGAGGTAGAGAAAACCTTAAAACTAATATTCACGATTTAGGTAAAAATGGCACGTTTTTTGATTTGGCAAGTAAAAATGATTTGTATTTTGGGTCATTTAGTAGAAAAACCAAAATCAGAGAACTTGATGATATTGATATGATGATTGGGTTAAGTGGCTATAATACATTATACAGTTCAATCACTTGGGATAATGTG
>DKDD01000198.1 GCA_002451715.1 Ruminococcaceae bacterium UBA6857 | reverse complement strand
GTCGGCACATTCAAGCATAACCTTTTCGGGGGTTGTTGTGCAGTTGCCGAGTGCGATCTGCTTCATTGCGGCTGCGTCAACGTCATCGTCACAATAGCCGAGAACGTTCGGACCGTATGCGCACATATAGTCGATATATTTGTTGCCGTCAACGTCCCACATATATGAACCCTTTGCTTTTTCGGCAAAAAGGGGCCAATTTGAAACGGGGATAAACTGACCTTCTGCGGGGCCGAGGTGGCCATAGATACCGGAGGGGATGATCTGAGTCGCTCTCTGGAACATCTCTCTGCTCTTTTGATGATTTTCATAAACCGGAATATTCATTACTTTAGACCCTCCTTATGCCAAATAAAGTGCAACTCTGTCGAGTATTCTGTTGAGGTTATCAATCATATTGATAAGACCTGACATTGTGACGGTTCCTTCGCCGATGCAGGCAACTGCATTAACTTTTCCGTCAAAGAGGTCTCTTGCAAGTTTGATTGAACCGAATTCCATCTTTGAACGATAGCTTTCGGGTTTTTGTTTGATTGTAACAAGATGATGATCCTTGATTCTGATTGTTGCGGAAACAGAATCTTTGATGCTCATCTCGATGATGCCGTCGGGAATATAGCTTGCGGAGAAGCGGCCGATTTCATCATTGTTGCCGATTTGTGCAAGGGCAACGGTGATCAAATAGAACATAAGCTTTGTGCTTGTTTCAAAGAACTTTTCGTCTTTAAGCGATTCCTCGTCGGCTCTGAGATACTTTGTGAGGATATCGGTAAGCTTTGTGAAGTTATTGAGGAGGAAGCCGATTTTTGAAAAGCCCTTAACAGGGATCGGAGTAACCGTTCCGTCAATAAGTCCGTTGAATTTTTCGCAAGAAGAGAAAGGAAGAAGAACGCTGCAGTTCGGGTCAACACCCTGTTCCATTCTGCATCTTCCGTTTTTGAAAGTGATTGTTGCGTCGGGGCCGTTTTTAACGCTGAAAGCAATTGAAATCGGCTTTTTAACGTTCGCGAGTTTGCTTGCCTCTTCGTCAAGTTCGCACAGGTTTTCCAAAGCGCCGAGAATACCGTAAAGGTTGATGTACGCTAAGGTTTTGGCATCTGTCATGAAAATTCCTCCTTATTATGTATGTGTGTAAGCCCAAACAGAGCGTAACACACTATTATAATTGTAAATATTTTACCAAAAAGGTGCTAATCTGTCAATGCCGTTTATTAAATATAACAAAAAATTTAATTTTTCGGCTCAGTTGTTGCGCAACTTTGTTCGGTGTGCAAAAAGAAATAGACAGCATTGGTTGTTTTGTTGATTAGAAAAAGCGCCTCTTTTCGTCACAACCGAAAATTGACTAATTTTCGCTTCTGTGCTATTATTTGTCTTGATAAACCGCAACGCGTTACTCTTTCATCACATAAAACGTTCGGAATTTTTGAGGTGTTATGAAACTTTATTATGACTTTCATCTTCATTCGTGTCTTTCGCCTTGCGGCGACAACGAAATGACTCCTTATAACCTTGTCAATATGGCAAAAATTCTCGGCTATGATATCATTGCGCTCACCGACCACAACAGCACAAAAAACTGTCGTGCGGCAGTTGAAGCCGGAAAAAAAGCAAACATCACCGTTGTTCCCGGAACGGAACTTTGCACAAGCGAAGAAATTCACGTTGTCTGCCTTTTTTCGTCCGTTGAAAACGCAGAAAGCTTCGGCGCATACATTGAAAAAAACGTTCCGAAAATCAAAAACCGACCCGAAATTTTCGGCGAACAGCGCGTTATGGACAGTGAAGACACAATTATTGAAAACGAAGAGCTTCTTCTCACCGCGGCAAGCTTTGTCAGCATCGACGCCGTGCCGGGTCTTATGAAAAAATTCGGCGGCGTTTGTTTTCCGGCACATATCGACCGAAATTCATACAGCATAATTTCGGCTTTGGGAACTTTCGGCGAAAAGCTTGCCGTTCATGCCTTTGAGCTTACGCCGAACGCAGACGAAAAAGTATACCTCGAAAAATATCCGGCGACAAGAGGAAAATTGATTCTTCGCAATTCGGATTCGCATTATCTTGAAAATATGCGGCTTCCGGAGAATATAATTGAATTGAAAGAAAACAGCGCAAAGGCGCTTGTTGAATATCTTGAAAGTTTTTGAATTATAGCCGATTAACCGAAAACGGCTGTCGGCATATTGAGGTGACAATGTTGAAAAGAGCAGAAAAAGCAAAGGAATTCTTCAAAACCGGACTCAATTGTTCGGCATCGGTTGTTGCGGCGTTTTCCGATGTTATCGGTCTTTCCGAAACGCAGGGGGTAAAACTTTCCTGCGGGCTCGGCGGCGGTGTCGGAAGGCAACGCGAAGTCTGCGGTGCGGTTTGCGGCGCGGCAATGGTTCTCGGCTTTGTTTTCGGCGGAGAAGACGGACGAGATAAACTTTCCGCCTATGAAAAAGTTCAGGAATTTTCAAAAGAGTTCAAAAACCGCAACGATTCGATAATCTGCCGCGAACTTCTCGGACTCGAACCGAACGAGGCAGTCGTTCCCGTTCCCGAAAAAAGAACAGCCGAATATTACCAAAAACGTCCGTGTGCCGACCTTATTTTTGACGCGGCAGAAATTCTTGAAAAAATGCTTTTTGAAAACGGAGAAAACAATGCGTAACTTTCAAAAAGAGCTTGAAAAAATAATCGAAGAAAACGAAAAGAACGGCTGTGTTCCGACCCTTTTGCTCCATTCCTGCTGTGCTCCGTGCAGCAGCTACTGCCTTGAATATCTTTCAAACCATTTCAAAATCACCGTTCTTTATTACAATCCGAACCTTTATCCTGCCGAAGAATATGACAGAAGAGTCGGCGAACAAAGAAAACTTGTTGCGTCCCTACCGTCGAAATATCCGATTTCGCTTGCCGAAATCAAAGGCGACCCGAAAGAATTTTACTCCGCGGTAAAAGGGCTTGAACATATAAAAGAAGGCGGCGAAAGGTGCTTTGCCTGCTTTAAGCTTCGGCTTGAAAAAGCGGCAGAATATGCAAAGGAACACGGCTTTGATTTTTTCACAACAACGCTTACGATAAGTCCGCTCAAAAACGCGCAAAAGCTCAATGAAATCGGCGAAGCCGCGGGCAAAGAATTCGGTGTTCGCCATCTTCCGTCCGATTTCAAAAAAAAGAACGGCTATCTTCGTTCGGTTGAGCTTTCAAAAAATTACGGCCTTTACAGGCAGGATTACTGCGGCTGCGTTTTTTCAAAAAGAGAGCGCGAAGAATTTGAAAAAGAAAAGGAAAGGCAAAAATGAATTATCAGGATATAAACGCAAAAGCCGTCGATTCATGGGTAAATGACGGCTGGGAATGGGGAAAACCGATTTCGCACGAAGCTTTTGAAAAAGCAAAGCGCGGCGATTGGAACGTTCTTCTTACTCCGACAAAGTTTGTTCCGCACGAATGGTTCGGAGAACTCAAAAACAAAAAAATTCTCGGTCTTGCAAGCGGCGGCGGTCAGCAAATGCCTGTTTTTGCCGCACTCGGCGCAAAATGTACCGTTCTTGATTATTCCGAAATGCAGCTTGAAAACGAACGTGCCGTTTCAAAAAGAGAGGGCTATGAAATTGAAATTGTCCGTGCAGACATGTCAAAACCGCTTCCTTTTGAAGACGAAAGCTTTGACCTTATTTTCCACCCGGTTTCAAATATTTATATCAAGGAGGTTCTTCCTCTTTGGAAAGAATGTTTCCGCATTCTCAAAAAAGGCGGCGTTCTTTTGTCCGGGCTTGACAACGGACTGACTTTTGCTTTCGACAACGACGAAAAAGTGCTGCGCTTCATTCTTCCGTTTGACCCGCTCAAAAACGAAGAGCACCGCAAATTTCTTGAAGAAGACAATTCCGGTTTTCAGTTTTCGCACACGATTGAAGAACAGCTCGGCGGTCAGCTCAAAGCCGGATTCAGACTCACCGATATTTTCGGCGACACAAGCGGTGCGGGCAATCTTCACGAACACAACGTTGAAACTTTCTTTGCAACGCGGGCGGTCAAAGAGCCGTAATTGTATTGACAGGAACCGGCAAAAAAGTATATAATTATATGGAAAGATTTATCTCTGCCACCATGTTTTTCCGGCAGAACCAAGGAGGAAATACATATGAATTTTTATGACGTACTTTCTGAAAAAAGAAAAGCCGTCCCCACCCCGGAAAACGTTGTTGACGAAAACGGCAACGCCTATTTCGGAACATTTGACAAAGAATTTCCGAAAATGGACTTTCTCAAAGTCAACAAACCTTCAAAATTTCCGAACGCTCTCAACAAAATGAAGCTTACCCTTTGGGAAGCGATCGAACTCAACCTCAAAGACATCATTGTTCTCACCGCCGTTTGCGACATGGGCATTTTCGGAACGGGTCTTACTTTGGTTTACGACAAAAAATCAAAAAAGGTCACAAAGTTCCAGGATATGTTCCCGAAAAACTGCGCCGTAATTTCAAACACTCTTCTCAGCGGCGACACAACCGAATCGCGCGGAAAAAACGTTGTTCTCAAATGCATCAATCATTTTGAAAAAGGTCAGGCTCTTGTTACGGGTCACGCAAAAGACGAAAAGGGCGGAAATTCCGTCAGCTATGACGTTGAGCTCAACCGCGTTTCGCTTCCGAGCATTGTTTCAATTCCGTTCGGCGCAAACCGTCCGCTTTATTCGCAGAAAGACCTTTTCAAGCTTTCCGGCTGGGTAGAGTTCAACGGCGTAAGATATGAAACAGACGAAGAAAGCACCGCAATAATTGATGACCACAGAGGTTACTATCCGTATGTTGCACACTATGACTGGGTAACAACCATGGGCAAGATGGACATCAACGGCGAAAGAAAGTTCTTCGGCTTCAACCTCACAAGAAACCAATCGACAAACCAAAACGATTACAACGAAAACCTTATTTGGTTTGAGGGCAACACAACGCTTCTCACTCCAGTTCGTTTTGAACATCCCGAATACAACAAGTGGCGTATCCGCGACGTTTACGGAATGGTTGACATCACGTTTGACATCGGAGATCGCTTTATCATGCGTGTTCCCGGCGGTGTGATCGACATCAACTATCATGTTACTTTCGGAACGCTTTCCGGCTATGTCTGCGACCCGGACGGAAACAAATATATCCTTGACGGAATGAGCGGAATCGGCGAAGACAAGAGTCTCAGATTCTGATTAAGTAAACATTTAAATTAAAATCACAACGGCTGCCGCATTTTTCTTTGCGGCAGCCGTTCTCTATTTGGTATATTATAAAGGAGATATTTTTAAAAATTAAAGGTTGTTCTTTGCTTTCATCTGTGCCATAACCTTTGAGGGAAGACCGTAAAGGTTGATGAAGCCCGTTGCGTCGGCCTGGTTATAAACTTCGTCCTCGTCAAATGTTGCGATTTCGGGATCATAAAGCGAATATTTTGAAGTTACGCCCGCATTGATCATGTTGCCCTTATAAAGCTTGAGGGTAACATCGCCGGTAACGGTTTTCTGGGTTGATTTAACAAAGCTGAGAATTGCTTCTGTGAGCGGCGAGAACCACTGTGCGTTATAAAGAATTTCGCCGAGCTTTTGTGCAACAAGAGCTTTGTAATGTGCGGTTTCCTTGTCAAGGCAAAGGGTTTCAAGAACTTCGTGAGCCTTATAGAGGATTGTTCCGCCCGGAGTTTCATAAACGCCGCGGCACTTCATGCCGACAAGACGGTTTTCAACAATGTCAAGAAGACCGATTCCGTTTGCTCCGCCGAGTTCGTTGAGCTTTGAAACAAGTTCAACCGCGTCCATTTCTTTTCCGTCAACTGCGGTCGGAACGCCTTTTTCAAAATGAATTGTAATATAGGTCGGCTTATCGGGAGCCATTTCAGGCGAAACACCCATTTCAAGGAAGCCTTTTTTGTTGTAAAGCGGTTCGTTTGCCGGGTCTTCAAGGTCAAGACCTTCATGCGAAAGGTGCCAAATGTTCTTGTCCTTTGAATAGTTGGTTTCGCGGTTGATTTTGAGGGGAACGTTGTGCGCTTCGGCGTATTCGATTTCTTCTTCCCTTGATTTAATGCTCCATTCACGCCACGGGGCGATGATTGTCATTTCGGGAGCAAGAGCTTTGATTGCAAGTTCAAAACGAACCTGGTCGTTGCCTTTTCCGGTGCAGCCGTGGCAAATTGCGTCGGCACCTTCTGCCTTTGCAATTTCAACAAGCCTTTTTGCAATGAACGGACGGGCGAATGCAGTACCGAGAAGGTATTCTTCATATTTTGCTCCGGCCTGAACACAGGGGAAAACGCAGTCTTCAAGCATTTCTTTTGTAACGTCTTCAACATAAAGCTTTGAAGCACCGGTTTTGATTGCTTTTTCTTCAAGGCCATCAAGCTCGTCTGCCTGGCCGACATTGCCGGAAACGGCGATGATTTCGGGATCGTTATAGTTTTCCTTGAGCCACGGAATGATTATTGATGTGTCAAGTCCGCCGGAATATGCAAGAACGATTTTTTTGATGTTTTCCTTTTTCATAATACTTAAACCTCCGAACAGCTTTTTCTTTTGGTGAGTAACTCACCTGCGCTGTAACTTTATTCATTTTGTGAGGATAATATACCACTTTATGCATAAATATGCAAGTCTTTTTGAATATTTTTTTGAGTTTTATACACATTCACAAAGAAGCCCGACAATTGCCGAACGGTTTTATTAAGTTTGAACAATTGAAAAAACATGAGTTTCTTTTTATTCCTGTTCTGTCAAAAATTAGCTGTCTGATAATCGACAGATATCGCGAAAACTATATATTATCCCCGTTTTGCCTTGACAGCGAACAACCGTCGGACTAAAATAGGGTGGTATTTTGTTATAAAAGAGGTGTCAGCTTGAACATCGAAGAAAAAAGCGCGGCAAAAGAACTTTCATCTGCCCTTTATGAAGACAAACCGTGGTTCAAAATTGATAATGCCGCAACACTTTATGCCGCCGCAAGAACAAAAAACTGGACAAGAACATTCCGCACCGCCCTTGTTCTTGACGAAGACATTGACCCCGCAATTCTTCAAAAAGCGCTTGAAGACGCGGCAAAACGGTTTCCGTTTTTCTGCGTTCAACTTCGCGACGGCTTTTTCTGGAGCTATTTTGAACGAATTGACGAAACCCCGAAAATTGTTCCGGACACAAACTATCCATATCGCCCGATCGACCTCGGCGACAACAAAAAGCCTTGCTTCAGGATTCTTTACGGAAAAAACAGAATTGTTCTTGAGGGCTTTCATTCACTCGGCGACGGAACGGCAACAAAGATTTTTCTTTCAACCCTTACCGCGCACTATCTCACGCTGAAAGGCGAAAAGGTTGAGCCGGACGGAAAACTTGTTCTTTCGGTTGAAGACAAAACAAAAGCCGAAGAAGCGCGGGATGATTATTACACACACGCAGACCCAAACGCAAAAGCGAAAAATCCGCCGCGCGTTTCGGTTCATATCGGCGAAAACAAACCTCTTCCCTCCTATGTTTCGCTGATTCACGGAATCTGCCGCGTTGAAGATCTCAAAGCCTGCGCAAAAAAATATTCGCTGACAATCACCGAATATCTTACCGCCGTGCTTATCTATACATATTATAACACGGAAGAACACGACGGAAAACCGATCAGCGTCAGCGTTCCGATTGATTTGAGAAAGCGTTTTGAATCAAAGTCGCTTCGCAACTTCTGTTTTATGACCGATGTTTCGTTTGACCCGAAAGAAAGGGAAACCGTTTCGTTTTCCGAAATCTGTGACGAAATCAGAGGCAAGCTTGCAGAAAAAGCTTCAAAAGAAGAGCTTCTTTCCGCAATCAGTTCAAACGTCAGCGCAGCGTCGAACCCGGTGCTCAAAATCGTTCCGTATTTTATCAAGCGTATGTTTTTGAAAAATACCTATGAAAAGGTTCAGCACACATACACGGCTTTCTTTTCAAACCTCGGTTCGTTTGATTTTCCGCCGGAAATGGCAAAGCACATTCTTCGCGCGGAAGCCTGCCTCGGAAGTACGCCATATCAGCATTTCGGCTGTGCTTCGGCTTCGGTTAACGGAATTTTCACTTTCACTTTTTCAAGCGGAAACAAGGACACCGAAAAGCAAAAATTCTTTTTCCGTTTTCTTTCTTCCGACGGTGTGCCGCTTCGGATTGAAAGCAACGTTGATTACAGGGGGTAAAAGTCATGAGATGTTTAAAATGCGGCGTTGACCTTGGCGAAGAATATACGCGCTGCCCGCTTTGCGGCGAAAAAGCGGCCGACACGCCTTCTGTTCTTTCCGGCTTTGAAACGGCGGAATACCCGCAGTACGACGAAAAAGCGGCGTTTGAAAAAACAAAGTTCAAGTGTTCTTTTCCGATGAAATATCTTCTTCGTGCGGCATTTTTGCTTTGCGTACTTTTCGGCGTGCTTGCGCTTTTCGGACTCAAGCCGCTTTGGACTATCGGCGTTCCGGTAACTTTTGCCGCAACGTCGGCGGTATACTTCGTCTTTTTGTTTTTTGAAAAGGGAAGACTTCTTCACAGCGGAGTTGCGCTGCTTTCAACACTTCTCGGTTCGTTGTTGTTTTTGCTTGTTGCGCTGATTTCAAAAAGCGGCGTTTCGGCAATGGTAGACAGCGTTCTTCTTTGCCTTGCCTTTTTCCTGCTTGCTTGGGCAATCAAACCCGGCAGAATGAAAGAACAGATGAAAGCGCTTTTTGTTTTATAATGTATCAACTGCTTTTGCGGTTTTGTTTTGCGTTTCGGAAAAAATCCGTGCGCGGGCAAAGCCGCTTTTTTTGCAAAAAATTTTTCGGCAAAAAACGTGGGATTTTTTCTTTATATGTGTATAATTGAGTGTAGAAAGAAAACGAAACTTAAGACTTCATTTTTCGGAAAAAGGAGGGGAAGAGTTTGGACGAAAAAGCAATTCTTGCGCTTTTGAAAGAGAAAAACGAAAAAGGGCTTGAAGAATTTATCCGCCGCTACGGTGCACTGATTCGCTATATCGTTGCCCCGATTCTTCCCGACGAACGCGACGCGGAAGAGGCGGTTTCGCAAATCACTCTTCGCGTTTGGGAAAGCATTGAATCTTTTGACGAAAACAAAGGCTCGGTAACAACGTGGCTCACCGCAATTTCAAGAAACACCGCACTGAACCTTTCAAGAAAAAACAAAACTGCCGCGCTTTCGCTTGAAGACGAAAACCCTTCTTCCTCTTTAACACCGGAAGAGGAACTTTTGAAAAAAGAGCGCAATGCTTTGGTTTTTGAAGCACTTGCCCTTCTTTCGGAAAGAGACCGTGCTTTGTTTTACCGAAAGTATTACTATCTTCAGCCAACCGCGCAGATTGCGCGCGAACTTTCGCTGACCGAACGCGCGGTTGAAGGCAGGCTTTACAGAATCAAAAAGCGGCTTCAAAAAAAGTTGGGAGGTGTACGCTATGAATGAAGAAAAACGTTTTGCTCTTTCCGACGATGAACTTCGCGGAATTTTTGACGGCGAAAACAATGCCGTTCCGCAAAAAATCATCGAAGAAGTCACCCCTTGGAAAACCGCAATGATTCAAATTTTGCTCGGCTTCGGTTTTTCCGCCGTTGTCATTGAAATTTTTCCGTTAAATGTTATTCTTCCGGCGATTGGTTCGCTGCTTTCGCTTTTGGGTTTTCGCTCGCTGAGAAAAGAAAACCGAGCCTTTTCGTTCGGCTATGCGCTTTCAATCGTCTTTTTTGTTCTTGAATATTCCGAACTGATTCTTCGTGCGGCGGCAATTTATAACGACATTGTTCAATCCGCACCTTTTCAGATTATATCAAGAGTAATTTTGTTTCTTCGCCTTTTTGAAATTCTTGCAATCGTTCTCGGCGTTGAAACAGTGAGAAAAAAAGCCGGAGAAGAAAAGCGCACAAAGGGTTGGACGCTCATTATCTGGTATGGAATCATCCTTTTTCTCGCCTCAATCAATTACACCGGCATGTTGCTCGGCTGGGTCGTTATCATTGCATATGTTGCGATGATTATAAGGCTTTACAAATTTTCTTCTTCACTGAAACTTGCCGGTTTTGCAATTAAGCCCGCAAAAGTGCGAATCGGCAACAAAATGTTTTCTGCGGCAACGGCCGTTTTGCTTGTTCTTTCAATCGTCGGCGTCAACCTGTTTTTCGGCACATACCCGATGAAATATGAAAAGCGTGCGGACAAAACGAGCACCGAAATTTCCGCCGTCAAAAGCGAACTTTCCGAACTCGGTTTTCCGAAAAATGTTCTTGATGACCTTTCGAACGAAACGATTTTGGAATGTAAAGGCGCAAAAAAAGTTGTTGTCAATGAAGCCGAAGCATCGATTTTTGACCGCACAAAAACAGTTACGGACAAAAACGGCGAAACAAAACAGGAAGAAATCAAAGACATTGGCTTTGTGTCCGTTGCTGTTCTTGTTCAAGGCGAAGACATTGAAGCCGAATACACCGACGAAGAATTTTATGATGACGAACTCAAAGTGCCTCAGCAGTGGAAAATCATTCATTGGTTCAAAAGGCTCGACAAAGTCGGCGGTTCTTCGGTCGATTGCATTGAAATTTTGCCGGCATACAGCGGCTCGAAAAATTGGAAAGGTCTTACCGTCGGCAACGGTCGGCTGCTTTTTGAAAAAGACGGCGAAAGTTTTGTCGGCGAATACCGTTCAATCAAAGAAGATAATCCGCAGTCGGACTTTTCTTTCCTTGCCGGCTATGAGCAGAACTCCCTTGTTTATGCCGAATTTTCGCCGCCGAAAAACTGCGAAAATTTTCGCGGATATTTTTCATACGACATTTTCGGCGACATAAACAAAACGTTCATCAATTCCGTAATAACCTATTACGCCGGCTACGATTTTCCGAACTATCCGGCTTCGAGCGCAAAGGAATATGTGCTGAAAAAAAACACACGGCTTCTCAGAAACCGGGATACTTTCATTCCCCGCGCCGTCGAACAGCTTATGTTCTGACAAAAAATAACCGCCGCAATCGGCTTTTTCCGTTGCGGCGGTCGCTTTGTTTTTATAAGTTTTTCGGTACTTTTGGCGGTACCGAAAGCAAGAAGTTTTATTCAAAGAACGCTTTGTGAATTGCGGAAACGGCTTTGTCGGCAAGGTTTTTGTCGATGAGAACCGATATGGTAATTTCGCTTGTTGAAATCATGCTGATGTTGATTCCCGCCTCATAAAGCGCACCGAACATTTTTGAAGCCGCGCCCGAATGGGTCTGCATTCCGGCACCGACGATCGAAACTTTTGCAATCGAAGCGTCGCAATTGACGGTTGCGCCCTGGGGAGCAAACATTTCTTCAAGAATTTCAACCGCGGAATCGGCACAATCCTTGCTGCATGTGAACGAAATATCCTTTGTTCCGTCGCGGCCGATGGACTGCAAAATTACGTCGATATTGATTTTTTTTGCGGCAAGTTTTGAAAACATTTTGAACGCGTTGCCCGGAATATCCTTCATTCCGACAACGGAAATTCTGACAACGTCAGTATCCTTTGTAACTCCTCTGATGAGCATTTTCTCCATTTTTGCAACCTCCTTGACTATTGTTCCGCTTTCTTTTTTAAGGCTTGAAAGAACTTCAAGTTCAACACCGTATTTTTTTGCCATTTCAACCGAACGGTTGTTGAGAACCTGCGCGCCGAGCGTTGCAAGTTCAAGCATTTCGTCATATGTGATTTCCGAAAGTTTTTTTGCGCCTTCAACTTTTCTCGGGTCGGCGGTGAAAACGCCGGTAACGTCGGTGAAAATTTGGCAGCGGTCTGCGTGAAGCGCCGCCGCAATCGCAACGGCCGAAGTATCCGAACCGCCGCGGCCGAGCGTTGTCAGGTCATCCGATTTGTTGAGACCCTGGAACCCGGCAACAACAACAATTTTGCGTTTGTCAATTTCCGACTGAAGTCTTTCGGTTTTGATTCGTTCGATTCTTGCCGAACCGAATGTGCGGCTTGTTTGAAAACCTGCCTGCCAGCCGAGGAGCGAAACCACCGGACAGCCGAGTTTTTCAATCGCCATTGCAAGAAGAGCGATTGACATCTGTTCGCCCGCAGTGAGCAGCATATCCATTTCTCTTTTTGAAGCGTTCGGATTGATTTCCTGCGCTTTTTCAATAAGTTCGTCGGTTGTGTCGCCCTGCGCGGAAACAACAACAATAACATCGTTTCCGTTTTTATATGTGTCCGTCACAATTCGGGCAACATTCATCACCCTTTCGGCATTTGCAACGGAAGATCCGCCGAATTTCTGAACAATAAGTGCCATATACTTACCTCCCGGTATCAAGAAGTTATAATCTTTGAATGAAATTTTCCGAATTTATCAATAATCGGTAACTCTGATTGAAGAAAGAACGCCGAAAGCCGAAGAATCAAGTTTTTCAAAAAGTTCGCTTTCTTTTTCGGTTTTCGTGATAAAAGCGATTTCGCCTTTTTCTTTGTCTTCAAAAATCTTTTCCGGCGCAAAAGAAGAAAGAACTTTATCTTTTTCGGTTTCGCCGCCTTTGATTCTGACAAAGAGCGAAACGGGAACGTTTTTGTAATCTTCCAAAAGATTCGGCTGTGCCGCTTTCCAACCGAAAACCTTGCGCTTTTCGTCGTTGTCCGCGCAGTCGATAATGTCGCCGACAACGGCAGAAGCGGTTGCGCTTGAACCCGCGCCTTTTCCGTAAAGAAGAATGTCTCCGGTCATGTCTCCCTTAACAAGGCAGGCGTTGAAAACGTCGTTTACACCGGCAAGCATGCTTTCCTTTTTAACAAGCGCGGGCGAAACGATGGCATAAATTTTTCCGTTTTCAAGCTTTTTTGCCTGAGCGATAAGTTTAATCACAAAACCGAAACGTTCCGCGTCTTCAACATCGGACAGCGAAATTTTTGTAATGCCTTCGGTGTGAACCTCGTCGGGATAGACATGATGGCCGAAAGCGAGCGAGGAAAGAATGCAGATTTTTCTGCATGCGTCAAGACCTTCAACGTCTGCGGTCGGGTCCTTTTCGGCATAGCCGAGCTTTTGCGCAAGCGCAAGTGCATCCGCAAAATCGGTTCTTTCCACTATCATTTTAGTCATAATGAAGTTTGTTGTTCCGTTAAGTATTCCGGCAATGGAATCAATGCGGTTTCCGGCAAGGCAGCGGCTTATCGGACGGATTATCGGAATACCGCCGCCGACGCTTGCTTCAAAAAGAAAGTTGACGTTGTTTTCCTTGGCAAGTTTCAAAAGTTCATAGCCTTTTTGGGCAACAAGTTCTTTGTTTGAAGAAACAACATGCTTTTTCTTTTTAAGGCATCTTGAAACAAAATCAAAAGCCGGGTTGAGTCCGCCCATTGTTTCAACAACAACGTCGATTTCTTCGTCGTTTTCAATGTCGCAAAAATCTTTCGTCATCAAAGGAGCAAACTCGCTGTTTGAAAAATCTCTGATATCAAGAATTTTTTTAACTTCAAGATCAGCGCCGGTGTTTTCTTTGATTATCGAAGCGTTTTTTTGAAGAAGTTTAACAACGCCGGAGCCGACAACTCCGAATCCCATAACAGCGATCTTCAATTCGATCACCCTTTCATATATAAATATCAGCTGTAACATAATATCATATTTTGTCGAAGAGTGAAAGAGGAATTACAATTTTTCAACAACTTTGTAAAATCCATTGATTTTTATGCTCAATATAGGTTAATATAATATAAATAATTGACAAACAAAACCGCTGTTTTTGAAAGCGGACACCGCCCGAAAAGAATCGGACGAACAAAATCCTTTTTAAAAATTTCGCGGGGATAAAATATACATAAAAAAGGAGTGCATCTTATGCAAGAAGTTGAAAAAAGGAAAAAAGCGATAATCAACGTTTTATATTTTGCGATAATTATTGCGATTCTTGTTTTGATAATGAGATATGCGCTTAGCGTTTGCCTTCCGTTTGTTATCGCATTTATTGTTGCGGCAATTCTTCAAAGACCGAAGAATTTTCTCGTCAAAAAAACGCCGCTCAAAAACGGAGCTGCCGCGGGAATTTGCGTGCTGCTGTCAATCGTAATCATTGCTGCCCTCATCTCTCTCATCGGTGTTCGAATTTTCGACGAAGTAAAAGGCTTTGTTTCCTACATCGGCGCAAAGCTTCAAAACCTTGACGACGTTGTCAACAATATCGAATCTTGGCTCACAAACCTTATTGCGTCGCTTCCGGAATTTCTCAGCAAGACGCTCAAAGAAAGCGTTACTCAAATGTTCTCTGATATCCGTGAATATATGGCGGGCGAAAGCGACAAAATTTCCTCTGCAATCTCTTCCGGAATCGGCGAAAAATTCAGCTTTTCGTGGATTACGGGTCCGCTTTCCGGCGTAATTTCAACGGCGAAGCAGGTTCCCACAATCCTTCTTTCGGTTGTTATTTCAATCGTTGCCTGCTGTTTCATGACTTCGGAATATGACGAAGTGAAGGCATTCATCGTTTGCCAGTTCCCCGAGCACAAAAGAAAAGACCTCAGCCGCGCAAAAGCAATTCTTCGCACTTCACTCGGCAAAATGGGAAAAGCATATCTTCTTATTATGCTCGTAACATTCATTGAGGTCTCGGTAGGTCTTACCGTTTTGAAACTTTTGAAAGTCTACAGCTCGTCATACATCATGGTTATTGCCGCGGTCACTGCGGTTGTTGACATTCTTCCCGTTCTCGGCACGGGAACGATCCTTATTCCGTGGGCGCTTTATTCATTCATCACGGGCAACATCGGAATGGGCATCGGACTTATTGTTCTTTACGCCGTCATCACGGTTATCCGCCAGATCATTGAACCGAAACTTGTTGCCGGACAGCTCGGCCTTTCGCCGATCGTTACGATTGCCGCGCTCTATTTCGGTCTCAAAGTTTTCGGCGTTCTCGGAATGTTCGTCACACCTATTCTTATCATTATGCTCAAGCTTCTCAACGATGAGGGAATCATAAAACTTTGGAAATCGCCGGCAAGAATCAAAGCCGGGGAGAACGCAGTCGCTTCAAAAAGCACCGATTCTTCCGCCGATACACCCGAAGAAAAAGAAGCTTCTTCTGAAACGGACGAAGAAGTAAAAGACGAAAAGAACGAAAAACCCGAAAAACCCGACAAAAAGAAAAAAGATAACAAAAAATAATTCCCCGATGTTTTTCGGGGAAAAGAAACCGTTGCGGCATGGAAGACCCGGCTGCAACGGTTCTGTGTTTTTTGTTCAATGTCATATAACTGTATTATGTACAATTGCGAAACACCGATTCGCGCACAATCGCCTCGTGCAAACTTCGCCTTTACGCAAGGCATAAAAAGCCGCTCGATTCAAAACGAACCGGGCGGCAGATTTTATTATCAGTCGGCGTTTTCTTCCTCGATTTTATCAACAACTTCCTGCGGAATCGCTTCACCGTGCTTGACAAAGAGTATGCAGAACATACACATCAAGAACGCAATCGGGCAGTAGTAGAACAGCGACATATACGTTCCGCTGACCATTGCAACAAAGCCGTATACGATCGGCGAGGCAATCTGAGCGGAGAAGGTTGCGGTGTAATAATAACCGGTGAATGTTCCGACCTTTTCAAGTCCGCCGATTTCAAGAACAAGCGGAAGTGTATTAACGGTGATGAACATATTCGCCGCACCGCCGAGAATAAGTACCGGGAAAATCAGCACGCCGAGAATTTTTACAACGCCGTCAACGGCTTCCATAATGTTTGTCATTGCGGCCGCGTAATCGTCGTCGGCAACGTCCTTTTCAAGTACATCGCGGCTCGTTGCAATGAGCGATTCGTGGCTGTAACCGCCGTTTGTGCTTTCTTTGAGCGAAGCATCAACCTGTGCATACGGGCTTTCCTCTGACGGGTTTTTGAGGTACTCAACATAGCCTTCAAGGTCAAGCGTAACATAAGTTTCGCCGCTGTCGGTTTCGGCGGCCTTTTTGTTTGCGGTGTTGATGTCGTTCATTGCCGATTCAATGTTGGCATAGACCTTGTTTGCGGCAACATACTTTCCGCTTGAAAGTCCGTCCGAGGCAAGCATTACGGTGAATACGCCGAAGAAAACAACGAAAACGGCAAGGAAAGTGCAAAGACCTGCCATGATGGTTTTCTTTCTGCCCCATTTTGTTCCGAGCTTTCCTGCGGGAATTGCGGCAAGGCCGGAACAAAGGCCGAAGATTGCCATGAGGATTGTTGCCTTTGCGGTTTTAAGATGAAGAATTTCTGCGGCGAAGAGCGAGAAGAACGTTGTGATTGCGTTCGACGCGCAGAAGAGGAAGAACAGCGAGAAGAGCATGAAAATAAGGCTCTTGCGTTCCGCTTTTGAAAGTTTGATTGCTTTCTTTGCTTCCTTTTCGGCTTTCTTTGCCGCTTTTTCGGCGGCGCGTCTTGCCTTTGCGTTCATCTCCTGATTCTTGTCGGCTTTGATGTGGATACTTGTGTCCTCTTCCTTAACAAAGAAAAGAAGAACAAGCGAACCTATGACCATAACGACCGAACCTATCATGAAAACAATCGGGAAAGTTTGTGATTCGTCGGTGTACTGACCGAAGAGGGCGACATAAATAACGCTTGCGATTGTTCCGGCAACCATTCCGATAAGGCTGCCGACAGAACCGGTAAGGTTGATTATTGCATTACCCTCCGAACGAAGTTCGGGCGGCGTAAGGTCGGGCATGAGCGCAACAACGGGTGCGCGCCAAAGCGACATTACAAAAACAAAAAGAATGATTACTGCCATTGTTGCGGCAACACTGTTTGTTTTGAGTGCAACAATCGGAATAAGGGTAAACAATACGGCGGAAATCGGTGCGCCGGTAACAATGAACGGGCGGCGTTTTCCAAGCTTTGAATGGCAGCGGTCGGAAAGCTTTCCGAATGTCGGCTGAAAAATGACGCCGAAAATGTTGTCGAACGTCATGATGATTCCGATGAACAGCGGAACAAGCGTAATGCTTGCGCCGAAACCTACGTCTTCGCCCTGCGCTCTTGCAAGAGAAGCAAGCCACGGAAGAGCTTCGTTGAGCTTTGCGCTGAGATTCGTTACGAAATCCGAAGCAGAAAGCAGGCGGTTAAGAATTTTTGTGACATACGGGTCATAGATTGCCCATGCGATTGACGATGCCATAAAACCGAAGCCGGTAAGAATCGTCAGTTTGTAATTAAGCTTTTGCTTTTTCGGCGCGGCGGACGCGCTTTTTGTTTTTTCAGACATTTTTTCGTTTTCTCCTTTTTGTCAAATCAAAAACGGGAGCGGGTTTAAACCCGTTCCCGTTCGGTTAACAATGTGAATCAGTGATTAGTCATCCGCATTCTGAACGGCTTCGTCAAGCCATGAGGTGTCTTCGTCCTTTGAAACTTCACCGTGCTTAACGCGGGTAATGATAACAAGACCGATAATAAACGCAAGGGCGCAGAAGAGGAACATGAAGTTGTAGTCGTCGCCGAAAAGGCCGATAAGAAGTCCGCAAAGGATCGGGCCGGAAACAGCTGCCGAGAAGGTTGCGGTGTAGTAATAACCGGTGAAAGTTCCGACGAACTCTCTGCCGCCGATTGCAAGAACAAGCGGAAGAGTGTTGATATTGATCATTCCGACGCATGCGCCGCCGACAACAAGGGCAATCCAGAACGAGATCCATGTAACGGTACTCTGGTTGCCGAAAATCTGTGAAACGGCAAGATAAAGGCCGAAGAAAACAATGCAGCCGATGAGACCGATGATGATTGTCTTTTTGCGGCCGATTTTTCTGCCGAGAGTACCTGCCGGAATACCGAACGCGGCGAGCGAAACGGCGAATACCGCCATCATAAGGGTTGAGTAAATCGGCTTAACCGCAAGGGTTTCTTCCGCAAAGTTTGTGAAGTTCGGGATAATTGCTTCGGTTGCGTTGCAGATGAAGAAAAGTGCTGCAAGCATAAGAAGAAGGCTCTTTCTTTCTTCCTTTGAAATCGGAAGGTCGCGAATCTTGATTTTCTTGGGCTTTTCGCCGTCTGCGGTTTCAAGTTCAACCGCGGCGGAAAGGTCATACTTCTTATTCTTTTTATAAAAAGCAACAAGGGCAACAAGGCTGAGCACGGCAATGATTGCGGCAACAACAAAAATCGGGGTGTAGTTGACGTACTGAATTGCGCCGTCAACAACAAGAACTCTTTTTTGAGCAAGGGTTACGCCGTCAACAACAAAGGTGTCGTGCTTACCTTCAAAGAATACTTTGAATTTTTCGGCAAGGTCTGCCGGACATTCGTAAAGGCCGGTAACGTTTCCGAATTTGTCAACAGCGTCAACAATAACACTGCCGTCCGGATTGGTTGCAAGAATCTGGCCGAGGGTGTTTGTTTTTGCCTTGAGCATTTCTGCCATACTGCTCATTCCGAGCAAGCCGGCAACGGTTGAAACAAGAGTACCGATTACAAAGCCGAGAACCTGGCCGATACCGCCCATGATATTGATAACGGCATTTGCGTCACTTTGAAGATTCGACGGAGTGAAGTCCGGCATGAGCGAAACAACGGGTGAACGCCAAACGGACATGACAAAGTTGAAGCAGATAACAACTGCCATCATGAGGGCGATGCTAAGTGCGATAGCCTTGACCGAGAAAGCAACAACGGGAATGAAGCAGAAGAATACCGCGCAAATCGGAAGACCGATGATGATATAGGGCATTCTTTTGCCGAATTTCGACTTTGTTCCGTCGCTCTTTTTGCCGAAGTACGGCTGGAAGATTACGCCGAAAATGTTGTCGATTGTCATAATTGCGTTAACGATGAGGGGAACGGAAAGCCACGCAAGGGCGGGGATTCTTTGGTGGAACGCTTCGATTCCGCCTTCTGCGGCAAACAGTTCGGTGAATTTGGCCTTGAGGATTACGGGAACGTATGAGTTGTAGATTGACCACAAAAGCATACATGCCATAAAGCCAAGACCGATTAAAAAGGTTCGCTTGTAATTAAGCTTTTGCGTTTGGGGAGCAGAAGCTGCGCCCTTCTTTTTTTCGGACATTTGAGTTTCCTCCGTTTTCAAGATAGGTTATATGTTGCCGGTTCACTGATATCCGTCACCCGTTATCGCTGACAACGCTTTCGGCAGAAAAGCGGCGGATACAAAATGAGCATGGCTTTGAGCTATTATACTATAATCTGCACGCCGTTTTCAAGAAAAAAGCGGGATTGTAAAATTTATCTACTTAATGCACAAAAATAAGGCGCTCTTTTTGTTGACAAATGTTGTTGAACTTTCAAATTTTTCAAGAAAAAGCCGCCTCTGCACATTCTTCGGCAGAGGCGGCTTTTCATTTGAAAAGTAAATCAAAAAACGATTACGTCAGAGTAATTGTATCGGTATAAACTTTGTCGCAGTGTTCAACGCTGACTTCAACGATGTATTCGCCGGGGTCGTATGTTCCGTCGTCAAAGTAATAAGTATTACCCAATTCGCGCACTTCACCGTGTTTTATAATTATATCATGCGGCAAAATATTCTCATGATAGCCATATCCGTTAAGATATTGCTTTTTGCCGTCAACAATTCTGTAAAAAGAAATGTTAGCTTCATCTCCCGATGAACCTTTGTATGGTCTTCCCAAATTAATTTCTTCAACATCAACGCGGCAACCGTCAAAGTCAGTACCTTCCACTCTGAAAACTTCAATATCAACAGTATAATCAACCTTTATCGGCTCGTTACCGTACGGCAGACCAAGGAAAAACAGCGTCACCGCCATGATGAAAGCACTGAATTTTTGAGACAGGATTGAAAACATAAATTCCTCCTTGTTTTAGAGCATAACCGTGTCGGTGAAAACTTTGTCGCTGTGTTCAATCTGAACTTCAACAGTGTATTCGCCGGGGTCACAGACTATAAGGAAATACGCAATCTGCATATGCCTGACTTCGCCGTGCTTTACAATCACCTGTTGCGGCATATCGGCAGTAAACGCACAGGAATATTCTTTCAAATGAACTTTTTCACCGTCAACCATTTTATAAACTTCAATAGACGGGCAATCGTCAGTTGAACCGATATACGGTCTACCGATGTTGGTAACTTCGGCTGTTACAACAATCGCTCTTTCTTCCGTCACGACTTTAGCGGTATATTCAACCTTTATCGGTTCATTGCCGTATGCAAGACCTGCAAAAAAGATATATGCCGCCATTAAAAATGCGCGAATTCTTGATGAGAATGAAAACATGATTGTTCCTCCTTACGTCAGAGTAATTGTGTCGGTATAAACTTTGTCGCAATGTTCAACGCTGACTTCAACGACGTATTCGCCGGGTTCACAAGTGTCACGGAAATAGAAATTGGTTCCCATTGTGCGGACATCGCCGTGTTTAACAAGAACGTCCTGCGCTATGTCATCCGTAACCATTACATCATAGTCATATGTATAAACTTTTTCGCCGTCGACAATTTTATAGAATCGGACATATACCGAATCCTTGCTTGTTCCTTTATACGGTCTTCCGATGTTGGTGACTTCGGCTGTTACACGGCAAACATTTTCTGCGGTAACTTCCGTTGCTGCGGTGAAGTCAACCTTTATCGGCTCGTTGC
>DKDD01000201.1:16809-27894 GCA_002451715.1 Ruminococcaceae bacterium UBA6857 | reverse complement strand
TCAACCTTTATCGGCTCGTTGCCGTATGCAAGACCTGCAAAAAAGATATAGGCCGCCATTAAAAAAGCGCGAATTCTTGATGAAAATGAAAACATGATTGTTCCTCCTTACGTCAGAGTAATTGTGTCGGTATAAACTTTGTCGCAATGTTCAACACGGACTTCAACAGTGTACTCACCGGGTTCGTAGCCTTTGTCAAAATCAAAGGTTCCGCCCATTGAGCGAACTTCGCCGTGTTTGAAAATTATATCGCGAACATCTTCCGGTGTATCAACGGAACTGTATTGCAGATATTGCTTTTCACCGTCAATAATTCTGTAAAACTTAATATTTGCGGTTGTTTTATTTGTGATTTTGTAAGGTCTTCCGACGTTTTTAACCGAAACGGAAACTTTGCAGTAGTCATATTCATAACTGAGCGGAGAACTGTATTGAGAATCGGGAACAAATCTGTTCATCTGTATTTCAACAGTATAATCAACCTTTATCGGCTCGTTACCATACGGCAGACCGAGGAAGAACAGCGTCACCGCCATGATGAAAGCACTGAATTTTTGAGACAGGATTGAAAACATATAGATTCCTCCTATATTATTTTATGCACATTGACAAACCGACTATCTCGCTTGTAATTTGAGATGGCATATCACTCTTTTGGTATATAGCAACGTGATAATCTCCGGCTTTAGTAACTTTATAACGTAAAAATTCGGAGTTGCTAAAATCACCCAATGTGATCGTTGTCATCATCATAAGTTGAGGTTGGATCAAAATGAATAGTCTTATTTGAGAGATATTCGTTATCCGGATAGCAAACTCCTTTTTCTAATATGCCTATTTTTATACCACTTCCAGAGTAGCCTCCAACCATTACCATATCAAAAGCCTCTATTTCTTTAAGAGCTCTATCCCATGATATTTCATGATCTTCAATATTCTCAATATTGTTTGATGACAACGAAACATTTGAAATTTTGCTGTCGTTGGCAAGTTTCAAAAGGTCAGCTGAACTTATGTCATTTTTATTGATTTCAAGTTCAACAAAAGGACAATAATCAATAATTTCAAGGTTTTCATAGTCTAAAAAACCGAGTTTTTTGATGTTTGTCTCATTTTCACGTCTGTGAAATTCTTTTGAAAAAGCGGCAAGTCTTCTTCTGTAATCGCGAACTTCTTCAAGCGTTTTGATTGTTTGTTTTTCCTGCTGAAAAGCTGCGTATTCTTCGGTATCTTCAAATCCGCTTTTAAATTCAACGGTGACGTTTATCGGTTCGTCCTCTTTTCCCGCGCTTTCGCAATAGCTGTTCATGTTATTGATTGCTTTGCCGAGTTCGGCTTTGCTGTCAATATAGGCGAACTGCGGAACTTCTGCGGCTTTTTCGGGTGTGGACATTGTTGCAACGGAATTGTCCGTTTCGTTTTCTGTAGCAAAATAAAAATGAATTTTATTGAGCTTGTTTGTGTATGTAGGCTGGAGTGTCTCTGAATCGGAAATAACTTCTTGCGCCGAAGATATCGGTACGACACAACACGCAAGTATGAGCAGGGTGAAGGCTGTGCATAATGCAATTATTTTTTTCATGGGGAACTCCTTTCTGTTATTATAACTATGTTTTTTTCAATTACATAATGCGTTGATGAACGCTTAAAGAACCATCGGTATCACATCCTTTATCTTTTTTCCGATTCAATCATAACATATATAATAATTCATGTCAATATATCAAAGAAAAAATATTTTTGGGGTCATAAACATATGCCGACAACGGCAAAAGAACAAGGTTTTTGTTGACAAAATCGGCTGTGAATGATAGACTTATTTAAGCTGTGTATGAATTGAATATCGGTTGTCTTCCCCTGTCCGGGGAAGCTTTTGGGCGTGTGCCGTTTTTGGGCAAAGCTTCTTTTCTTCGCAGCAAATCAATAAAAAAGGACTTTTGATTATGAGCTACACAAAAGAAGATATTTTACGCATTGCCGAAGAAGAAGATGTTAAGTTCATCTGCCTTCAGTTTACCGATATTTTGGGAATGCTCAAAAGCGTTTCAATAACAAGAAGCCAGCTCAAAAAAGCACTTGATAACCGCTGCTGTTTTGACGGTTCTTCAATCGACGGGTTTGTAAGAATCGAAGAATCCGATATGTGTCTGCACCCGGATCTTGATTCGTTCGTCATTCTTCCCTGGGAAAGCGAAAGCGGAAAAACCGCCCGTCTTATCTGCGACGTATATTTTACCGACGGAACGCCTTTTGAGGGCGACCCGCGGTATGTGCTCAAAAGAGCGATCAAAAAGGCCGCCGATATGGGTTACACCTGCAACGTCGGCCCAGAATGTGAATTTTTCCTTTTCCGCCCGGACGAAAAGGGAAGACCCACAACTTTTTGCCACGACAGGGGCGGATATTTCGACCTCGGCCCGATCGACAAGGGCGAAGACTGCCGAAAAGACATCTGCCTGACACTTGAAAGCATGGGATTTGAAATTGAAGCGTCGCACCACGAAAACGCAAAAGGTCAGCACGAAATCGACTTTAAGTATGACGAAGTTCTTCGCACTGCGGACAATGTTATGACGTTCAAGCTTGTTGTCAAAAACCTTGCAAACCGCCACGGCCTTTATGCAACGTTTATGCCGAAACCCGTTTTCGGAGAATGCGGTTCGGGTATGCACACAAACATTTCGCTTTTCAAAGACGGCAAAAACGCTTTTTATGACGAAAACGACGAATTCGGACTTTCAAAGGCGGCATACGGTTTTATCGCCGGCGTTATGGATCACATCAAGAGCATGACCGTTCTCACGAACCCGATCGTCAATTCATACAAACGCCTTGTTCCCGGCTATGAAGCTCCGGTTTACATTGCTTGGTCGGCAAAAAACCGCAGTCCGCTCATTCGTATTCCTTCGGCAAAAGGCGTTGCAACAAGAGTTGAACTTCGCAACCCGGACCCTGCCGCAAACCCGTATCTTGAAATGGCCGCAAGCATTTTTGCCGGACTTGACGGAATCGAACGCGGCCTTACTCCTCCGCCGGCAAAAGATTCGAACATCTTCAATCTTACCGACGAAGAACGCAAAAAAGAGGGTATCGGTTCGCTCCCGAAAACGCTCGGCGAAGCAATCAAAGAATTTGAACAGAGCGATTTCATGCGCGAATGTATGGGCGAGCATGTCTTTAACCGCTACATCACCGCGAAAAAAGAAGAATGGAAAGAATACAGCACCCGCGTTTCGCAGTGGGAAATTGAAAAATACCTCGGAAAATATTAAGATAAAAATATTTATATAAAAATAACTCCGCCGCAGAAAAACGCTTTCTGCGGCGGAGTACTTTTATTTTGTTTTCGGCCGCGCAAAAAGAGAAACAACAAGCCCCGAAACCACGGCCGCCATTATTCCGACACTTGCGGAAGAAAGCGGACCGTCAAGAACGCCGAGCAGTCCCTTTTCGCAAATTGCCTCTTTTGTTCCTTTGGCAAGATTATAGCCGAAACCGGTGAGCGGCAAAGTTGCGCCTGCGCCCGCCCATTTTGCAATCGGCTCATAAAGTCCGACCGCGCCGAGAAAAACGCCGCAGACAACGAACAAAACAAGAACTTTTGCCGGCGTAAGCTTTGTCAGGTCAATGAGAAGCTGACCTATAACGCAAATCAGTCCGCCGACCAAAAACGCCTTGCAAAGAGCAAGAAAAAGTTCCAAAGTTACATCACCGCCTTGATTTTGGAAATGCACTTTTTAACGCTTTTCTTGTTGTCGGTAAGACAGCAAAGTGCCGCACCGAGCGCCGCAACGGCAAGCATTACGGCAAGAACCTTTTTCAAAGTGCAAAGACATTTGTTGAGTTTCATAAGGCACATGAAGAATTTTACACAGGAAAGAGCTTTCATTATATACTACCTCCTTTGATGCTTAAAAATTAACTGTGGTCGCTTTTGATAAGAACGGCATGGGCAACGCCGGGAATGCTTTCGCCCTGCAGCGAAGAAACCGGAGACATCAGCGCACCCGTTGCAACAAACAAAACGTTTTTGAAAAAGCCGTTTCGAAAGCGGTTGAGAATATATGAGCAAAGCACGCTTGCGCTGCAGCCGCAGCCTGAACCGCCGGCGTGAACGTCCTGCGCCTCACGGTCAAAAATCAAAAGTCCGCAGTCGTTGTGAACCGACGTAAGGTCAATGCCTTCTTCGCGAAGCATAAGCTCTTTGAGAAGGTCGCTTCCGACTTTTCCAAGGTCGCCGGTCAAAATCATGTCGTAATCCGACGGCGTTGTGTTTGTGTCGCGCAGAAAATCGGCAACAGTCTTTTTTGCTGCCGGTGCCATTGCCGCGCCCATGTTGTTCGCATCGGTAATTCCAAGGTCGCAAATCGTTCCGATGTGGATTTTGTCGATATACGGACTTGCGCTTTTTTGGGAGTTTTTGAGTACCGCCGCGCCGGCTCCCGTAACCGTCCACTGAGCGGTCGGGGTACGCTGACCGCCGTATTCAAGCGGATAGCGAAACTGTTTTTCCGCCGAGCAGAAATGGGAACATGTTGCCGCAACACAGCAGTCAAAACCGCCCGATTCAATTGCAAGTGCCGCCATGCAAAGCGAAAGTGCCATTGTTGAACACGCGCCGTAAAGACCGCAGACGGGAATTTGAAAATCGCGAAGAGCAAACGATGAGCCTATGCACTGCGCAAGAAGATCGCCGGAAAAAATTGCGTCAACTTCGCTTTTTTCCGTTGCTGCGTTTGAAAGTGCTTTTTGAACGGCACGTTTCAGAAGTTCGCTTTCGGCTTTTTCCCATGAGGGCAGTCCGAGGGTGTCATCGGTAAAGCACACGTCAAATTCTTTTCCGAGCGGACCTTCGCTCTCTTTTTTTCCGACAGCGGCGGCATTTGCAATTATCCGCGGCTTTTTTTCAAGCGAAATTGTGTGTCCTGTTCGTGAAGCCATGGTTTTTCACCTCAATACAATTTAAAAATAAAAATAATCAGCCCGTAAAGAACTGCGCTTCCGCAGCCGAAAACAATTACGGGTCCGGCAAGTTTGAACATGTTTGCCGCCGTGCCGAGAACAAGACCTTCCGAATGGAACTCCATTGCGGGCGAAACGATTGAATTTGCAAACCCGGTAATCGGAACAGCTGTGCCTGCGCCTGCGTGTTTTGCAATGTTGTCGAAAACGCCGAAGCCCGTGAGAATCGCCGTAATCGCAATGATTATGACAAGCACAAGTGCCTTGACCTCTTCAAGAGTCATTGAAGTTTTTGAAAAAAGAAAAGTTAAAAGTTCGGCAAAGCAGCAGATGAGACCGCCGACGGCAAACGCCTTGACACAATCGAGAAAAACCGGTGAACCCGGAGACGAACGCTTTGCCATGTTTGAGTATTCTTCTTTTGAAACCGACATTAAATCACCGCCTTTTCAGAAAAGTTCACGTCTATTTTTTGCCAAAGTTTTGCCTTTTATACACACTTTAACTTGACAAAGTGCGGCGGTAAAGATAAAATGAATGTAATTACAAAAATTTCGGTGATTCCGAAAAGAAAAGAGGTTTTCAAAAATGGCTGTTTTCAAAGCTTTTAAAGCGGTTCGCCCGATTCCCGAAACGGCGGAAAAAATTGCCGCACTTCCGTATGACGTCATGAACAGCGAAGAGGCGCGCGAAATGGTGAAAGGCAACGACCTTTCGTTTCTTCACGTTGACAAAGCGGAAATTGACCTTGACAAGTCAATTGATCCGTATGACGAAAAAGTTTATCTCAAGGCACGCGAAAACCTTGACGCCCTCACCGAAAAAGAATATTGCAAACAGGACGAAACTCCGTGTTTTTATATCTATCGCCAAATCATGGACGGCAGAGCGCAAACAGGTCTTGTCGGCTGTGCAAGTATTGATGATTATATAAACGGCGCAATAAAAAAACACGAATTTACCCGCGCAGACAAAGAGCAGGACAGAATCAACCATGTTGATTACTGCGACGCAAACACCGGTCCGATTTTCCTCACTTATCGCGAAAATGATTTCATAAACAAGCTTGTTGCCGATTGGAAAGAAAATCATGCTCCCGTTTATGACTTTGAACAAAACAAAGTTCAAAACACTGTTTGGGTAATCGACTGCAAAGAAACAAACGAAAAAATCAACGACGCCTTTTCAAAAATCGACGCGCTTTATATTGCGGACGGACACCACCGCTGTGCTTCCGCGGTCAAAGTCGGACTCAAAAGGCGCGAACAGTTCCTGAACTTTGACGGAAGCGAAGAGTTCAACTTTTTCCTTGCCGTTGCATTCCCGAAAAACGAGCTTGCAATTATGGACTACAACCGTGTAATTAAAGATTTGAACGGCATGAGTGAAGATGAGTTCATGAAAAAGCTTTCCGAAAAATTCACCGTTGAAGAATACAAAGGCGAAGGCGCATACCGCCCGGAAAAGCGCCACACTTTCGGAATGTATCTTGATGGAAAGTGGTATAAACTTGAAGCAAAAGAGGGAAGCTTTGACGAAAGCGACCCGGTTTTGAGGCTTGACGTTTCGATTCTTCAAAACAACTGTATCGACCCGATTTTCGGCATTAAAGACCCGAGAACCGACAAGCGCATTGACTTTGTCGGCGGAATCCGCGGCCTCGGCGAACTTGAAAGAAGATGTGCGCTTGACATGAAGCTTGCGTTTTCAATGTATCCGACGTCGCTTGACGAACTTATGGACATTGCCGACGCAGGAAAGGTTATGCCGCCGAAATCAACATGGTTCGAGCCGAAACTCCTCAGCGGACTGTTTATTCATAAGCTTAGCTGATTTTTTCAAAACATACAAAAGCCTGCTGTTATAAGCGCATAACAGCAGGTGATTTTTGATTTACCAACTTATACCGAGGGGAGTGTATAACTATGACCGAAAAGCTTTATGACCTTGACAGTTATGTCACTGAATTCACATGTAAAGTTATATCGCTTTACAAAGATAATGAATATACTTATGTTGAAACCGACAGAACGGCGTTTTTTCCGGAAGGCGGCGGACAGACGAGCGACCGCGGTTTTCTCGGCGGCGCATATGTTGAAAACGTGCAGATTGAAAACGGTAAAATTCAACATATCGTGAAAAACGATGTGGAAAACGTGGAAAAATTACAAATCGGCGCCGAAATTTTTGGAAAAATTGATATGAAAAAACGTTTTTCGGACATGCAGCAACATTCCGGGGAACATATTTTTTCCGGAATCGTACATTCGCTGTTCGGTTTTGATAACGTCGGTTTTCATCTCGGCAGTGATTTTGTTACGATTGACACAAGCGGCGAATTAAGCGATGAGGATATCTGTAAAGCTGAAACACTTGTCAACGAAGCAATCTGGAAGAATATTGAAATAAAGGTCAGCTACCCCACCGAGGAGGAGCTTAAAACGATTCATTACCGCAGTAAAAAGGAAATTGACGGTCCGCTTCGCATTGTTGAAATCCCCGGCATTGACATTTGCGCCTGCTGTGCACCGCACGTTAAACGCACCGGTGAAATCGGTTCGTTCCGCGTTGTAAAAAGCGAACGCCACCGTGGCGGAACAAGACTTTATGTCCTTTGCGGCGAACGAAACCTCATCGACGCGCGCGAAAAACTTTTGCAAAACTATCTTGTCAGCAATCTTCTTGTTACAAAAGAGACGGAAACGTTTACCATGGTTCAAAAGCTCAAAGACGAACGCGCCGCTCTTGCCGCAGAGGTTTCGGCGCTCAAAAAAGAGCTTTCCGCGCTCAAGGCGCAGAACGTTGAAAGCGGAAAAAGAATTGTTGTTCTTTCCGATACAACCGACATGAACGAAGCGAGAGAACTTGCAAACAGTCTTTCGGAAAAAGCAGAAGAGTTTGCGGCGGTACTTTTCGGCGAAAACGGCGAACGATATGTAATCATCTCCAAAACGGGGTTTGACCTTTCCGCTCTTTGCAAAACCATGAACGAAAAGTTTTCCGGTCGCGGCGGCGGTCGCGGCGGAATTGTTCAAGGTTCGATTGAAAAGCCGAACGAAGCGGAAAAATTTCTCAAAGAGTTCTCTTTTTAAGCTTCTTTCTATTGAAAAGAAAAACGCAAAATGATATTATAAAGAGCGAAGAAACAATTTTTAAAGAGGGAAAAACATGAGCAACAACAGCTGCGAATTTTGCGAGCATAATCTTTATGACGAGGAAGAGGAAGTTTATTACTGCGACGTTTCGTTTGATGAGGACGAAACCGCACGCTTTCTTGACGCGGAGTATAACTGCCCGTTTTTCAAATACTATGAAAACGAATATAAAATGGTTGAAAAACAGAATTGAGGTCGCTTTTTATGGAATCGCTTAAACATCTTTATAAAATCGGACGCGGTCCGTCAAGTTCACACACAATGGGTCCGGACAAGGCGGCGCACCTTTTCAAAGCAAAATACCCCAATGCGGATAAATACGTTGCCTATCTTTACGGTTCGCTTTCCGACACGGGCAAGGGACACAAAACCGACGTTGCAATCATTGACGCATTTGCACCGACAAAGACCGACGTAATTTTTGCCGGTATGCCGGATTTTCCGTTGCCGCACGAAAACACAATGGATTTTTATGCCGAAAAAGACGGAAAAAGAATCGGCTTTGCCCGAATCATGAGCGTTGGCGGCGGAAACATTGTTGTTGAAGGCAGCGAAGTTGCAAAGCACAAACAGGTATACAAAGAAAAATCCTTTGCCGAAATTGCAGAATACTGCCTTTCCAAAAACATCCGAATCAGCGATTATGTTTTTGAAAACGAGGGCGAAGAAATCAAGGATTACCTTATGCTTGTTTGGGATACGATGAAGCAAACAATTCATGACGGACTTTCAACAAGAGGTATTCTTGACGGCGGCCTTGAGGTTGAAAGAAAGGCGCAGTTCCTTTATAATCAAACGCACATTGACGAAAGCGACACAACAAAGGAAAACCGCCTTGTTTGTTCTTATGCATATGCCGCAAGCGAGCAGAATGCAGCCGGCGGAATCATTGTTACCGCACCGACTTGCGGAGCTTGCGCCGTTGTTCCTTCGGTTCTCAAATATATGCAGGAAAAGCGCGGCTTTTCAAACGAGCAGATTGTTCGTGCGCTTGCCGTTGGCGGAATAATCGGCAACCTTGTTAAAACCAACGCTTCGATAAGCGGCGCCGAATGCGGCTGCCAGGCAGAGATAGGAACGGCGTGTTCAATGGCCGCCGCCGCACTTTGCGAACTTTTTTCAATGGGACTCGGTCAAATTGAATGTGCGGCGGAAATTGCGATGGAGCATATGCTCGGCCTCACCTGCGACCCCGTTTGCGGCCTTGTTCAAATTCCCTGCATTGAGCGCAACGCCGTTGCCGCAATGAGAGCGATCAACGCGCTTTCGCTTGCAAACTTCCTTTCAAACACACGAAGAATTTCTTTTGACGACGTTGTTAAAACAATGTATAAAACCGGAAAAGACATCTCTTCAAGATATAAAGAGACTTCAAAAGGCGGCCTTGCCGAAATTGAACTTTCAAAAAGAAAAAAGGACTGATCATTCATGGATAAACTTGAAACGATTCAAAAAATCAAAGACGGCGGACTTGTTGCCGTTGTCAGGGCCAAAAACGAAGAAGAGGGCGAAAGAATCACCGAAGCCTGCATTGAGGGCGGTGTTGCCGCAATCGAACTCACTTTCACCGTTCCGAAAGCGCACCGCCTTATTGAGCACATGGCAGATAAATACGCCTCTTCCGGTGACATCATCATCGGCGCGGGAACGGTTCTTGACAGCGAAACGGCAAGAATCGCAATTCTTTCCGGTGCGCAGTATGTTGTTTCGCCCCACCTTGACGAAAGGATTCTCAAGCTTTGCGCAAGATACAGAATTGCATGCATGCCCGGAATTTTCACTCCGACCGAAGCGGTTAAGGCACTCGAACTCGGAGCGGACATTTTGAAAGTTTTCCCCGGCGACATTGCAACACCGAAATTCATCAAGGCGCTTCACGGTCCTCTTCCGCAAGCGCAAATGATGCCTTCGGGCGGAGTCAGCGTTGAAAACGCGGCGGACTGGATCAAAGCCGGAGCCGTTGCCCTCGGCGCGGGCGGAAGCCTCACCGGTGCGGCAAAGGACGGAAACTATGCCGCAATTACCGAAACCGCAAAGCTTTTCATCAAGCGAATTAACGAAGCAAGAAGTTTGGTGTAAAAAAATAAAAAGGCAATAAAAACTGTCGCAAGCAAGCGGCAGTTTTTTCTTGTCCTTTTTTGCACAAAAAGACAGCCGCCGCAAAACTGCGGCAGCCGTTTTGAAAAAGGGTGGATATTTATTTTGCAATCGTTGCGTCTTCGTCAACACTGTTGTAAAGAACCGGTGTATCTTCGTTTTCGCTTTCGGTTTCGGGCATATAATCGAGAGCGGCAAGCTCTTCTTCGGTGCTCATGTTAAACTGTTTGACGGTTGTGTCGTCAATCGTATAAACGTAATTGCCAATAAAAGTTCCTCTGAAAAAGTCGGAGCCGTTTGATTTTCCGCTGTGAAGATAATTGCTTTTTTCACTGAACTTTCCGTCTTTTACTGTGAAAGTTTTGAAAACAAGCTTTCCGCTTTTTGCTCCGTAGTAATAGACAGGGATTCCGAACGTGTTTTCGTCAATCGTCAAAAAGCTCTTCGGCGAATAGTTGACATCGCAGGAAGCGTTTTTAATGACGTGGGAATCAATTTCTTTCGGGTTCTTTTTGTCGCTGACGTCAAAAAGCGAAATTTTGACTTTGTTGAAATCGACATTCTCTTCGTCGCCGCTGTAGCCGATACCGACAAGAAGATTTTCCGAAATCGGGTGAAGATATTCCGAAAAGCCGGGGAGCTTTACAGAACCGAGAATTTTAGGTGCATTAGGCTTTGAAAGGTCGATTGCAAAAAGCGGATCGGTATTTCTGAACGTTACTACATACGCTGTGTTGCCCATGAAGCGAACGCTTTTGATTTGTTCGTCCTTTGCAATGTCTTCAAGCTTTCCTATAACGTTCATGTTTTTATCAAGAACATAAAGGCTGCTTGTGTCAAAGTCGGTTTTATAATTATAATCGTTCGTTGC
>DKDD01000201.1:0-16779 GCA_002451715.1 Ruminococcaceae bacterium UBA6857 | reverse complement strand
TGCAATTCTGAAGTAATCGCCGTTTTGATCCATCATATACTGATCGTCGAGTGAACCCGGAACAGTACCGCTGTTTCTGTAGGCAACGGTGCCGCCGTCGAGCGAAAAAGCGTGAACGGTTGTTGTGTTGCGGTCGTTTTTTTCGTCATAGCTGTCCGAGGCAACATAGAACGTATCCTTTGAACAGTAGACTATATAGCCGTTTGCAAGAACGGAAACCTTGCTGACTTCGCTGTTTTTGTCTGCGGTGTCAAAACCGGAAAGGACGATATATGTTGTGTTGCCCTTATCCTTGCCTTGAACATAAACGTCGTCGCTTGTAAGTTTTGCTCCGTCAACTTCCGGAGTGTACTCTGCCTTTTTGTTTTCCGAAAGGTTCGGAGAATAACTTGTTGCAGTGTAAAGATATGAACCGATCATTCTTGTTGAAAGAATGTCTCCGTCTTGGGTGACGCGGCGGACTTCTTTGATGTTTGTTCTGTCGCTTATGTCATAGACGAGCGCGATTGAATTTTTAACATTATATCGGAAGCTGCCGTTGATGCAGCTGTAATGATACTCGCCCATGTCGCCTTCTTCATATTCATAGCCGGTTGCAACAAGGCGGTCGCCGTTGACATAAATTTCCGAAATGTGGATTTTATACTTATCGCTTGAACCTTTGAATTCGGTCTGCGAAGCAAGTTTCATCGTTTTTGCGTCAACGATTGAAAGCTTTTCTTCTCTGACGATATAAAGATAATTTCCGTCGTTCTTAACAACATCCGCTTCGTCAACGCCGCTCACTTGGGTGTTCGTTTTGCCGAACGTGCCGTCGTTTTGGCTGTTTATGCTTGCGGTACCGGTGCTTTGGTTTTGGTCGCCGGCGAATTCGGTCGGTGCTGAGTCGGCCACGTTTTCGTACGCCTTATCGGCGGTTTTTGCAAAGAACGAGATTCTGTTCTTTTCCTTTGCCGCAATGTTTGAAAAGTAATTGTTGAGGTCCTTTTGGCTGCCGAATTTTGAAAGGGCAACCTTTTTTGTTCCGACGTCAATTGCGGCATAGGTTGTTTTTTGAGCGTTTTCATTCTCTTGCGGTGCTGTCTCTTGTTTGACCTCTTCAACTTCCTGCGCGGGCTTGAGCGAAACCGGTCGGTTTGAACCGAACGAACGGTCATAGAACGCAAAAGCTCCCACCGCAACAACGGCAAAAGCGGCCGCCGCGGCAACAAAACGCGGAAAAACTTTAATCTTTTTCTTTTTTTGTTTTACGCCGCTTTCCTTGATTTTTTTCACGATATTTTCTTTTGAAAGGCTTTCCGGAAGCTCAATTTCTTCGCCGAAAAGTTCTTTCATGTCGTCATAGTTTTCGTTTTTCATAAAATATCACCTCATCATTTCGCGAAGTTTTGCAATGGTTCTGTTCTTTTTTGAGCGAACCGAACCGCTTTTCATCGAAAGCATTTCGCCAATCTCGCCACTGGAATATCCGCCGATGAAAGAGAGAAGAAGAATTTCTCTTTCGTCTTCTTCAAGCGAAGAAAGAATCGACTTAACCGCAGCTTTTTCATATCCGCCGTCTTTTGAAACGCTTTCCGCTTCGGAAAGTTCAACGCGCCGAAGCGAAAGAGCTTTTTCTTTTTGCTGTTTTTTGCAGCAGTTGAAAAGAATCGTAAAAAGCCAGGACTTGAACGCCGATTTTTTCTTTAACTGTCCGATTTTTTCAAAAGCGCAAAGTGCCGCATCGCTGACGGCGTCTTCCGCAAGAAAGCGCGAACCCGTATAGTAAAGAGCAAAACGATACATGTCTTTTGAAAAAAGCGAATAAAGTTCGCCGAACGCGTCGGCATCTCCGTTTTGTGACTGAACGACCAGATTTTCGATAAGATTTGAGCTCATATGTTATCACCATCCGTTCGACTTATTAGATAATATAAACACTGCTTTTGTTGCAATAATTTTACAAAAATTTCTGCTTCTTTTCAACATAAAAACACGAAAAATAAAATTGACCGCTCAAAAACGGTCAAAAAAACAAGGGAGGGTAAAATTTTGGAAAATAAAAAGAAAAGAACCAAACCGCCGATGAGCCCGAAGGTTGAAGAAATTGTCAAAATTTGGAATCCGCGTTCCCACAGCGCACAAACCGACGTTCTCGGTTCATACACGGGGACAAGCGAATTTGACGACAAGCGCCCGATTCAGGACGTTGACGACCTTTAAACGCAAAAAAGAAGCTGCTGCGAAAAGCAACAGCTTCTTTTAAATCAAGCCTTATTTCCAAAGGTCGATTTTAATTCCGAGCTTAAAGAGAAGCTTGGCGATAACCTGCTTAATGCGGGCGATGAGCTCAACAAGCCAGTTGGGAAGCTCAGTTTTGTTTCCGCTGTCTCCGCCTGAAGTTGTGCCTGTTTCAGCAACAGCAACAACGCCTACTGCCATAACCGAGAAGATCATGAGAGCAGCAAGAAGAACTGCCAAAAACTTTTTCATTTTAAGCGCTCCTTTCATATGTATTTCGGTTGGATTTTATAAAGTATATAAAACCCCTACCTTACTAAATAATAATACTTTTTGTTTCATAAGTCAATTAAAAAAATGTAAAAATTACCGTGAATTTTGTCGTTTGAAAAATAAAGTTACATGAAAAAATAAAAATACTTTTTCGTTACTTGACTAATCCGGCGGATTATATTATTATGTAAGGCAGATATTGTATTCGGCGGAAAAAGGCTTTTTTCCTTTCCGCGAAAGGAGCAACCACATGAAAAACACAGAAAAATCAATGGAAAAACTTGTCGCTCTCTGCAAAGGCAGAGGCTTTGTATATGCAGGCAGCGAAATTTACGGCGGCCTTGCAAACACATGGGACTACGGTCCGCTCGGCGTTGAGCTCAAAACCAACATCAAAAACGCATGGCGCAAAAAATTCATTCAGGAAAGTCCCTATAATGTCGGCCTCGACAGTGCAATTCTTATGAATCCGCAGACATGGGTCGCTTCGGGTCACCTCGGCGGTTTCTCGGATCCTCTTATGGACTGCCGCGAATGCAAAACGCGCCACAGAGCGGACAACCTTATTGAAGATTTTGACGGAACAAACGTTGCCGGCTGGTCGAATGAGGAAATGATGAACTACATCAAAGAAAAGAACATTCCCTGCCCCAACTGCGGAAAGCACAACTTTACCGATATCCGCCAGTTCAACCTCATGTTCAAAACATTCCAGGGCGTTACCGAAGACAGCAAAAACGAACTTTATCTTCGTCCGGAAACCGCGCAGGGTATTTTTGTAAACTTTGCAAACATTCAGCGCACAACAAGAAAGAAGATTCCGTTCGGCGTTGCGCAAATCGGTAAATCGTTCAGAAACGAGATCACTCCGGGCAACTTCATTTTCCGCGTTCGCGAATTTGAACAGATGGAACTTGAATTTTTCTGCAAACCCGGAACCGACCTTGAATGGTTTGACTATTGGCGTTCCTTCTGCCGCGACTGGCTTTATTCGCTCGGAATCAAAGAAGAAAACCTTCGCCTTCGCGACCACGGAAAAGAAGAACTTTGCTTCTATTCAAAAGCAACAACCGACTTTGAATTCCTTTTCCCGTTCGGTTGGGGCGAACTTTGGGGCGTTGCGGACCGCACCGACTATGACCTCACTCAGCACATTAAAACAAGCGGAAAGAGCCTTGATTATTTTGACCAGACAACGAACGAAAGATATGTTCCTTATGTTATTGAACCGTCGCTCGGCGTTGAAAGACTTTTCCTTGCGCTTCTTACTCAGGCATATGACGAAGAAGTTGTTGACGAGGAAAAGAACGACACAAGAGTAGTTATGCACTTTCACCCGGCAATCGCTCCGTTCAAGGCCGCGGTTCTTCCGCTTTCCAAAAAGCTTTCGGAAAAAGCGACCGACGTTCTTTCAATGCTTCAAAAGAAGTTCAACGTCGACTTTGACGACACAGGTTCAATCGGCAAAAGATATCGCCGCCAGGACGAAATCGGAACCCCGTTCTGCATTACATATGACTTTGAATCAGAAGAAGACGGCTGCGTAACCGTTCGCGACCGCGACAGCATGGAGCAGATTCGTCTTCCGATTTCCGAACTTTGCGGTTATATCGAAGAAAAGCTTGAATTCTGAATAAAGCGCCGAATATCGAATGATATAATACAAATCACCTGTTAACCGTAAGCTTATTTCACAGTTTTTACCCGGCAAAAAACAGGCTACGGATAATATTTCGTATGCCTGTTTTTTTACTTATTAAGAGAGGAGAAAATATAATGGAAACAGCAGCAATGGCAGTTTTAAGCAAAATCGTCTCGGTACTCATCACATTCATCTTCATGGCATCGGGTGTAACCTCCTCGGTTACATCGCAGAAAGTTAAACCCAAGGACGCGGAAAACATTCTTTTTTCTTTTGCAACGCTTTCCGATACTCATATCACAAGCGATGGTGCGGCAAGAGTCAACATGCTTTCGCAGGGATTTCGCGATGTTGACGGAAAAGTTGACGCAATCGTCTGCGTTGGAGACATGACCGACCACGGCGAAAGAAAACAGTATGAAAATTTTTACGGTTGCGTTGAAAGAAGCATTAAAACATCTAAGTTTATACCGATTGTCGGCAACCACGACACATGGACAAAAGAGCTTCGCGATTCCAAACCGACAAAGGAATTTCTCAAAGCCTATAACGATTACAGCGGAAGAAATCTCAAAAGACCGTATTACATAACAAAAGCGAACGGCTATACCTTTATCGCCATTTCTTCGGAAGATGACCGCACCTCGGCAGTCATTTCAAACAAACAAATCAAATGGCTTGACAATCAACTTAAAAAAGCTTCAAAGAAAAAGCACGGCCCGATTTTTGTAATGTGTCACTGGCCAATAAACGGCGTTTGCGGTCAGATGGAAATTGACCCCGATATGGAAATGGGCAAGCAGAGTGACAAGGTCAGAAAAGTTCTTGAAAAATATGACAATGTTTTCTATTTCTGCGGTCACGTTCACGCCGGTCTTCGCGGTGACATTTCAAAAAAACTTTTTGGTCATGAATCAATCGAAACCGTGAACGGCGTTCATTATATCAACCTTCCGTCCTATACATATGTTAACTTTGAGCCTTGGCAAACAAACAACGGCGGCAACCTCCTTTCCGGCTGCGGCTATATTGCAGAGGTTTACAAAAACGAAGTTGTGCTTCGCGCAAGGAATTATGCGCTCGGCTTTTATATGCCCGCATATGAAAAAACATTTGAACTGAAATGATGAAAATCATTTTAAATAAATTAAAGGGAGAATACAGATGAACAAAATCAACTTCAAAACATTTTTAAGCGCGATTCTTGCCGTTCTTGCGGCAATTGCAATGGCTGTTTCCGGCTATAACAGCCCCGGCAACAATGCCCCGTTCAAGGCAAAAGAGGATGACGTTCTTTTCAACGTTACTCTTCTTTCCGACATTCACATTGACTATCGCGAACTGTTTTTGCAAACCTCGCTTCGCCTCGGTGTAAGCAGTCTCAAAAAAAGCGAAACTCCGATCGACGCCGTTGTAATTTCCGGCGACCTCACGAATTACGGCGACAAAAAGTCAATGGAAGCAATGTACAGCACAGTAACAGGTGTTGCACCGAAAGACGTTCCGCTTTTCATCACGACCGGCAACCATGACATCGGTCACTCTTCGGATTCAAACATCACCGAAGCCGAAGCCAGAGCAAACTTTATTGAACTTACCAACAAATATCTCGGCACAAACATTGACAAAATCTATTTCAGCCGCGAAATCAAGGGCTATACTTTCATCACCCTTTCCGATGAATCCGACGATTCGTGGGATACTCCGGAACTTTCCGACACCCAAATTGCATGGCTTGACGCGGAACTTGCAAAAGCAACCGCTGCCGGCGACAAAAAACCCGTTTTTGTTGTTTGCCATTGGCCGATAAACAACACTAACGGTCAGCAAATCGTTTGGGGCCACGGTGCAATGAACGATTGCAGCGACAAAGTCAAGGCTGTTCTTGAAAAATATTCGAATCAAAACGTTTTCTATATCAGCGGCCACGTTCACACCGGTGTCAACAGCGAAGAGCTTCACAAGTATTTTGACGTTTACAACGTTGAAGAGCAAAACGGAATCTTCTATGTCAATCTTCCCGCATACGGTTCTCTCAACCGTTTCGGTGTACCTTGGCCGGGAACCGGAATGCAGATGGAAGTTTATGAAAACGAAGTTCTTTTCAGACCGCGCAGCTATCTTTCCGGCAAGTGGTATTCGAACCATGAATACTCTGTAACGCTTCACTCATAAAAGATAAAAAACAAAAAGGGGAAAAAGATGAAAAGAATAATTTCAATTCTGACTGCGCTTGTTTCTGCTTTCACAATGCTTTGGAGCACGGCAATGACAAAGATTGATTCCGACGGTCTTCGTTATGTTGCTCTCAACGCCGTCAAATCATATTTCATCAGCCAAACAAGCGACGAAGTTGACGCCGTTAAAGAAAAGACCGGCGGCTTTATGAAGGGCGTTTGCCACCCGAACGAAAATTATAAGCAAATCAAAGACGCAAACATCGAATGGGTTCGTTTTGACTGCACATCGCTTCCGTTTGACGAAAACGGAAACCTCACCGAAGGCTATCTCAATTACAAGGCAAAAGCAAAAGCTTATGCCGACCAAGGCTTCAAGGTAATGTGCATAACTCCATACCCCAAAAAGTATATTGCGGCAGGTCTTGACCCGCGCGACGAAAAAAACAAAGCCGAAATTCAGCGCATTGCCGAATTTTATGCAAAGGATCTTCAAGGCATTGTTTCCGCATTCCAGATTACGAACGAGATGGGTATTGAACACTTTACTCTTCCTTTGACGGTTGAAGAAGCGGCTGATTTCATCGGAATGCAGGCAGAAGCAATGGCACCCGTAAAGGGTAACATCATCGTCGGCTTCAACTGTGGCGGAACAAAACTTTATAACCTTTGCACCGCAATGAAGCCGTATCTTCAGTATTGCGACTATGTCGGCATGGATGTCTATCTCGGCTGTTTTGATAACATTATGAAAGATTTGGTTTTTATGGATCTGATTCTTCGTTCGCTTTGGGCATACACGGGAAAACCGATCGTTCTTTGCGAATTCGGCTACATCGGCTACGGCGAAGCAAAAACCGATGAACAAAAGAAAGAGATTCTCAAAAGCTACGGCTTTGAAAGCGAAGAAGCCGCCCGAAAAGACATTATGACTTTCATAAACAATCTTCCGGAAGACTTCAAGGAACATATGCTTTCGCTTGAATACAAAAACGAAAACGAGCTTGCCGACAAGCTTTTCGATTCCGAACTTGCAAATCATCTTTACAAGGAACTTCCCGGCGGCTATCAGCTTAGAAATTACAAGCACACACCGGAGGATCAGGGAAAGTTTTTTGAAGACATGTTCAAACGTCTTTATAACCTTGACTTCCTTTGCGGCTCGTTTGTATATTGCTACAGCGACAGCGACGCTTGCTACATCTGCGGCCAGGAGGACTGCCCGGTTGAAACCGGCTGGGGACTTGTTGACCTTCACGGAAACGAAAAACCGGCATATTACGCCGTTCAAAAGGCATACGCAAAATAAACTAATTTTATTAAAGAGCCGATGTGTTGTGCGTCGGCTCTTTAACTTTGCCGATTGAAGCCGAAACACTTGACAAACGCTTTCGGCAGTGATAGAATGTGAAAGTAAATATTGCAGGGGTGCTGATGAACAATCGGCTGAGATTATACCCTTTGACCTGAACCGGATAATGCCGGCGTAGGAAGACTTGGCGCCTTGTGATGTTACGGTCATGCGGGGCGTTTTTCTTTTTGCTCCGCGGAAAAACAAATTTTTCAGGAGGTGTCGTCATGAACGACAAAAAGAAAATTTCAACTGTCCAAATGCTTGCCGAAAGCGCAATCATGCTTGCCCTTTCGGTTGCACTCAACGAACTTACACCGATTCAGTTTCCGTTCGGCGGTTCGGTAACGTTCTTCTCTCAGCTTCCGATTCTTGTAATCGGCTATCGTTACGGAATCAAGCAGGGTCTTCTTACCGGTTTCACCATGGGCATTGTCGAAATGCTCTTCGGTCTTAAAAACTTCTCATACGTTACCGGAATCAAGGGCTATCTTATTCTTGTTCTTGCCGATTACATTGTTGCTTTCTCCGTTCTCGGCCTTGGCGCAATGTTCAAAAAGAAAATCAAGAATCAGGCTCTTGCACTCGCTTCGGCAGGCGCAGTTGTTTCCGTTCTTCGTTTCATCTGCCACTTCATCAGCGGCGTAACCATTTGGGGCGGCTATGCGGAAGACCAGCCGGTATGGCTCTATTCGCTCACTTATAACGGCGGCTACATGCTTCCGGAACTTATTCTCACCGTTGTCGGCGCACTTGCCGTCGGTTCGCTCCTTGACCTTGATTCGCCGAAAATCAAGGCTCTCAAACGCGTCAAAAAAAGCGCATAAACAATTGATATATCCGCTGATTTCTGGGTGTGTTTTCAGCGATATATAAATAAAACTGCTGCGGTTCGCCGCGGCAGTTTTTTTTCACATATTAATGAGCCAAAAAAGCACGGCCGTATTTTTAAATCACAGCCGTGCTTTTGTAATTTTAATTAAGTTGTCGGACAAAACCAACCGACAACTCAAACCGCAGATAAGCCGATATTAACCGAGCACTCCGAGATGTTCAAGCAAAATTTTTACACCGATGAGAATAAGAATCACACCGCCGACAATTTCCGCTTTTTTCTTGTATTTTGTTCCGAAAACATTTCCGACCTTGAGTCCGACGGCGGAAAGAATAAATGTGATTGCACCGATGAAAAGAACCGCAGCGGTGATGTTTACGTCCGGCAAAAGTGCAAACGAAACGCCGACCGCAAGCGCGTCGATACTTGTTGCAACGGCAAGAACAAACATTGATTTAAAAGAGAACGAAGCGTCCTTTGTTTCCGCTTCTTCCTCTTTTGAAAAAGCTTCTCTGAGCATGTTTGCGCCGATGAGAACAAGCAAAACGAACGCAACCCAATGGTCATAATTTTCAATATACTTGCTAAATGTGCTTCCCAAAAGATTGCCTATTGCGGGCATGAGTGCCTGAAAACCGCCGAACCATGCGCCGATAATCAGATAATGCTTTTTTTGAAGCTTTTGAGTTGAAAGCCCTTTGCAAACGGCAACGGAAAACGCGTCCATCGAAAGGCCGACAGCAAGAATAAACAATTCATAAAGTGACATTTTTCATTCTCCTTTTTGTGTGTTCGGTGAAATTTCTTCAGCTTTCGAGCTGTTTGGAGAAAGATTCGGTTTGTTGTTTTCTTTTTCGCTTTTTCTCTGTTTAACAAAGTGACGAACAAGATAAACCACAACGCCGACCGGTATTGCGCAAATGATGATTTTGACAATGAGATGAATCGGAATATAGTCATAAATTCCGTCGCCGAGAATTGTGAAAAGAATTACGCGCGGCATTATTCCAAGCACGGAAGCAAAAAAGTACCGCACAAAGCCGCACCTTGACGCACCCCAAAAAAGCGAAACAAAGTCAATCGGAAAAACGGGAAGCACCCGAATTCCGAACAGAATCGGAAAATTGTCGTTGAACTTTTTTTCAAGAATCTTTCGTCCGGCTTTGTTTTTTGCAAGCAGGGCATTGACATAATCGCCGCCGAGAAAAAGGCCGAGAAAATATGTTACGGTGACTTCAATAATGATTCCGAAAAGATTGATAAGAATTGCCTGCCCGGTCGGGAACGCCATGCCGACATAAATATAAATCAGCGAAGCGGGAATTATGAACAGCACCGACTTAACAAGATAAATTCCGAGTATCGCCGCAACGGCAATTGCCAGGCTTGAACTTGATTCGACAATTGCGCGAACATCAATGTTTTTGAGCTTTTCATAGTTCACAACGGCAAGAACAAAAATTGTCATTGCAACGGCGGCGCGAAGAAACGCAAGAAGCGTTGATTTTGTTTTTTCGCTCATTCGGTCACCGCCTTTTTCAATATTTTACCGATTAACGGATAGACGATTAGTATATAATAAAAGCAGAGTAAAAGCAACCGTTTTTGAAAATTTATTTTATATAAAATCCGAAAGAGTTCAAAGTACCGCATAATTTTCGGGAAAATTGAGGCAAAATTGAAAAAACGTATGTAAAATATAACAAAATTGTGGTTTTCTATAATTTAATTTAGTCATTTAACGTATAGACTTTTTTTCGTGTCTGTGGTATATTAAACTGAATGATAAGCGAGGTGCTAAGATGACTAACAAAGAAAAAGCCGAACGCAAAATTGCCGGTGCAACTCTTGCCGCACTGCTCAAATATGTTGACAAAAATCCTCAAAAAAATATTTTGAAGCTTCTTTCGGTTGTTGAAAAGCTCAGCGGAAAAACCTTTCCGAAGAAAAATTTTGAAGCAATGAAAAAAGCAATCAAAAAAGGCGAGGGCGTATACTACGATTACGCAATGAGCTTTTTGAAAGACCTTGACCGCGGTCTTCTTAAAAAGATGCTGCTTGCTCTCGGTCTCGGTGCGGGAATCAACGGAACAAAAGCCGTTCGCAAAAACCGCGACGTTTATAAGTGCAACATTCCGTTTTTGATTCTTATGGATCCGACAAGCGCCTGCAACTGCAAATGCAAAGGCTGCTGGGCCGCCGAATACGGCCACAAATCAAGCCTTACTTTTGAAGAAATGGCAAGCGTTGTGAAACAGGGAAAAGAACTCGGAACCCATGTTTATATGTTCACGGGCGGCGAACCGCTGATCAAAAAGGACGAGATCATCCGCCTTTGCGAAGAAAACCCGGACTGCGCTTTCCTCGCTTATACGAACGGAACGCTCATTGACGAAGCGTTTTGCAAAGAAGTCCTTCGCGTCGGCAACATTGCCTTTGCGCTGAGCGTTGAGGGTACCGAAAAATCAAACGACGCAAGACGCGGCGGCGGAAGCTATCAAAAAACGATCGCCGCAATGAAACTTCTTAAAAAACACGGCTGCCTTTTCGGCATGTCCGTCTGCTATACAAGAGACAACGTTCCGCTTGTCACAAGCGACGAATTTTTGAACAACATGATTTCTCTCGGTGTAAAGTTCGGTTTTTACTTCAACTTTATGCCCGTCGGTCACGACGCTCCGGTTGAACTTATCCCAACCCCGGAACAAAGAGAATATATGTATCACTGGCTGAGAAAAACAAGAAACGGCGAAACCGGAAAGCCTGTTTTTGTCATGGACTTTCAGGATGACGGCGAATATGTCGGCGGCTGCATTGCCGGCGGAAGAAACTACTTTCACATCAATTCCGCAGGCGATATGGAACCGTGTGTTTTCATTCATTTTTCCGATTCAAACATCAGAGAAAAAACGATTCTTGAAGGACTTCGCAGTCCGCTCTTTATGGCATACAGACGCAACCAGCCGTTCAATGACAACCATCTTCGTCCCTGCCCGATGCTTGAAAATCCGCAGTGTTTGAGAAGCCTCATCAAAGAAACGGGCGCAAAATCAACAAACCTGCTCGGCGAAGAGACGGTTGAATCGCTTTGCAGCAAGTGCGACAAATTTGCCGCCGAATGGGCGCCGCAGGCCGAAAGAATTTGGAACAGCACAAAGCACCCGAATCCGAAAACCCAGTATTACCGCGACACGCCCGAAGGAAAGGCCGAAGCACAAAGCAAAAAATAAAAAATTTCATACTTCGTTTTCCGCCGCTTTTGCGGCGGTTTTTTTTTGCTTTTGATGATACGATTTGTCGCTTTTCGAAACAACATTTCTGTGATATACTTTCATTGAAAGACAAAGACTGTTATCAATAAAGGAGGCGTGACTTTGGAATACGGAGAAAAAATCGCAAAACTTCGAACGCAAAACAACATGTCTCAGGAAGAGCTTGCAAACCGCCTTTTTGTTTCAAGGGCGCTTGTTTCAAAATGGGAGAACAATGACCGCCGTCCGAATTATGAAAATCTGAAAAACCTTGCCGCCTTGTTTTCGGTTAAGATTGAGTTTTTTGAGCCGGCGGACAAAACCGTATTGACCGAACTTTTAAAGTGTATTCCCGAAAGCGCACATTTTGACCGCGAACGGCTTTCTGACGTTCTGAATGAATTTTTGAACATACTGCCCGAAAGAGAAAGAAATATTTTCATCCGCCGATATTATTTCACGGAAACGTCGGATATGATCGGCAAAAAGTACGGTATAAACTCCGTTTATGTTCGGGTAATCCTTTCAAGAACGCGGGCAAAACTTAAATCATTTCTTGAAAAGAGGAGTTCGTTATGACAAGCAAAGATTTGTTTTATTCAATCGCTTCGATTGATGATGAGTTGGTTGAAAATTCCGAATCCTATCGCGCCGGACACGAAAAAAAGACGGTGGGACATCAAAGTTTTTACAGAAGAACCGTGCCGATTGCGCTTTGCGTTTTGGCTGTTTTTATGTTCGGAATTTTCGGTGTCTTTACAAAAACGGGGCAGCATTTTCCCGCTGTTACGGCTTATGCAATTTCAAAAGACGGTGAAGTTATTCAAAACAAATTGAGTGATTCAAAAAAGATTCCCGTCAGCATTTTCACCTTGAAAAACAATGTTTCCGTTTTTGTTTTTTCATATGAAAACGAAGATAAAGACGCTTGGCCGGAATCAATCCTAATTACCGATTCGGCTCTTGTGAACGAAGACATACGCTTTTCTCCCGTAAAAGAATCAGAGGGCAATGTTTATGTATATTACATTACTCCGCAAAAAGCACCGCCGTATAATTTCGGTTATACGATATTTTCCGAAGAAAGCAAGGTTTATGATATTGAAATCGAGATAACAAAAACAGAAAGCGATTATTTTGCTTCGGCGACCTTTGTGACCGAAAGAGCTTCAAAAGCACATCATTATAATAACACAACCGAACCCGAAACACCGACCGAGACAGAAAACATTGACAAGCTTATAAAACCTTATGTCAAAGTTCTTGAAAAGCTTAATGAAAAATACGGCTGGAGACTTGCGGTTTTTGAAGAAGACAAAGAAAAATTTTATAACACTTATAAAAACTGTCCGCTTGATGAATTTGAAAACGAAATCAAAAAAGAAATGGCCGAAATAGGGTATGAAACGTATTGAATAGCCGAGTAACTTTTCTTAATCTGAAGTTTTTTCTTCGCATATTTACTTTTAACCTCTTTGATGTTAAAATGTTTGCAAGCAGTACAAAACTTAAAGATTATGAAAGGGTGAATCATATGTCATGCCTTGTGGCTTTATGCGGCGAAAAGAAGACCGAAATCGGAAAACCCGAAAAGAACAAAAAGCTTGCCTCAGTGCTTATTTCTATCGGCATCGTTGTAGGAATACTGTCGTTTGCGGCATTCGGCGGTTTCGGGAGCATATGGGGTATTGTTGCTTTTTGCGCGGCGGTTTCGTTTGTGCTTGCCGGCGTTTATCAGCTTTTGGGTGTTTGCGAATGTACTTGCCCTTATTGCGAAGAAAAAGGGTATATAAAACTCGGCGCTGAAAAATACAAATGCAAAAATTGCAAAAACACAAGTTTGGTTAAAAAGTTATAATCCGAAAGTGAGCAAACCGCCGCAAGAGTTCTGTCCTGCGGCGGTTTTTTCCGTCTTTTATGAAATTTGCCAAGATTTTTTCTGAATTTTTTTAATATTTAAACCCTTTGCATATTTACTTATAACCGATTTGGTGATACAATGTTTTGTGTTGATTTATATCAATTATAATAGCCGAGTGCGCCTTTGGGCAGACTTTGCCTTTGAGGCTTCGGCTGTTTGGAAAAAGTTAATTTCCGATTTTAAGGAGGACAAAGCCAATGGCAAGAAAATCAAAGACCATGGACGGAAACAATGCTGCCGCATATGTCTCCTATGCTTTCACAGAGGTTGCCGGTATTTACCCCATCACTCCGTCAAGCCCCATGGCAGACTATGTTGACCAGTGGTCGGCACAGGGAATGAAAAACATCTTCGGAACAACCGTTAAGGTTGCCGAAATGCAGTCCGAAGCCGGCGCTGCAGGTACCGTTCACGGTTCGCTCGCAGCAGGCGCTCTCACCACAACTTATACCGCTTCTCAGGGTCTTCTTCTCATGATCCCGAACATGTATAAGATTGCCGGTGAACTTCTTCCCTCTGTTTTCCACGTTTCGGCCCGCTGCGTTGCTTCCCACGCTCTTAACATCTTCGGCGACCATTCAGACGTTTACGCCTGCCGCCAGACCGGTTTTGCAATGCTTGCCGAAACCAACCCGCAGGAAGTTATGGATCTCGGCGCAGTTGCTCACCTTGCAGCAATCAAGGGCAGAGTTCCGTTCATCAACTTCTTTGACGGTTTCCGCACTTCTCATGAAATTCAGAAAATCAAAGTTTGGGATTACGAAGACCTTAAAGAAATGTGCGACATGGACGCTGTTGAAGCGTTCCGCAAGCGCGCTCTCAACCCCGAACGCCCCGTAATGCGCGGTTCTCACGAAAACGGAGATATTTTCTTCCAGCACAGAGAAGCCTGCAACAAGTATTACGACGCAGTTCCCGAAATCGTTGAAGATTACATGGGTAAGGTCAACGAAAAACTCGGAACAAACTATCACCTCTTCAACTACTACGGTGCTCCCGACGCTGAAAGAGTCATCATCGCTATGGGCTCAATCTGCGACGTTGCCGAAGAAGTTATTGATTACCTCACCGCTAAGGGCGAAAAAGTAGGTCTTGTTAAGGTTCGTCTTTACAGACCGTTCTCGGCAAAACACCTTGCAGCCGCAATTCCGGCAACAGCAAAGAAGATTGCCGTTCTTGACAGAACCAAGGAACCGGGCGCACTCGGCGAACCGCTTTATCTTGACGTTATCGCAGCCCTCAACGAAACCGGCAGAACCGGAATCGAAGTTATCGGCGGCAGATACGGCCTCGGTTCAAAGGACACTCCGCCGGCAAGCGTATTCGCTGTTTATGACGAACTTGCCAAGGAAGAAATGAAGCGCCACTTCACAATCGGAATCAACGACGACGTAACCTATCTTTCACTTGAAGAAAAGGCTGCTCCGAACACTGCCGCAGAAGGCACGATCGAATGCAAGTTCTGGGGTCTCGGCGGCGACGGAACCGTTGGCGCAAACAAAGACTCCATCAAAATCATCGGTGACCACACCGACAAGTTTGTTCAGGCATACTTCCAGTATGACTCAAAGAAGACGGGCGGTATCACAATCTCCCACCTTCGTTTCGGCGACAAGCCGATCAAGTCCCCGTATTACATCAACAAGGCTGACTTCGTTGCCTGCCACAACCCCTCATATGTTGAAAAGGGTTACAAGATGGTTAACGACGTTAAGCCCGGCGGTGTATTCCTCATCAACTGCCAGTGGGACGAAAAAGAACTTTCCGAAAAGCTCAATGCCGAAGCAAAGAGATATATTGCAAACAACAACGTTCAGCTTTATACCGTTAACGCTATCGACCTTGCAGCAAAAATCGGTCTCGGCAAGCGCACCAACACTGTTCTTCAGTCCGCTTTCTTCTCCCTTTCAAAGGTTCTTCCCGAAGAGGAAGCAATCGGCTACATGAAAGAAAAAGCCCAGAAGTTCATGAAGAAGGGTAAAGAAATCGTTGAAATGAACGAAAAGGCAATCGACGCAGGCGCAACTGCTTACGTTAAGATTGACGTTCCCGCCGATTGGGCAAACGCAGAAGATTGCTGCTGCGAAGCAAAGAGCGAAGGCGCAGAAAAACTCGTTAAGATGGTTGACGAAATCATGAAGCCCGTAGGCCACATGGACGGCGACGCACTCCCCGTTTCCGCTTTTGAAGCTCACGCAGACGGTACTTTTGAACAGGGCGCTTCGGCATATGAAAAGCGCGGTGTTGCGGTTATGGTTCCGGCTTGGGACGGTTCAACCTGCGCACAGTGCAACCAGTGCTCATATGTTTGCCCGCACGCAACAATCAGACCGTACTGCCTCACCGAAGAAGAAGCAGCCAACGCTCCGAAGAACGCAATCATCGTTGACAAAAAGGCCGGCAAGGGCAAGGGCGTTTATAAATACACCCTCGCTGTTTCACCGCTTGACTGCATGGGCTGCGGCGTCTGCGTAGGCGTCTGCAAGACAAACTCGCTCAAGATGGTTTCCCGTGAAAGCCAGGATGACATGCAGCCGGTATTCGACTACATGGTTAAGAACGTTACCGTTAAGGAAGACGTTGCCGACAATACCGTTATCGGCAGCCAGTATAAGACTCCGCTTCTTGAGTTCTCCGGTTCATGCGCAGGCTGTGCGGAGACCGCATATGCACGTCTTATCACACAGCTCTTCGGCGACAGAATGTATATCTCCAACGCAACCGGATGTTCCTCAATTTGGGGCGGTCCGGCAGCAACTTCACCCTATACCGTCAACAGCAAGGGTCACGGTCCGGCATGGGCTAACTCCCTCTTTGAAGACAACGCAGAGCACGGATTCGGAATGCTTCTCGGTCAGAACGCAATCCGCAACGCTCTCATCGCAAAGGTTGAAAATATCCTTTCCGCAGAACAGGCTCCCGAATCACTCAAGGCAGCAGCTAAGGCATATCTTGACACCGTAAACGACGGCGAAAAGAACACCGCTGCGGCAGACGCACTTGTTGCAGAACTTGAAAAGGTTGCAGACGGCTGCGAAAACTGCGCTTCAATCCTCAAAGAAAAAGAATATCTTTCAAAGAAGTCCGTTTGGATCTTCGGCGGCGACGG
>DKDD01000114.1:462-3704 GCA_002451715.1 Ruminococcaceae bacterium UBA6857 | reverse complement strand
TTATCGGAGGTCCGACGGCGAATTTCCGTTTTCCGTCATGCGAAAAACAGCTTAAAGCAGGACTTTGCAAGGGCAAAAAGTGCCTTGCGCCAAAGCCGTGTCCGGCTCTTGTTGTCGATCATAGCGACTACCTTTCGCTGCTTAGAGAAGTCAGAAAGCTTCCGAGAGTAAAAAAAGTATTTATTCGTTCAGGTATACGTTACGACTATATGCTCAAAGACAAGAACAACGAGTTTTTCAAAGAACTTGTGAAATATCATGTCAGCGGGCAACTCAAAGTTGCACCCGAACATTGTTCCGCTGCGGTTCTTGATAAAATGGGAAAACCTCATATAGAAGCATACATTGAATTTTCAAAGCAGTATTTTGAGCTTTCAAAAAGCAATAATAAGCAGCAATATCTTGTTCCGTATCTCATGTCTTCGCACCCGGGGTCAACTCTTGACGATGCAATTGAACTTGCTCTTTTCTTGAAAAAACGTTCAATCAGACCCGAACAGGTTCAGGATTTCTATCCGACACCGGGAACAATTTCAACATGTATGTTTTTTACGGGACTTGACCCATATACTATGAAAGAAGTATATGTTGCAAAAACACCGCAGGAAAAAGCAATGCAACGTGCTCTTTTGCAGTACTACGATTCTTCAAAACACGAACTTGTTGAAAAAGCGCTTAAAATCGCAGGGCGATATGACCTTATCGGTAATTCGCCAAACTGCCTTGTAAAGCCGTCAAGATACGCACCGATGAACCAAAAGCCAAGCGGCAAAAATTTCAAAAACGGAGGATATCATGGCAAAAGCAAAAAGAAAAATTAAGCAAAAATCACTTATATCCTCGCTTGTTTTCATCATTGCGATAATCGCCGTAATAGTCGGCAGATTCAACAAAAGTTTCGATTCACCGAATGCCGCAACCGACACTTCAAACGCAAACACCGATTGTGTCAGTTTTATTGATGTCGGACAAGGCTCTTCAACACTTATACAATCGGGAACAAGCGGAATTTTAATTGATGCCGGTGAAAGAGAATACGGCAATATCGTTGTTGAATTTCTTCGTTCGCGCGGAATTGAAAAGCTTGATTATGTTGTTGCAACACATCCGCACACCGACCATATCGGTGGTCTGCAAACCGTTTTGGAGAATTTTACGGTTGACAATATCATAATGCCAAGACTGACGTCTGAAAACACTCCGACTACTAAAACCTATGAAAAATTGCTTGAGACAATTTTAAACAAAAAAATCAATGTAATTGCCGCAAAGTACGGAAGCAAATATACTTGCGGAAAAATTTTGTTTGAAATTTTCGGTCCGGTTGAACAAAACAACGATTTAAACAATATGTCGGTAATTTTAAAAGCCGATGTCAATTCAACAACCTTTCTCATTGCAGGTGACGCAGAAAAAACCGAAATGAGAAGCGTTATGAATAAAAATCCAAACCTTTCCTGCGATATAATGCTCATGGGTCACCACGGAAGCAGAACATCGCTTGAAACAAGCTTTCTCGAATCCGCTTCGCCGAGCGCCACTGTAATATCCTGCGGTCTTGACAATTCATATGGACATCCGCATGAAGAAACTCTTAAATACTTAAATAACCATTCAATCAAGTATTACCGCACCGATAAATCCGGAACAATTATGGTAAATTGTGTCGATGACGGATATAAAATTTCAACCGAAAAATAATTTTAGGAGCGCATATGAAGTATCTCAGTATTGACAGAATCGTTGATTCAACGGCTGTTTGCGAAAAAGAAGACATGTCAACTGTTTCAATTCCGCTTTCATCTTTGCCGAAAGGCGCAAAAGAGGGGAGCGTCCTTGCTTTTGCAAACGGCGTATATACAATTGATAAAGAAGAAGAAGAGAGACGAAAAGCACGTATTTTAAAACTGCAAAATTTTCTTTTTCATGATGAATAAAAAATACAATGACGCTGTAAACGCCATTGTATGCTTATGGTTTTTATTAAACGTCTTTTATTTGAACATAAAAAAAGTGTGATAGTTACAGAATGAAACTATCACACTTCTCTGGTGCGGGTAACAGGGGTCGAACCTGCACGCCGCAAAGCACAAGATCCTAAATCTTGCGTGTCTGCCAATTCCACCATACCCGCAGATGATTTATTATACAACAGCCGAAAGTGTTTTGTCAAGAAAGAAAAGCTTCTCATACATTTTTTTTAGTAAATCACCATAGTTATATTACGGGTGATAAAAATGAAAAAGCTTTTATACAAAACCGTCAGTGCAAAACAATTTGTCTTTACACTGTGTGCGGTAATGATTTCGGCACTTTTAATTTTCGGGATTGATATTGTTTATACCAACGCAACAGCCGAAGAAATAAAAAATGAATTACCTGTAATAATTATTGATGCCGGTCACGGCGGAGAAGACGGCGGCGCACAATCCTCGGCGGGTATTCTTGAAAAAGATATTAACCTTTCAATTTCAAAAAAACTCAAAGTACTTTTTGATTCTTTCGGATTTGAGACAGTATCTGTCAGAGATGAAGACAAACTGATTTATGACAGCACATGCGGTTCAATGCGCGAAAAAAAGGTTTCGGATATTCACAACAGAATGAATCTGATGCAAACTTATCCTAACAGTATTTTTATCAGCATTCACCAAAATCACTTTTCCGAAAGCAAGTATCACGGTGCACAGGTGTTTTATTCTAAAAACAATCCGGAAAGCGAACTTATTGCCGCAAGCATTCAAAAGTCAATCGTCGATAAACTTCAAAAAGAAAACGAAAGAAAAATCAAACCGTCCGGAACAGAGATATATCTGCTTTATCATGCAAAAACTCCGGCAGTTATGGTTGAATGTGGTTTTTTATCAAACGGCGGAGAAGCACAGCTTTTAAATGACGAAAACTATCAGAAAAAAATTGCCGTTGCAATCTTTGACGGCATAACAGAATATTTAAACAACAGGAAGTGAAGCAAGTGGCTCAAAAATCAAAAACAGTTTATGTTTGTTCTTCGTGTGGTTACGAAACACCGAAATGGCTCGGAAAATGCCCAGAATGTGGCGAATGGGCAACTCTTCAAGAAGAAACAAGAATAACACAAAACACGGCTTCTGCCGCAAAATCTGCAAAGCCTGCAAGCGTTCGTTCATACAGACTCGGAGAAATTGAACCTGACAATGAAATTCGATATAAAACGGGAATGACAGAACTCGACCGCGTTCTCGGCGGCGGTATTGTTAAAT
>DKDD01000114.1:271-437 GCA_002451715.1 Ruminococcaceae bacterium UBA6857 | reverse complement strand
TCGCTTGTACTTTTGAGTGGTGATCCCGGAATCGGAAAATCAACCATTCTTCTTCAAATTTGTGAACAGCTTGGCAAAAAGCTTGAAATTATGTATGTTTCCGGTGAGGAATCGTATAATCAAATTAAACTTCGTGCCGACAGACTTCATGTTACAACAAATAATC
>DKDD01000114.1:0-228 GCA_002451715.1 Ruminococcaceae bacterium UBA6857 | reverse complement strand
AGGCAATTTGTGAGCATATAAGAAGTGCAAAGCCCGACCTTGTAATTGTTGATTCGGTTCAAACAATGAACTACACGGAAATTTCTTCCTCGCCGGGCAGCGTCACTCAGGTCAGAGAATCGGCAAGCCTGTTAATGCGCGTTGCAAAATCAATGTCAATTCCTGTAATAATGGTAGGTCACGTCAATAAGGACGGTAACATTGCCGGTCCCAAAGTGCTTGAACACG
>DKDD01000134.1:4200-5715 GCA_002451715.1 Ruminococcaceae bacterium UBA6857 | reverse complement strand
GAAACAGAAAACTCACCGCTTCAGCTTGACGACCTTGCCGTTTTTGATTTGACCTGCGGCTTTTGCGAATGGCTTCTTAAAAACGGAGTTTCGCCAAAAAGCAAAATTGCAGTAGGACACGATTCAAGAATTTCAGCCGAACGAATCAAAAAGCAGGTCATCAGTGCTCTTTGCACATACAGTTTTACCGTTTATGATTGCGGTCTTGCTTCAACTCCGGCAATGTTTATGACAACGGTTGACCTTGATTGTGTTGCAGCGGTTCAAATTACCGCAAGTCACCATCCGTACGACAGAAACGGCCTTAAGTTTTTTACCCGAAGCGGCGGACTTGACAGCGAAGACCTTGATGCCGTGATTCAAAACACAACAAGCCTCACCTTGCCGAAAAATCATAAGTTTTTGATTGAAAGAAACGATTTTATGTCGGTGTATTCAAAAAGGCTTCGTGACATGATTTGCCGAGAAGTAAATGCCGAAAATTACGAAAGACCGCTTGAAGGCTATAAAATTGTTGTTGACGCAGGCAACGGTGTCGGAGGCTTTTATGCAACGGAAGTTCTTGAAAAACTCGGTGCGGATGTTTCGGGCAGTCAATTTCTTAATCCCGACGGAATGTTTCCGAATCATGCGCCAAACCCGGAAAACAAAGAGGCAATGAAATCAATCAGCGATGCCGTAATCAGAAATCATGCCGATCTCGGTGTAATTTTTGATACCGACGTTGACAGAGCGAGCTGTGTTGACGAAAACGGAACGGAAATCAACCGAAACCGTCTTGTTGCACTTGCTTCGATTATTGCACTTGAAGGCAACAGCGGCGGAACAATCGTTACCGACAGTGTAACTTCAACAGGACTTACCGACTTTATAAATAACACGCTCGGCGGGGTTCATTATCGCTATAAACGCGGCTACAGAAATGTTATCAACGAACAGCTTAAACTCAACAAAGAAGGAGTAAATTGTCCGCTTGCAATTGAAACTTCGGGTCATGCTGCTTTCAGAGAAAATTATTATCTTGATGACGGTGCATATCTCATTACAAAAATCGTCATCAAAATGGCTCAAATGGGTAAAACAGGCAAAAAACTTGAATCGCTCATTTCAAAATTAAAAGATCCCGTTGAAGCGTGTGAGCTTCGCTTGAAGATAAAATGCGATGATTTCAGAAACTATGGCAACAAAGTTATTGATGAGCTTGAAAAGTATTCGCACGGAAAACCCGGCTGGAAAATTGCTGATGACAATCGCGAGGGGATTCGCGTCTTTCTTGATAAATTCCACGGTGACGGATGGTTCCTTTTGAGACTTAGCGTTCACGACCCGATTATGCCGCTTAATATTGAAAGTGACAGCGTTGGCGGAACAAAGGTTATCGCGCGTGAAATTGTTGGTTTTCTTGAAAAATTTGAGAATCTTGATATTGAAGTAATCAAAAATTTTATTAATGCCTAATAGGCAACTAAACGGTTTGAAGAGGTGAAAAGCAAATGAAAAAAATTACATCGGCGG
>DKDD01000134.1:1631-4193 GCA_002451715.1 Ruminococcaceae bacterium UBA6857 | reverse complement strand
ACGGTTATTGCAATTGCTTTTGTCGGCGCCGTTTTGCTTTTGCTTTTCAGCATAAAGTCGAAACCGATTGACTCGCTTATTCACGTTCCGGGAAGAGACGGACAAAATTCGCAGATTTGGCAAGTGTTCGAAGAAGCTGTCGGAAGCGATTATACACTTAAAACGCCGACAGACGGCGGTCATCGTTCAGCTCTTATTTACGTTGACTTGAACAACGACGGCGAAGATGAAATTGTTGCGTTTTATTCAAAGAGGGGAGCCAGCGAAACTGTTTCGCTTCAAATTTTTCTTTCCGATGGTGACGGCTGGAAAGCTCTTGCCGGCGCGGAAAGCGGATTCAATGAACTTAAACAGGTTGAATTTGCAGACATTAACGGTGACGGAACAAACGAAATCATTGTCGGTTGGGGACTTCAAAACAGTAAACTTTTGCAGCAGGTCAACATTTATAACGTGAATTACGACACTCCCGAAATCAAAAGTGTTTTTCATACAAAATATTCTTCGTTCGGTGTTTTTGATTTTGATGCCGACAAAAAAAGTGAGCTTGTTGTGATTCATTCGGACAACTCTTCCGAAGCTTCTGTCACAAAAATTCAGCTTTTTGATTATGAAAGCAACAAGTTCGCAATGGTTGCAAACGGCGAAGTTGACCCGATGATTACAACGGTTTCGCAAATCGAATTTGACTATATCCGTCGCTTGTCTTGCAGCCGGATATACATCGACGGATATACATCGGACGGACTGATGACAACAGATGTTATTTCATTCGGCATAGGCGAACAAAAACTCAGCCGCGTTTTTGTCGGCGGCGAAACGGTTTGTGCGCTTTCAAAAAGAAGCACAAATATCGGTTGCGAAGATATTAACGGTGACGGCATTGTTGAAATTCCGATTCAAAAGAATCTTGAACACAAGAGTCTTAATTCAAGCGTTATTGAATGGACAACTGTTTTTGAGGGAAGAACCGGCAAAATCTGCCGTTATTTTGACAACAGAGCTAACGATTATTATTTTCAAGTTCCAAAAGAACTTGAAAATAATACGATTCCGGTTCTTCTTTCCGACGGAACAACAATGCGTTTCTATCTTCTTGAAAAAGAGGAAGACGGTTCACTTCAATCAGCTCCGCTGTTTGAAGTCAGAATTGAATACGACGAAACTTTAAATCCGATTTCGGGTCAGTTCAGACTAATTGATATTTATAAAGGGAAACGCTATTATTATCGCATTTTTGAAGCAGGCGAAAAGCTCGGTATTACCAAAAAAACAATTTCGACAAACCTTATTTTTAACTGAGAGGTGAGTACTTTGAAAAAAATACTTGTTGCCGAAGATGAAACTTCAATTAGAGAATTTATCACTTTGAATCTTACACACCAAGGATACAGCGTTTATGAGGCTGCAAACGGCATTGACGCTTTAAAAATTTTTGAAAGTGAAAAAGACAGCATTGACGTTGTTTTGCTCGATGTTATGATGCCAAAGCTTGACGGAATTGCAACCTGTAGACATATCAGAGAAATCTCCCAAAGTGTCGGAATAATTTTTCTTACTGCAAAGACGCAGGAACGAGACAAGGTTTACGGTTTATCTTCCGGGGCGGATGATTATATTACAAAGCCGTTTTCAATAACGGAGCTTCTTGCAAGAATCGAAGCGGTTTATCGCCGCGTTCATTTAAGCAAAGAGCTGATTCATAACAGTGGTGATGAAATGACATGCGGAAAATTTGTTTTGAGCACAAAAAAACGTGCGGTTTTTTGCGATAAGCAACGAATTGACCTTTCACAGATTGAATTTCAAATTCTTGAACTTTTCTTTTCAAAACCGAACCAGACAATCAGTCGTGAAGAATTGCTAACCCATGTTTGGGGCGAAAGTTATTACGGTGACGATAAAGTTGTTGACGTGAACATCAGAAGATTGCGACTGAAAATTGAAAAAGACCCATCGTGCCCCGACCACTTGACAACAGTTTGGGGTAAGGGTTATAAATGGTTGTCCGGCGAGTAATTTATAAGGACGGTGAGTATATATGAAAAAGACAATTAAAGCAAGATGGCTTTTAAATATTTTTCTTGTCACAACAATTATTCTCACCGTTTTTTCCGGAATACTTATGTATTCCATCTATCTAAGGTATAATCATGCTGCCGAAATGACTCTCAAATCCTGCGATACCGACGTTGCCGATACATACTTCGGATATTACTATACACTTGACAACAAAACTTTTTCCGAAGCTGCGGCAAATTTTGCCGAAAACTATGAGTACCGTGACAGAATCGAAATTTGGATTATTGATAAAAACGGTAATCCCTTGGTATCCTCCGGTGGATATGATGTGAGCGATTATACCGAAATGCCCGATTATTATGACGCTCTTAACAGCGAAAGCAAAACTTCACTCAAAAAATCAAAGACCGCTTGGGGCGAACCGATAATGGCAATGAGCTATATTCTTCGCGATTCAGCCGGAGAAAACTGCGGCGCAGTGCGATACCTTATCTCGCTTCAGGACGTTAATCGCCAGCTATATCTAATTTATGCCGCTAT
>DKDD01000134.1:0-1587 GCA_002451715.1 Ruminococcaceae bacterium UBA6857 | reverse complement strand
TGTGTTTTTGATTTCTATGCTGATGTTCAATTCCGGGTATTACTTTGTTTCGTCAATTGTTAATCCTGTTAAGGTTATCAATCAAACAGCAAAGCGGATTGCCAAAGGCGATTTTTCGGCACGGATTTCGATTCCTCATTCCGAAGATGAAATCGGCGAGCTATGCGACACAATCAACAACATGGCCGAGCAAATCGGTGAAACCGACAATATGAAAAACAGCTTTATTTCAACCGTTTCTCATGAAATAAGAACGCCGCTGACCGCAATCAAAGGTTGGGGCGAAACACTTTCTTCGCTCGCCGACAGTGACGACGAAGTGATGAAAAAAGGTCTTTCGATAATAATGACCGAGACAACGCGTCTTTCAGGCATGGTTGAAGAGCTTCTCGACTTTTCGCGTATGCAAAACGGCAAGCTGAAAATGAAAAACGGTGTTGTCGATATCATTGCCGAAATTCAGCAGGCGTACCTTATGTATAAGCCCAAGGCAGAAAAAGAAGGCAAAACCATTACTTTAAAGATACCGGAAAACGAAGAAAGCTTTGCGCATGGAGACGGCGACAGAATTTGCCAGGTTTTCATTAACATACTTGACAATGCCGTAAAATATACGGAAAGCGGCGGAAAAATCGTAATTACGGTTGAAAACTTTGAAAATTATGTTAAAATATCTTTCAGTGACAACGGCTGCGGAATATCGCAAAACGATTTGCAGCATGTCAAAGAAAAGTTTTATAAAGCCAACAACGAAAAGCACGGAACCGGAATCGGCCTTGCGGTTGTTGACGAAATAATTAAATTACACAAAGGTCTTTTCAAAATTGAAAGCACCGACGGGGTCGTAACAACAGCCGAAGTTCTGCTCCCGGTATATAAAAAGGAGGACTGAATTTGAGCAAGAATAACAATGCCGTTATGCATAAAACATCTGTAGGCGGACAGGCGCTTATCGAAGGAATCATGATGCAGGGACCGAAAGGTGCCGCAATGTCTGTGCGGCTTCCCGACGGCACAATTGACACGGAAGAAAAAAAAGTAAAACATATCCGAGATAAGGTGAAATTTCTCGGTTGGCCGATTATCCGCGGCTGTGTGAATTTTATCGAGTCAATGATTTTTGGCTATAAATGCCTTATGGAATCAGCAGAAAAATCAGGCCTTGAAGACATTGAAAACAGCGATGAAAACACATCAAAGCTTGACAAATGGCTCAACGATCATCTCAGTAAAAAAGTTATGAGCGTTATTACGGCAATCGCCTCGGTACTCGGGATTCTTCTTGCGTTTGCGCTTTTCTTCTGGCTTCCGTCAAAAGTTGCCGATTTTTTCAATAATCTTGCTTCCGGTGCGCTTACGAATTACCGCGCCCTCATTGAAGGCGTAATGCGAATGGTAATTTTCGTTGCGTATATTGCGCTTGTGTCGCTGATGAAAGATATCAAGCGCACATTTATGTATCACGGAGCGGAACATAAAACTATTTTCTGCTATGAACACGGTCTCGAACTGACTGTTGAAAACGTCAGAAAACAGATTCGTTTTCATCCCCGCTGCGGAACAAGTTTCATGTTTGTAATTATCATT
>DKDD01000120.1:5363-6776 GCA_002451715.1 Ruminococcaceae bacterium UBA6857 | reverse complement strand
AAAACGTTGTTGTTACGGGCGACAGCGCAGGCGGAAATCTTGCGCTCAATCTTATTCTTTCGCTTCGCGACGAAAAGAAAGAACTCCCAAAAGCGGCTATGCTTATGTCGCCTTGGGCAGACCTTTCAACCGAAAGCGAATCTTATAAAACAAACGTCTATAAAGACCCGATTTTCGGATTTAAAGAGGGTACAAACAAAGAACTTGACGTTGAGGATATCGTTCGAATTTATGCCGGCGACGTTGATCTTCACGACCTGCATGTTTCACCCGTCTATGCCGATTACAGCGGCTTTTGCCCGACGTATATTCAGGTCGGAACAGGCGAGGTGCTTTACAGCGAATCAATAACTATAAGCGAAAAGCTCAAAGCTGCGGGAGTTGACGTAACCGTTACGGAGTATAGCGGAATGTGGCACGTTTTTCAGCTTTTCGGTTCTCTTCTTCCCGAAGGAAGAGACGCTTGGAAAAGAGCATGGACTTTCGCGTCTGAACAGCTTTATTCATAAAATAAAAAAGCCGCAGCCGAAAGCATTGTACTTTCGGTTGCGGCACTTTTTTGTTTAGTCTACGTTTTCGCTTGCGCGCATTGCAAGAATTGTTTTTTCAAAAAGTTCTTCAAGCGGCCAGCCGAGCATTTCCGCTCCGTTTCTGATTACGTCTCTTGAACAGCCGGCGGCGAATTTTTTGTCCTTGAACTTTTTCTTGACTGAGGAAACCTCAAGATCCGAAACACTCTTCGACGGGCGCATAACCGCAACCGCGCCGATAAGGCCGGTGAGTTCGTCGGTTGCATAAAGAACCTTTTCCATCTCGTGTTCGGGCTTGATGTCAACGCAAATTCCGTAGCCGTGGCTTGCAGTCGCACGGATAAGGCGTTCGTCAAGTCCTTTTTCGCGCATGATTTCCTGCTCTTTTATGCAGTGCTCTTCGGGATACATCTCAAAATCGAGGTCGTGCAAAATTCCGACTGTTTCCCAAAAATCGGCTTCGTCGCCGTAACCGAGCTCGTTCGCAAACCAGCGCATAACGTCGCCGACAATTCTTCCGTGTTTGAGATGGAATTCTCCTTTGTTATATTCTTCAAGAAGGCTCAAAGCTTCTTCTTTTGTCATAACAGTTCCTCCTTTGTGAGAAAATATAATATTTTAAGCCGCCGCTTATTAAACGGCGGCTCTTTTAAGTTAGCCGAGTGAAGCGAGGCTTTCGTCGATCATTTTGATTCTTTCGTTGATCTTGTCTCTTTCGGCCTTTTGTGCTTCAATAACGTTCTCCGGTGCTTTTGCAAGGAAACCGGGGTTTGAAAGCTTTCCGTTGATTTGGGCAAGCTTCTTTTCTGCGCCCTCTTTTTCCTTGTTGAGGCGTTTTCTTTCCGCTTCAAAATCAACAAGGTCGCCCATCGGAATGTATAGG
>DKDD01000120.1:0-5331 GCA_002451715.1 Ruminococcaceae bacterium UBA6857 | reverse complement strand
TTGCGCTCGAAGTTACGATGTTGACACTGCCGGGAATGTCAAAGCTGTCGCCGACCGTAACGTCCGAAGCGGAAGCGAGTCTTTGCATGAAGACCGCACCGGTTTCAAAAAGTTCCTTTTTGTCCGTTGCAACATAGACGTGAGCTTTTCTTGACGGCGGAACGTTCATTTCGCTTCTTCTGTTTCTGATTGCGCGAATGGTTTCCATGATGAGTTCCATCTGTTTTTCGTCTTCGCTGAAAGTGAGTTCCTCTTTGAAAACGGGCCACGGAGCTTTCATGATCGTTTCTCCGTCGTGGGGAAGAGTGAGCCAAATTTCTTCCGTGATGAACGGCATGAACGGGTGAAGAAGCTTCAACGTTTCGCTCATGACGTAAACCAAAACGGCTTTAACCTGCTTTGCTTTTTCGCCGCCTTGCTGAAGACGGATTTTTGCAAGTTCGATATACCAGTCGCAGAAGATGTCCCAAATGAAGTCGTAAAGCTTTGACGCGGCAATGCCGAGTTCAAATTTATCAAGGTTTGCGGTAACTTCTTTGACAAGGTTGTTGAAGAGGGAAACGACCCATTTGTCCTCAAGCGCAAGTTCTTCGGGAAGGTGCGGCTTCGGCTCGTCCTCGTCAAGGTTCATGAGAATGAAACGCGCGGCGTTCCAAATTTTGTTTGCAAAGTTACGGCTTGCTTCAACCTTTTTGTCTGAGTAACGCATGTCGTTTCCGGGACTGTTGCCCGAAGCAAGGGTAAGACGAAGCGCGTCTGCGCCGTATTTGTCGATGATGAGAAGCGGGTCAATTCCGTTGCCGAGCGATTTGGACATCTTGCGTCCCTGCTCGTCGCGGACGATTCCGTGAATGAAAACAGTGTCGAACGGAACTTCACCCATCTGTTCGCAGGCGGAGAAAATCATTCTCGCAACCCAGAAGAAGATGATATCGTAACCGGTGACAAGGGTGCTTGTCGGATAGTAATGGGCAAGTTCAGGAGTCTTGTCCGGCCAGCCGAGGGTTGAGAACGGCCAAAGAGCCGAGGAGAACCATGTGTCAAGAGTGTCGGGATCCTGCGTAATGTTTTTACTTCCGCATTTCTTACACTCGCAGATATCTTCTCTTGAAACGTTGATTTCTCCGCAGTCGGCGCAGTACCAAGCCGGAATCCTGTGACCCCACCAAAGCTGACGGGAGATGCACCAGTCACGGATGTTTTCCATCCAGTTGAAGTAGATTTTGTCAAAGCGTTCGGGAACAAACTTTGTTTTGCCTTCGCGAACAACTTTGATTGCCGGCTCTGCAAGCGGTTTCATTTTGACAAACCACTGCTTTGAAACACGCGGCTCAACGGCTGTGTGGCAGCGATAGCAAGTTCCGACATCGTGCTTTGTCGGCTCAATTTTAACAAGTGCGCCGGCTTCTTTGAGGTCTTCAACAATTGCTTTGCGGCATTCCATGAGGCTCATTCCAGCATATTTTCCGGCGTTTTCGTTCATGAAACCGTCGTCTGTCATAACGTTGATCATAGGAAGATTGCAGCGAAGACCGACTTCAAAGTCGTTCGGGTCGTGGCAGGGGGTAATCTTAACCGCGCCGGTTCCCTTGTCCATTTTTGCATATGAGTCGGCAACAATCGGAATTTCTCTGCCGATAACGGGAATGATTACGGTTTTTCCGACCATATCTTTGTATCTTTCGTCGTCCGGGTGAACGGCAATACCGGTATCGCCGGGAATTGTTTCGGGACGGGTTGTTGCAATTTCAATTGCACCGCTGCCGTCCGCAAACGGATAGTTGAAGTGCCAGAAATTGCCGTCGTGTTCTTCATATTCAACTTCGGCGTCCGAAATTGAAGTTTTGCAGTGAGTACACCAGTTGATAATCCTTTCGCCGCGATAGATAAGACCTTTTTCATAAAGGTTGCAGAAAACTTCGCGAACGGCTTTTGAACAGCCTTCGTCAAGAGTGAAGCGTTCTCTTTCCCAGTCGCAGGAAGAGCCCATTTTTTTGAGCTGTTCAATGATTCTTCCGCCGTACTTTTTGCGCCAGTCCCACGCTCTTTCAAGAAAAGCTTCTCTTCCGATGTCCTCTTTGGTAAGACCTTCTTCTTTCATTGCGGCAACGATTTTTGCTTCCGTTGCGATTGAAGCGTGGTCCGTTCCGGGGAGCCAGAGGGTATCATAGCCTGCCATTCTGTGATAGCGGATAAGGATATCCTGAAGTGTGTTGTCAAGCGCGTGACCCATGTGGAGCTGACCTGTGATGTTGGGCGGGGGAATAACGATTGTATAAGGTTTCTTTTTTGAGTCACATTCGGCGTGGAAATAATTACCCTTGAGCCATGACTCATAGATGCGATCCTCAACCTCTTTCGGATCGTACTGTTTTGCAAGTTCTTTTGCCATTTATACTGACCTCCGTTTTAAGAATAGATTACATAAAAGTAAAAAAACTCCGTCCCGAAAAAACAGGACGGAGAAAACCGCGGTACCACCTGAATTCGCTTATAAAAAGCGCACTCTTAATTCTTTAACGCAGAACATACGCCGGGGTCTAATGAGCGAAAAACGCCGTTCTTCCCGGTGGCACACAGACGACATTCACCCACTCTTCACGAAAACTTTCACCGACCGTTTTCTCTCTGAGATCCGAAAAGGGTTACTCTTTCTGTATATAGCCGAAGATATTAATGATTAAAGCGATTGTATCACAAATTTTCGGGAAGGTCAAGAGTTATTTTGCAATTTCACGTTTATCCGACACGCCGAGAAGATAGTCGATACTGACGTTCCAAAGTTTTGAAAGCTTGATAAGAACCGAGGTCGGAACGTCGTTTTCCCCAGTTTCATATTTTGAATAGCCGCTTTGCGACATTCCGAGATATTTTGCAACCTCGGTTTGATTCATGTCCGCATCCTCGCGCGTGTCTTTCAAGCGTCTATACATAACTGTTCACCTCAAGGACAATTATGCCACAGTTCTATTGGCTTTTCAAGAGAAAACAGCGCCCGACCGCCGAAAAAAGCAGCTTGGGGTTGTTTTCTCTTTTTGTTAATAGTGACTTATTCCGCAGGAACAGGTTTGATTTGTCTTAAAAAGCTTCCAGAAGAAAAGAGCGATTTTATAAAAAATTTTAGCAATGCCGTTTTTATGACAAATGTGACCGCATGATGGCTTTGGTAATTTTTCATTGCAGATGTCACAAATACTATCATTATTATTGTCGGTATGCTTTGTTTGCGGAATACTTTCAATATATTTTTCATTGCAGAGCGAGCATAAATATTTTACCGAACCTACGGATGTACAAGTTGCATCAACGGATGAAAACTTGTAAAAATTATGTTCGTGTTCATCAATTGCAATGAATTTGCAGCCGACTTTGTCAGCGTATTTTTCTGCGACAGTGTTTTTGTATCCGTAAATAACAAAATCTTTAATGCTGTCTTTGTTTATGTAGTCTCCGAAGAAAAAGGCGGAATCTTCAATAGTTTTGACACTTTTGGGAATTGTGATTTCTTTTAAACCGGTACTGTCGGCAAAAGCAGCACTTTTGATTTCAGTAATTCCGTTTTCTATTATTATATTTGTAAGACTGTCACAGTTTGGTGCAATCCAGCCGGTGATTAATTTTAATCCCGACGGGAAATTGATAGACTTCAGATTTTCGCAAGCATAAAAAGCATACGAACCGATTGATTCTATGCTGTCGGGTAATTTAATAATTTCCAAGCTTGTGCAGTTGTCAAAAGCATATCCGCCAATCTCGGTGAGGGTGTTTGACAATTCTATGGTTTTAAGATTGTTACAACCTTGAAATGCAGCATATCCTATGCTCTTGACGGAATTTGGCATAATGACGGTTGAAAGGTTACTGCAATGCAGAAATGCGTATTTACCGATCTCGGTTATACCGTCAGAAATAATAACAGAATTCAAAGTTTTGCATTCTGCAAATGCGTGGATATAAATGCCGCAGATCGAATATCCGGAAATAATTGCAGGAATTGTTAAGTCGGTTTCTTTTCCGTCATAGGAAAAAATGTAAGCGGTTTCATCATCGGTTATCCCTAAAGTATAATCTCCGGAATATAATATTCGCGGGCTGCCGCCTGTTCCGTCTGCTTTTGCCGTTAAGCCGATTCCCATAAACGGTGCCGCCGAAAACGACATTACCGCGGCGAGCAAACATGCAAAGATTTTTCTTGAAAGTTTTTTCATAAAGATTCCTCCTTGATTTTTATTTATTGTAGCACAAAACAACAATTTTGTCAACAAAACTATACATATATTGATAATTATTTGTCATTTTGAGTCAACTATAATTATCTGGAGGTGAGAATATGATTTATGATACTATAAAAACGCTTCGTGAAAATGCGGGATATTCCCAAGCGGAGCTTGCAAAAAAACTTGATGTAACAAGAAGCTCGGTCAACGCGTGGGAAATGGGAATTTCAACACCGACAACTTACTATATTATTGCGCTTTCAAAGTTATTTCATGTTTCTGCGGATTATATTCTCGGACTTAAGAATGAACTTTCAATAAGTATTGACGGTTATTCAAAAGAACAGCTTGATATTTTATATTCACTTGTTAAATACTTCGATAGTCAAAATATCCAATAAAATTTTATTGCGTTTGTGCAAAACGCACAGGATAGACTTGACTTTTCCTCTTTTCTGCGATACAATACCCCCACAGTCAGTTCGAGACCTTCCTGACTTGAACCAACCAAGGTTCTAAATCAAAACTAAAGGAGCAATTTAACATGAAAGCACAAAACAAAAAAGCGCCCCTGTTCATTGCACAGGCGGGACTTCTTGCGGCGCTTTACGCCGTACTTACGCTCGCGCAACAGCTGATTTTTCCGAACACGGCTTCAATGGCGGTGCAGTACCGTCTTTCCGAAGCATTGATGGTTTTCTGCCTCTTTTCCCCAGCGGCGCCGTGGGGATTGACGCTCGGCTGTTTTGCGGCGAATTTTCTTTTTATGCAGGCTTTGCCGGTCGATATGATTTTCGGCTCGCTTGCAACGCTGCTTGCGGCAATAACCATGAGGGCGTTGAGAAAAGTAAAAATCAAAAACTTTCCGTTCCTTTCTCTTTTAATGCCAGCAATTTTCAACGGCATAATCGTCGGTGCGGAAATTGAAATTTTCTTTGTTGAAGGAAGTTTTCATTTCGGAAGCTTTCTTGTTCAGGGCGGCTTGGTTGCCCTTGGCGAACTTGCGGTACTTTTCACCGCCGGAACCGCGCTTTACTTTGCGGTGGATAAAAAGCTTGCCGGAAAAATTCCTATGCTTACAAAAGATTAAAAATAAAGGCTCTATAATAAATGT
>DKDD01000007.1 GCA_002451715.1 Ruminococcaceae bacterium UBA6857 | reverse complement strand
ATGAAGGAAAGAAAGAAATACGGTCTCAAAGGCGCTCGTCGTGCACCGCAGTTCTCAAAGAGATAACTACAGCTCAAAACACCCCGAAACCCTTATATCAAGGGCTTTCGGGGATTTTTTATTTTGTAGTAGTTTGTTATCATAAATCCTATAGAAAACAAATTTAAATGGGACAACATGGGGACAACACCCCTAAAAATGATTTAATGGGACAACATTTAGGCTTTTTCTCATGGTGTTTTTACTTGTAGAATCCTCCCCTTTTTTATTTGGTTTTTTGTAATTTGATTTTAATGCCCTAAATTATGAGGGCATCTATATATAAATTAGTTCAGCCCTTGACAGCGGAATTTCTGTTGTCAAGGGCTTTTATTTTATAAATTGAATCTCTATTTAAAATTTTTTTGTTTTACTCCCCCCAAAACACCTTGCCCGATTCCTTATATAGTGAAGATGCTTTTAGAAACTGAGTGAAAAGCATTTAGTACCATGACAAGCACTGAAAGGCAGCAAATGCTTTTGCAAAACGAGATAGATGAAATTACACAGGGCATATCTGAATTAAAACATCAACGGGGAGAACGCTTTACCGTCAAACAGCTTGAGAAAACAAAAAAGTCTTTACAGACAAAGCTTGACAAATTGAACGACCAAACGAGAAAGGACGATATTGTCACCTTTGAGGAATTGGGTGTTGACAGGCTGTTTGTTGACGAAGCTCATAATTTTAAGAATCTGTTCCTATATACAAAGATGCGAAATGTCGGAGGCATCGCACAGACAGAGGCGCAAAAGTCAAGCGACTTGTATATGAAGTGCCGTTATCTTGATGAAATAACGGGCAGCAAAGGTGTTATCTTTGCGACAGGCACGCCTGTATCGAACAGCATGGTGGAGCTTTACACCGTGCAGCGGTATTTGCAGTATAATACGCTTGTTGATAAAAATCTACAACACTTTGACGCGTGGGCTTCAACCTTCGGTGAAACGGCAACAGCTATTGAACTTGCTCCCGAAGGAACAGGCTATCGTTCCAAAACACGTTTTGCCAAGTTCTATAACCTGCCGGAGCTTATGATGATGTTTAGGCAGGTCGCGGACATACAAACGGCAGATATGTTAAACTTGCCTGTACCGAAAGCAAACTACCACAACATTGCCGTTAAACCTACGGAAGTCCAAAAGGATCTTGTGGCTTCTCTGTCGGAACGAGCCGAAAAAGTACGCAACAAGATGGTGGATTCAAGCGTTGACAATATGCTTCTCATCACGAACGACGGAAGAAAATTAGCTCTTGACCAAAGACTTTCAAACGAGCTTTTACCTGACGATCCAAACAGCAAGGTATCAGTTTGCGCGAACAATGCGTATGAGATATGGAAGAAAACCGCACCGCAAAAATCGACGCAGTTAATTTTTTGCGATTTGTCCACGCCGAACACTGGTAAGTTTAATGTATATGACGATATGAAGAAAAAGCTTATAGCGAAAGGCATACCCGAAAATGAAATAGCCTTCATCCACAATGCAGACAGTGAAGCAAAGAAAAAGGAACTCTTCTCCAAAGTTCGTTCCGGTCAGATTCGTATCCTCATAGGCAGTACAGCTAAAATGGGTGCCGGTACTAATGTTCAGCAGAAACTTATCGCCATTCATCATACAGACTGTCCGTGGCGGCCTGCGGATCTTCAACAGCGTGAGGGAAGAATTATCCGTCAGGGTAACGAAAATCCCGAAGTTGAGATTTACAGTTATGTTACAGAGGAAACCTTTGACGCATATTTATATCAATTAGTTGAAAACAAGCAGAAATTTATCGGTCAGATTATGACAAGCAAGTCGCCTGTTCGGTCAGCGGAGGATGTTGACGAACAGGCGTTATCATATGCAGAAATAAAGGCACTGGCGACAGGAAATCCTTACATCAAAGAGAAGATGGATTTAGATGTTGCGGTGTCAAAGCTGAAGCTTTTAAAACAAAATCATCTCAGTCAGCAGTATGCGCTTGAGGACAAGCTGATTAAATTTTACCCGCAGGAGATACGCAGGCTTGAAGCTGAAATTGAAAAGGCAAAGACCGACATACAGACCGCAAAGAACAAAACCCTCCCGAATGAAGACGGATTTTCGTCTATGACGATTCAAGGTTTAACTTTTACAGAAAAGAAAGGAGCAGGCTCTGCCATACTTGCCGAGTGCAAGGTAATGACTTCACCTGATCCTAAAGCAATTGGCAATTACCGTGGATTTGATATGGAACTTTTTTTTAATTCTTTTGAGAAGCAATATGTATTAACTTTAGTCGGAGGACTTAAATATTCCGTTACTCTCGGTACGGACGCCATCGGTAACATTACCCGAATTGACAACCGCATAGCAGACATTCCAAGCGTCCTATCCGATGCAGAAGCACGACTTGAGAACACCAATTTGCAGCAGAAAAATGCCAAAGAGCAGGCGGAAAAACCTTTTCCGCAGGAGGAAGAACTGAAAGAGAAATCTCAAAGGCTTGCAAAGGTCAATGCTTTGCTTGATATGGATCGTAGGGATAGTGAGATTGTGGAGGGTGAGCCTGATAGAGCAGATGGTATTTCAGATAGAGTTAAAACTGATGTTGTGAGATAGGTTCAGCGGCATTGATTTGTATCAATGCCGCTGTAGTATAAAAACATTTTGCAGTTGGCTAGTAGTTTGGCTATAATGAAGTATTCAGATTTTTTATACAGGAGAGCTGACAATGACAGATGTACAAAAGCATATTAGCAACTATCTTGACGACTGCAAGTATATGAAAGGACTCAGCAGTAAAACCATTAAAGCGTATTCTATTGATTTAAGGCAGTTTTCAGAATTTTGCGCGGACAGACTTTGGAATGAAAAAGAAACGATAGAAGAATATATCAAAGCTCAGTATTCGAAAAGTAAGCCTAAAACCGCAAAGAGAAAGATTGCTTGTTTAAAAGCATTTTTCCGCTATTTAGAAAACAATGATTTGATTGTTTCAAGTCCGTTTCATAAGATAACCATTAAACGCAGAGAACCGGTTGTGTTGCCGAAAGTTATCCCGGTTCCGATACTTACCAAAATGCTTGAAACAGCATACAAACGTTGTGATGAAATCGGTCATTCGGATTGTTTTTACAAATTCACCATCAGAGATATCGCGGTTATGGAACTGCTGTTTGCAACAGGAGTCAGAGTGTATGAGCTGTGTAACTTAAAACCTGATGATGTGAGCTTAAAGGAGAAATACATCAAGGTTTATGGAAAAGGATCAAAAGAACGGTATATTCAGCTTACTAACAAAGACGTTATTGCTGCTTTAAGAAATTATCAAAAAGTGTATGCCGATGAAATAGCAAAGGAAAAATTCTATTTTATTAATAATAAAGGTAAAAAAATCTCTGAGCAGTCGGTTAGATTTATGATTGATAAGTACGCAAAGCTTGTTGATTCGAGGTTGCATATAACGCCGCATATGTTCAGACATACCGTGGCAACTCTTTTGTTGGAAGAAGATGTAGATATCCGTTACATACAGGAACTGTTGGGACACAGTTCAATTACAACAACGCAGATTTATACACATATCAGCATGAATGCTCAAAAAAGAATACTGACTAAAAAGCATCCGAGGAATAAGCTGAAGGTTAAGGTTGATATATGAAATAGCAAGGAATTTATATCAAAAGGTTGTGCTATCTTTTGCGGTATAATTTAGTCTTAGCAAGCACTGCGTAAAGGTCAGTCCTTTAAAGACTATATATCTCCCGACGGTT
>DKDD01000217.1:4542-12454 GCA_002451715.1 Ruminococcaceae bacterium UBA6857 | reverse complement strand
TAGGCATTGACAGAATTGGACTGTTTTAGACCCAGTTGAACACTTTTTTGCCACACTTTTTAATTTTTAAATCTAAATGCCGATGAGCAAAACCGGGCAACCTAAAGTTTGCCTAAAGAAAAACTCCTCTTAACCTTTAGGCAGGCTTTAGAACGGTACGGTAAACTGCCGCCATGGAAACGGAAAGGAGGATATCCATGGAACTTACCGAAAAATACCGCTATGAGCCGAAATGTCGTCATGAGCTGAAATATCAAATTTCACGTTCGGATTATCTTTCAATCGGTCGGAGAATAAAAACGGTGATGAAAACCGATTCTCATGCCGATGAAAACGGAAGATATGCGATTTACAGTATTTATTTTGACAACGTTTATGACAAGGCACTTTTGGAAAAAGTCAACGGTGTTCAAAAAAGAGAAAAGTTCAGAATCAGATATTATAACAACGATTTTTCTTTTATTTCGCTTGAAAAAAAGGCAAAGTATAACGACCTTTGCATAAAAGAAAGCGTCCGCCTTTCAAAAGATGAATTTAATTCGATTCTTTCCGGCGCGGGAGAATGGATGAAACGGCATCCTTCTTCGCTTGTCAAAGAACTTTACTGCAAAATGAAAATTCAGCAGCTTCGTCCGCGCGTTTTGGTTTCATATGTCCGCGAAGCATATATCTATGCGCCGGGCAATGTAAGGGTAACTTTTGATTCAGACATCAGAACAAGCCTTTTTGTTCGCGCCTTTGCAAACAACGACTTTGGCGGGGTCGGCGCGACCGATAAGGCCGGAGACATAATTCTTGAAGTTAAGTTCGACGACTTTCTTCCGGATGTTATCGCAAAACTTATTCAAACGGGCAACGCCCGTCAGCAGGCTTTTTCAAAATACTGCGCTTGCCGTCGGTTCGGCTGATTAATGAAAGAGGAGTAATAATCATGACTTTTAACGATATTTTTAAATCAAGCTTTTTGGAAAATATAACCGCATTTTCGGCTCTCGATACTTTGCTCGGCCTTGCCGTTGCGCTTGTCATCGGTCTTTTCATCTTTTTGATATATAAAAAGACACTTACGGGTGTTATGTATTCAAGCGGTTTTGCGCTGACTTTGGTCGGTCTTTCGCTTGTGACAACGCTTGTTATTATGGCGGTTACTTCAAATGTTGTTCTTTCGCTCGGCATGGTCGGTGCGCTTTCAATCGTCCGTTTCAGAACGGCAATCAAAGAACCGGTTGAAATTGTTTTTCTTTTCTGGTCGCTTGCCGTCGGAATCGTTATCGGAGCCGGAATGATTCCCCTTGCGGTTATCGGTTCGGCAATAATCGGCGTAATTCTTCTTCTTTTCGGAAACAGGAAAATCAGAAACGATCCGTATCTTATCGTTCTTTCATGCGAGAACGAACAGGCGGAATTCGCCGCGCTTGAAACGCTTAAAGCGAAGACACAGCATTACATCGTAAAGTCCAAAACAATAACCGCCGGCGGAATCGAACTTACCGCCGAACTCAGAACCAAAAACGCTTCAACCGCTTTTGTCAACGAAATTTCCTCTCTTGAAGGTATTGAAAGCGCAACGCTTGTCAGTTATAACGGCGAATACATGGCATGAGGAGGTTCTGAGCATGATAGCGCATAAACATATTACAAAGGCGGTTGCTGTTCTTATGGTTTTTGCGGTTTGTTTGTGCTTGTGCGCAGCCGCATTCGGAGAAACGATAAAAACCTATGCAGGCTCCGACGGGATAAGCATGGAATATGAAACCGAACTTTTTGACACCGAAACGCCAATGAATGTCAATATAATCATGGACAGCGAAGATTGGAAAGATATGCTTTCCAACGCTTCGGCGGAAGAATACAAAGAATGCGACGTTGAAATCAACGGAACAATGTTTTATCGCGTCGGAATACGCCCGAAAGGGAACACAAGCCTTTCTTCAATCGCATCGGACCCGACTACCGACCGCTATAGTTTTAAGCTTGAATTTGATCGCTATGTTGACGGGCAGACTTGTTTCGGACTCGATAAATTGATTCTTAACAACAATTATGCCGACGCAACAAACATGAAAGAAGCACTTATATATGATTTGTTCAAATATGTCGGTGCGGACGCGTCGCTTTATAACTACGCAAAAATTAACGTCAACGGCGAATATTGGGGCGTCTACATTGCGCTTGAGGCGGTTGAAGACAGCTTTCTTCTTCGCAATTACGGCGTTAAAAGCGGTGAGCTTTATAAACCCGAAAGCATGGACATCGGCGGCGGAAAGGACAATAAGCAAGGCGGTAAAATGCCCGAAAACATGACTCCGCCCGAAAACGTGAACCAAACCGAAAACAATTCCGATAACAAAGAAAATTCCGCGCCGTCCGTTGCGGACGAAAAAACGTCATCTCAATCCGAAAGCATGACAGACGTTTCAAATTCTTCAAACGAAAGTTTTTCTCAGAACGGTTTTGGCGGCGGTGATATGCCGGATATGCCGAACGACATTCAAAAGGGCGGCTTTTCAATGAGCTTTGGCGGAGCTGATCTTAACTATATTGACGATGAGCTTGACAGCTATTCAACAATTTGGGACGGAGAAGTTACCGATTCCAAAAAGGCGAACCACAAACGTGTTGTGACTGCACTCAAAAATATTTCAGAGGGTACAGACCTTGAAAAATATATGGATATCGACAATCTTGTGAAGTATATGGCGGTTCATGTTTTTTCGGTCAACGACGACAGCCTTTCCGGAACAATGGCACACAACTATTATCTTTATGAGTCGAACGGAAAGCTGAACCTCATTCCTTGGGATTATAACCTTGCTTTCGGCGGAATGGGCGGCGGAAACAATGCAACCTCGGTTGTTAACGAAGCGATTGACAACGCTTTTTCCGCAACAAACTTTTTTGACACGCTGACCGAAAACGAAGAATACAACGCCATGTATTACGATAACCTTAAAAAGGTTTCGGAATATATAAGCGGCGGCGAATTTGAAAAGTTTTATGCCCGTGTAAGAGGTCAGATTGACGAACTTGTTGAAACAGACCCGACTGCTTTTTACAGCTATGATGAATATAAAGAAGCGGCAGAAACGCTTTATGAAGTTGTGAAACTTCGCGGCGAATCAATTGAAAAGCAGATTTCCGGAACAATTCCGTCAACGGCCGAACTTCAAAAAACTTCCGATTCTTTGGTAGACGCGTCAAACCTTAATCTAAGCGTTATGGGAAGCATGAACGGCGGAAACAAAGGCGGCTTCGATGTTAAAAATGTCAATGCCGCCGACACAAAAACTACTTCCGATTCATCCGATACCGATACTTCCGAAAAATCGGAAAAGACATCGGACACACCGTCTCAAAATCAAAACGGAACACTGCCCGATATGGCAAACGGACAAAACGGATCGCCGCCGCAAATGCCAAACGGAGAAATGCCGAACGGAGCACCGCCCGATATGAACGGAGAAATGCCGTCAATGCCGTCGAATTCTTCTGAGAGCACCTCGGAGAGCACGTCGGAAAGCACAACCGAAGCTGCCGAATCCAAAGACGAAACAACAGCTGCTTCCGAAGACAGCTCGACCTCGGAATCTTCAACGGAAGAAAGCAGTGCAAATGCGACCGGCAATTTTAAGCCTGACGGAAATTTCCCCGGCGGTAACGGACAAATGAATCCGCCCGGTACACAACAGAGCGATTCCTCTTCGCAAAACGGAAAGAATCTTATCGTATACGGAATTTGCTTCGGCATAATGCTTTTGTTCCTGCTTTTTGCGGCAATTTATAAAAGAAGACCCGGAAAGGGTTAATTATGCGATTTTGGCTTTTTCAATCCACCGTAATTTTGATTGATTACGGTGGACTTTTTATGTTCTTGATTCTTGCCAAACACTTTGTCGGATGATATAATAAGAGTAAAAAGTGACAGGTGCTTTTGACATAAATTTATAATGATCTATTAATTGATTTTGAAGAGTTTGATGTTGCACCGAGAAATTTCACTTTTAAAATCAGATTTGACAAAGCAGAGATTGAAAATGCGCGCGAACGAATTTTTGCAACCGACACGGGACTTCGCCTTTTGAACAGCTTGTATTTTTAAAAGCGGCAAAAATTCTTTTTGAAACCCTTGCAAAAGCATAAAAATATGGTATGATTAGAAAAAAAGGAGTGAATGTTTATGAAAAGCAGCATTATTAAAATTGCACTGTTGCCCCTGATTCTTCTTGTTAATTATCTTTCGCGCGAAAAGCCGTATCGCAGAGTACTTTATGCTGCGTCAATGGCATATCTCGTCGGCGATATAATCTATACTTTAGGCAAACTTATAAAAGCCGAAAAGAAAGAAAAAGGCGAAGACGTGTCAACTGCCGTTCAGTAATTTTTTTGAATACGGTTTTGCTTTTGGCTTTTGTCCGAAGCAACGGATTTTGTTTCAGACCTTTCTTTTGGATCCGAACGGATGTTGTCTAAAAATTCTCTTGCATTATTGCTTCTTAAGTGGTAAAATTTTACGGAAATCTTTCTTGGAAAGGAAACATTGAAAATGGAGTTAAAATCAGTATTGGAAAAGGCGGGCGAAAAGCTTGGTACATACGCCGACTTTGCCGTCAAAAACATTACACACATCTGCAGTGAAATCGGTCCGCGCGAATGCGGAAGCGAAGAGGAGAAAAAAGCGCAGGAATTTATGGCGGAAAGCCTTAAAAACTATGCCGATTCCGTAACACGCGAAACGTTTTACGCTCATCCGAGAGCGTTCATGTCCTTTGTTCCGATTGCGGGAAGTTGTCTTCTTGCTTCAACCTGCGCAAACATTGCCGGCGCATTCGGAAAAAAGAAGTTCACTTCCGCTTCAGTACCGCTTATCGGTACTGCACTTGCAGGTGTGGTAGGTGAATTCGGACTTTACAAAAAACCGCTTGATCCGCTTTTCGAAAAGAAGCAGTCCGGCAACGTAGTTGCTGTCAGAAAAGCTTCCGGCGAAACAAAGCGCCGCATTATCATTTCCGGCCACACCGATTCCGCACCGGAATGGACCTATACTTATAAGCTCGGCTCAAAAGGTGTTGTTACCGTTGCCGGTTATGCAGTTGCGGGTCTTCTTTATGACATTGCTTCAACCGCAGTTTCGCTCAAGACAAAGAATGTAAAGCTCAAAAAAGGTCTTGCTCTCGGTCAGCTTGCGTTTGTTCCCGGTTTTGCCGCACTTTATAAATTTACAAATCCGAAACGCCACGTTGACGGCGCAAGCGACGACCTTTCCGGCTGTTACATCGCAAACAGCGTAATGAAGTTTCTTTCGGATAATGACATCCGTTTTGAAAACACAGAAGTTGTTGCCCTTCTTGCCGGCGGTGAAGAATGTGGTCTTCGCGGTTCAAAGGCTTTCTTTGAAGCACACCCGGAACTCAAAAACGACGGCGTTGAAACAATCTTTGTCGGCTTTGACACAATTCGCGACGAAGAATACATGATGATTTACACAAAGGACCTCAACGGTCTTGTTAAAAACGATATCGAAGCGTGCAACCTTGTTAAGGCGGCGGCAAAGAAATGCGGAAAAGACGTTCCGTTCGGCGCAATTCCGCTTGGTTCAACCGACGCCGCGGCCGCTTCGCAGGCAAGAATCAAAGCCGCAAGCTTTGTTGCAATGGATCCCGCTCCGGCAAGATATTACCACACCCGTCTTGATACCGCGGACAATCTTTGCCCGGAAACAATTGAAAAGACGATTGAAATTGCGCTTCAGACCGTTTTTGATTTTGACGAAAACGGACTTAATTAACAAAACTTTTAATTCAAAAGGGACGCCAATGTCGGCGTCCCCTTTTGCTGTTTTTGCTTTGCACTTTTTAATCAATGATGATGGCTTTTTGAATTTCGCAACTCCAGCCGACGGTTCTCAAAATGCCGTCGGAGTCTTCGCGGCCGATATGATAGTATGTTTTTCCGTCGCTTCCTTCCGCGCGGTCACCGTAAACATTGATGACGACTTTGTTTTCAAGCCTTGCGGCATAAAGAGGATGAAGTATTTCTGTTTCTTTGAACGATATCATATCATCACGTCCTTCAATGTTAATTATGTTAACATAATACACGTCCGAAACTCTTTTGTCAATTTATTTCTCGAAATAAGGCTTTTAAAAAAACTTTGAGCCGAAAAACGAAAAATTCCTTGATTTTTTGCGGATTGAAAGTCACGAACTTATAAAAGCAAAGAAAAGAAAGCTATATTAAATTTTACATATAAAGACGATAAAAGTTAAAATTTTTAACTTCCGTAACTTCAAAAGCATTCTTCTATACGGAAAAAAGTATATTGGAAGTTTGTTGTGTTCGGTTTTAAAACTTTTCGTGCGGAGATTAAAAAATTCAGCCGACGGTTAAAAATATTTGTAATGTGTTGACAATATTCAAAACAAAGGATAAAATGAAAAAGTAGAAAGCGCATCATTTCAATGCAATCAATATCGAAAGGAGAAAATGAAAGAAATGAGTATTAAATTTGCAAAATTCTACAAAAAGTTCATCGCGGCAATCATCGCTCTTTTGATGTCTGCCGGAATCATCGCAACACCGCCGAAACCCGATGACGGAATTAAGGCGGACGCTTCAATCGCTTATTCAAACACCGAGGCCGGTTCCGCCGCGGGAACGGTCACCGTAACTTCAAACTATGACGGTGATTACAGCATCTTCTGGGGCGACGAAAACGGCGAAAAGCTCAGCGTTAAAAACGAAAGCGGCGCGGATGTTTATTATTCGCAGTTTGCGGACATCAGCGTTGAAAACGGCGAAGGCACACAAAGCCTTGGCGAATTCCTTGCAATTCCCGACGGCGCCGCAACAACACTTCTTTATTACGGCGACGAACTTCTTGACAAAGACACCGTTCCGTCCGAAAAGCTCAACGATTACGGCGAAAAAACCTATTCTTTCGGCGCACTCAGCGACGTTCACTTCGGAAGATATTTTGACGGCTTTAAAGATAAGTCGGACACATCGTTCCCGCGTGCGCTCAAGTTCCTTGATAGCATGGGCGTTTCAATGATCGGAATGTGCGGCGACCTTTCGTTCGCCGGCGAAACAACTTCGTTCAAAAAGGTCAGCAAGTATTCTTCGGAATACGACTTCCCGGTTTTCACCTGCCGCGGTAACCACGACAACGGCAACCCGAACAATCTCAAACAGTGGCAGAAGTATCTCAACAAGGGCGTTTACGGCGAAAACAAAAAGGCCGGCGTTCTTGATGTTGCAGACAACGGCTATGACTTTGTTTATGCCGGAGAAGAAACCCACGGCGATATCTTCATTTTCTTCTCGCAGATTACCGGCGTTTATGCTCCCGGCGTTCAGCTTGTTACAAACAAACAGCTTGATTGGCTTGAAACACAGTTCAAAAAATACAGCGACAAGAGAGTTTATCTCTTCTTCCACACATTCTTCAATGCACCGGACGGCGAACCCGCAATGGGCGAAGGCAACATTGTCAACGATTACGGAAAGTCATATTCGCTTCCGTATTACACCGGAAACAAGGACGAAGTCCGTTTCAGAGGTCTTCTTGAAGAATACAAAAACGTAACGTTCTTCAACGGACATTCGCATTTTACTTATGCAATGCAAAGCTATAACCCGAGACTCAACATCACCGATTACGACGGAACAACCGCAACGATGGTTCACGTTTCCTCCTGCGCCGCACCGAGAACAACAAGCATTCTCAGCCCGAAACTTTCCTCGAATTCCGGAACAATGAGCGAAGGACTTTATATCACGGCTTATCCGTCATACATAATCGTTACCGCGTGTGACTTTGTCGGCGGACAGTTCCTTGCTTACGCGACGTTCAGAATCGACAACAAATAATTCCATATTATAAAAGACTGCCAAAAATCGGCGGTCTTTTTTC
>DKDD01000217.1:0-4519 GCA_002451715.1 Ruminococcaceae bacterium UBA6857 | reverse complement strand
AGTCTTTTTTATACATTTTCACAAATTTCATAAAATTAAAAAACATTGTTAAATATATTGACAATGATTATTATATATGATATGGTTAATATAGAAACAATGAAAGGGGTATAACTCATATGAAAAAAACAGTAACAATTATAATTTCCGTTTTTGCGTTTTGGTTGCGGCTCTTTCGTTTGTGGCTTATAAAAACGGTAAAATTCAAAAAACACCTAAAGAAATTTCATACATCACAAACGATTCTTTGATTAACACAGACGACCCAAGGGAAGTTGTCGGAATAAAAACATATGTTTTTGTCGGCTTGGTTGAGGATACCTATGACTATTTTCAAACAAAACAATCGCGTGATTTTCCGCAGGTTATCAAAGATTACGAACATATGGCATTTACCGAATGTGTGGTCAAAGCGGTTAAAAACATCAAGGGCAATCTCAAGGAAGGTGAATCGTTTTCGTTTTATAAAGTCGGCGGAACTTCCATGGACGGAAAATCAATTGAGCTTTGTGAAAACGACTTGATTCCCGAAAAGGGCAAGTATTACATTTTCACCGGAATTGCGCATAAAGACGGAACCTTGACCGGCGGCGGAGAAAACGGAACGATTGCACTTGAAAACGAAATCAACGCCGATAACCTTGCCGATTCGCAGGTATATAATAAATATGTCAAGGCGTTTGAAGAACAGAAAACATTTGAAAACAGCGCGAACGTTCCTTACCTTGCAAAAAACGACGTGAATTATAAAAACGGCGAATATAATCTTTCTCTTTTTGAAAAGGTTCAAAGAGAGAAAATGACAAATGAAATTACTGTAGAAGTAACAGGAACGACGAATTAAAATATTGATAATTATAAGCTCAATTTTAAAAGCTCCTTGCCTTTTTCGGGCAGGGAGCTTTTTTCAGCCGAGAAGACTTTCTCGCATTTTAATCAGCAACGCTTTTTCGCGCCGCGAAACCTGAACCTGCGACATTCCGAGTTCTGCGGCGGGTTTGACCTGCGTAAGTCCGTCGAAGTATCGCAGTTCAATGAGCTTTCTGTCCCTTTCTTCAAGGAGCGAGACAACTTTTTTGAGCGCAAGCTTTTCGGAAATCGCTTCTTCCGGCGCTTCGGTCGGAATGTCAAGCTGGCGTGAAGAGGTTTCGTCCTGTGCCGTCAGCGAAATGACGGGCATTGAAACGGTCAAAAGTTCTGCCGCTTCGCTCACTTCAACGCCAAGCTTTTTTGCAAGTTCGGAAATCGTCGGCTCGCGCGTAAGTTCGTTTTCAAGTTCCTGTTTTGCTTTGAGCGCGGTGCGTGCCTTCTCTTTCAGCGAGCGTGAAACTTTGACGGTTCCGCCGTCGCGGAAAATACGTCTGATTTCGCCGAGAATCACAGGAACGGCATAGGTTGAAAACGCAAAGCCGCGTTCGGCGTCAAAATTTGCCGCCGCTTTGCAAAGCCCGACACAACCGGCCTGAAAAAGGTCGTCATATTCGCTGCCCCTGCCGCGGAATTTGTTTGCGCAGGCGTGAACAAGACCGAGATTTTCTTTAACAAGAGCGTCCTTTTTTTCTTTTGAGTTTTCCAAAAGAATCTCTCCTTTTAGCCCTCTTTTCCCGAAATAAGTTTTTCGAGCGTGACCGTTGTTCCGCGTCCGGGTGCGGAGCGAACCTTGACTTTGTCCATGAAACTTTCCATAACGGCAAAACCAAGGCCTGCGCGTTCACCGCCGAGGGTTGTGAAAAGCGGCTCGCGCGCCTTTTCAATGTCTTCAATTCCGACTCCGTTGTCGCGGATACGAATCTTTATAATATTCTTGTCCGTAATGACGGCGGTTATGTAAATTTTACCCATTTTTTCGTGGTAGCCGTGAACAATTGCGTTTGTGACCGCTTCGCTGACGGCTGTTTTGATGTCGGAAAGTTCTTCAACCGTCGGGTCGAGCGAAGAAGCAAAGCTTGAAACCGCAACGCGCGAAAAACTTTCGTTAACGCTTTTGCTTTCAAAGGTGAGTTTCATTTCATTGACCTTTTTCATTTTCAAACAACCTCCTTTTGTTTGAGTTCGCCGAGCCTTTCAAGTCCGGCAAGCTTCATTACTTTATAAGCGGAAGGGGAGAGGTTTTCAACTCTGATTCTTCCGCCGACGGAGCGCATGAGCTTGTATCGCCCCATAACAAGACCGATTCCGGAGCTGTCCATAAAACTTACGCCCGAAAAATCAAGAATGAGTGTTTGCGGCCGCTTGTGAATAATTGCGTCGTCAATGCTTATGCGAATGAGACTTGCGCTGTGGTGGTCAATTTCGCCGTCAAGAACAACGCGAATCTCTTTTTTCATGTATTCGATTCTTGCAGACATTTTCTACCTTTCCTTTCAATAATAAAAAAGACTTACCAAAGGGGACAAGCCCTATGGTAAGCCATTGTTTGCGAATATTTTGGCGAAAGACGTCAGACAGAAAAATTTTTGCGTACTTCTGCCGCAAGATAAAACGAACCGGCAACAATAAGTACGTCACCTTTTTTTGAAAGAGCGGTTGCTTTTTCAAAAGCTTTTTCTTTGTCACTTTCGCAAAAAACATTTTTGCAAAATTTTTCGGCAGTGTTTTTGAGCACTTTCGGGTCTTCGCCGCGCTTTTCGTCTGCGAGAGTAAGAACAACGTTTTCACATTCCGGAGCGAGAATTGACAGCGCCGTTTGGTAATCTTTATCTTTCATATACGCCGCAAGAAGCGTGATTCTTTTTCCTTTAAGGTGGCGCGAAATGAGCTTTTGAAGCGTTTTTGCCGCGCCTTCGTTATGTCCGCCGTCAATAATTGTCAGCTGTTCTTTTCTCACAACCTCCGCCCTTGCCGGAAGAAAAGCCGCGTGCATACCGTTTTGAAGCGACTTTTCGTCAAGCGAAAAACCGAGACCGCCGAGTTCTTTCAACGCACAAAGCGCACATGCGGCGTTGCCGAGCTGATGTTCGCCCGAAAGACGGATTGAAAATTCGGCGTTTTCAAAAGTAAATTTTGTTTCAAAAATATTTTCATTCAAAAGCGCAATGCTTTTCATATCGGGGAAAATGATTTTGCAGCCGTTTTCTTTTGCGGTGCGGGTGAGGACGTTTTTTGCCTCCTCGCTTTGGGGAAGAAAATCAAAGCCGCCGTTTTCAAAAGGAAACGAAACAACAACACTGCCGGGTTTGATTGCCCCTGCTTTGCTTTCGGCAATTTTTTCAATTGTTTTTCCGAGCACTTCGGTGTGGTCGAGCGAAATTGAAGTGAAAACCGTGACAAGCGCAGGCGGAATGATATTTGTGCTGTCGTTTTTTCCGCCGATTCCGGCTTCAAGAACGACGATATCGCAGCCGTTTTCATAAAAATAAAGGAGCGCACAGGCAAGCACAAATTCAAAAAAAGTGGGGCGAAGCTTTTCCGGCAAAGTTTCGCTTTTTTCTTTCACCGTTTCGGCAATACGGCAAAAATCGGTTTCTTCAATGTACTTGTTGTCAATTTGAATCCGCTCTCTGAAATTGACAACGAATGGAGACGTGAAAAGCCCGGTTTTATATCCGGCGGACGAAAGACAGGAGCTTATCATTGCCGAAACCGAGCCTTTTCCGTTTGTTCCGAGAACGTGAACAAAGCGAAGCTTTTTGTGAACATCCGAAAGCGCGGAAAGAACGGCTTCGATCCGTTCAAGCGAACTGCTTTCGGCAAATTTTTTGCGTGTGTATATATAATCGAGAGTTTCTTCAAAGGTCATGGGGTGTCCTCAATTCTTTGTGTCCTTTTTTGTTTCGGACTTTTTGTTTTGCGGTTTTGTTGTTTGCGGTGCGATTTCGGTTTTCAAAACCGTTGTCGATTCGGCGGCTGAAGTTTCGGTTGAACTTACGGTTGTCGGTTCGCCGAGCGACTTTTCTTTAATTTTGTCCGAGATGAAAAGCGAAGCAACAAAGCCGATGCACAAAAGCAAAAAAAGAAGCGAAAAAACAAGACAGCCTGTTCCGCGCGAATGGGGCGGTTTTAGCTTTTTTCTTCTTGAACGCGAAAGTTCGTTTATCGGAATGGGGCGGGTGAACGAAGGCGGAATTGGAGGAAGGTCGGATTTTTCGTTTGCTTTTCCTTTTGAAGCGATTTCAAGAATGCTGTTGCAGTTCGGGCAAAAAAGGGCTTCATTCGAAATTTCTTTCCCGCATTTTTTACAAAACATTGCTTTTCACCTTCTTTTTTTGAAGTCTTATGAAATCATATCACAAAATTCTTTGCAGTGCAATAGCGGCTTATGCCGTGGTGAAAAATGAAAGATTTTTATTTAATAAAACTTTATTTAAACCGCAAAAAAACAGCCGGATATCTCTGTTTCGTCAAAGTGCATAATTTCTTTAAATATGATTTTAATTTTCGGAATGATAAATTGTGCAGTATCACAAAAAGCGTTTTCAAAGGAATTGCTTCGCAAAATTTTGGCGGCAAAAACGGCGCTTTTGTCGGCTTGACAAAGTTTCTTTATAATAGTAATATTTTCAATATAAATTAAGGTTGG
>DKDD01000098.1:6866-8565 GCA_002451715.1 Ruminococcaceae bacterium UBA6857 | reverse complement strand
CGCCGTAGCTGAAAAACGGCAGTGCAATTCCCGTGTTCGGAATCGTGTCCGTAACAACCGCAATGTTGAGAATAACCTGGAAACCGAGCTGCATCATCACGCCGATTACAAGCAAAGAACCAAAAAGGTCTTTCGATTTTGTTGCAATCATAAATCCGCGGCAAACAAGAGCGGCGAAAAGCAAAATTACGATTGCCGCACCGACAAAGCCGAGTTCTTCGCAAACAACGGCAAAAATAAAGTCGTTCTGCGGTTCGGGAATATAAAGCTGCTTTTGTTTTGAATTGCCGAAACCAACACCGAACGGTCCGCCGGAACCGATTGCAAGAAGACCCTGTTCGGTTTGCCAGCGCGTTGTGTTGCCGTAATCTTCGCCGAGTTTCCATGTCATGATTCGTTCATAGGCATAGGTACTGAATGATTTTACAAATTCCGGATTGATGAAAACAACATAGCCGATAACCAAAGCTGCGGCAATGCCGAGAAGTGCAAACCACTTTTTCTTAACTCCGCCGAGCCACATCATCGAAACGCCCATGCAAAAAAGGAGAATCGTGCAGGAAAGGTGGCTTTCAAGAAAAACAAGTCCGCAAAAAAGAACAACAACCAGAGCAAGCGCAACGGTACATTTAAAATTGCTGTCGAAAAACGAGAACATGATTTTTTCAAGTTTTGTCAGTCTTCGAACCGACGGCATTGCGTGCTTACCGCCCTCTTCATTAAGCGGCTTATAAAAAATACAAATCAGATACGCCATGACGAGAACCAAAACGAATTTGCTGATTTCCGACGGCTGAATCTGGCGCGAACCGATAACGATCCAACGTTTGATGTCGTTTCCGATGTTTGCAACAAGGGTATATACCAAAAGAAGTACAGTAAGAACAAACGCAATCGGAGTAAGAATACCGTTGAGTATGCGGTAATCAATTTTACTGATTACAAACATCATCACAAAACCGATCGCACCGGAAATGAGCTGATTTTTGAAAAAGCTGTTCGGACTTGAAGTATATGCGCTTGCATAGGCGTAGCCCGCGGAATACATCATTGTGATTCCGAAAGCAAAAAGAATCATAACAAGGCAACAAAACGGAACGTCGATTCCGCCGGTATGGAAAAACGAACCGATAAATTCGCCGAACGAGCCCGATTTTGTTTTTTGAGGAAGTCTTTTAACTCTTTCGCTCATTTCTTTTTGCTCCTTTCGCCTTTTTGATTGCTTTTAAAGTTTATGCCACGGTGAAGCACATCATCACAACACCCGCAATTGCGCCGGCAAAGCTGAGCACGCTGAAAACGGCAACGATTTTTTTCTCGCTCCAACCGCTCATTTCAAAGTGATGGTGAATCGGCGACATTTTAAAAATCTTCTTATGGCGGATTTTGATTGAAAAAATCTGAAGAATATCGCTGAGTGCTTCAACAACATAGACGATTCCGACCGGAATGAGAATCAACGGACAGTTGACCGAATATGCAAGCGCGGCAACAATACCGCCAAGGAACATTGAGCCTGTGTCGCCCATCATGACCTTTGCCGGGTAATGGTTCCAAATAAGATATCCGGCACATGCGCCGGCAAGAGCGGCGGAAAGAATTGAGCAGGACGTGTTTTTAACAAGATATGCAATAACAGTGAAAGCAACCGCAACCGGAACGGTTGCAGAAGCGCAAAGTCCGTCGATTCCGTCGGTGA
>DKDD01000098.1:6601-6765 GCA_002451715.1 Ruminococcaceae bacterium UBA6857 | reverse complement strand
CGCACGCGCCGAAAAGATAGAAGAAGATGATTCCGGGAACGGAGTCAAGGCTGATTTTTCCGATGAGCGGAATGAACATCGAAGTGTTTTTGCTCATGACCATTGTTGTGAGGTATGCCGCAATGATGATGACCTGCGGAACGGTTTTCTGCATTTCGGTAAGA
>DKDD01000098.1:4095-6549 GCA_002451715.1 Ruminococcaceae bacterium UBA6857 | reverse complement strand
TTCGAAACTTTGATATAGTCATCGGTAAAGCCGACAAGCGAAAGGCAAAGCGCAAGCAAAAGACCCGCAAAAAGCTTTGTTTTTTCCTGCGAAGCAAGCACATCGTTTTCGGAAAAAAGCGAAAAGCCGGTGAGCTTTCCTGTCAGAAGAACAACTCCGACAGCAACAAAAATGCCGATTATGAACATGAAGCCGCCCATTGTCGGCGTTCCTTGTTTTTTTGCGTGCCAGCGTGGGCCGATATCGGTGAGAATGTTCTGTCCGAATTTAAGCTTATGCAAAAGCGGTATTAATACTATGCCCAGCAAAGCCGTTACGATGAAAGAAATTCCCAAGGAAATTAAAACCGAAACTGTATTATTCATTTTTATGACCTTTCCTTTCTTGTGCGGTGGGTAAATTTGTCTGTTTTTTCATTTGTTTTTTGCTTTTTTCAGCTCTTCTTTAACGATTTCCCGTTCGTCAAACGGAATTTTTTCGTTTCCTATCTGCTGAAATTTTTCGTGCCCTTTTCCGGAAAGAAGCAAGATATCGCCGTCCTTTGCCGTTTTGAGGGCAAGCGAAATTGCGTCTTTTCTGTTTTCACGAACGAAAACGGGCGTTTTTGTTCCCCTTGTTCCGGAAAGAATATCGTCAATGATATCCTGCGCGTTTTCGTTTCGCGGATTATCGTTTGTGACAAAAACAACGTCAGCAAAATTCACCGCAATTTCGCCCATTTTTGCGCGCTTTTCTTTTTCTCTTTCTCCGCCGCAGCCAAAAAGCAAAATCAGTCTGTTTTTGCAAAAGCGTTTGAGCGAAAGAAGCGAACGCCGAAGCGAATCGGGCGTATGGGCGTAGTCTATTATAACCCTAAAGGGTGTGTCCGTGTCAAGTATTTCCATTCTTCCTTTCACGGAAGAAAAGTTTTTTAATATATCCGCTGCGTTTTCAATTCCGATTCCGCAATTATAAGCCGCAACGGTTGCCGCAAGAGCATTTTCAACGTTAAATTCGCCGCGAAGATTCAAACGAAAACGCTGAATGAGCGCATTTGAAACAAGAATGTAATCAATTTTTTCTTCACTGACGCAAATATTTTTTGCCGTGAAGTTTGCGTCGTCGCTTTTTTGCGAAAAGCTCAAAACGTCCGCGTTCGCTTCCTTTGCGGTTTTTGAAAATTCCGCAAAACACGGGTCGTCAAAATTGAGCACGGCGGTTTTGCAATGAGAAAAAAGTTTTTTCTTTGCGTTTTTATAGTTTTCTTTTGTTTTGTGATAGTCAAGATGATCTTCCGTGAGATTTGTGAAAACAGCCGTTTCAAATTCAAGACCGAAAAGCCGTTCCTGCTCAATCCCCTGCGACGAAGCTTCAACAACGCAGTATTCGCCGCCTTTTTTTGAAAGCTCAAAAAGGCTTTGGGCAATATAGAACGGGTCGGGCGTTGTCATTGTTGCTTCGCGGTCTTCAAAAATGCGGTTGACCGCGCTTGAAATCAAGCCCGTCTTTTTTCCCGAAAGGTTCAAAATAAACGAAAGCATTGAGGCGGTCGTTGTTTTTCCGCAAGTACCCGTTACGGCAACAAGGCGAAGCTTTTTGTCCGGATAGCCGAAAAAGAAGCGGCAAAGGGCAGCAAAGGCTTTTCGCGTTTCGTGATAAGCATAGCTTTTTTTTGCGCCGGAAGAGGAAAGAACGGCAGCGGCGCCGTTTTTTCTCGCCTCGTCAATATATTTTTCCGCGCCCTCATGGCAGACAAAAAGCGTGTTTTCTTTACATTCCTTTGAATTGTCGGTTATAAAGCTTATTTCAACGTCCTCTTTTATTTCGGTTATTCCAATTGAAGAAAGCAAGGCTGAAAGCTTCATAAATCTCCTTTCGCGACATCAGTCGTCCATGTTTGCGGTTGCCTGAAAATAAACCGTGACGGACGAGCCGGCTTCAACTTCGGTTCCTTTTTCAAGGCTTTGTTTATATACCGTTGCTCCGGCGGTGCCGGACGGACCGGAAAGAACAAGGTTCAATCCGTTTGCAATTGCGGTTTGATTCGCCGCCGCGGCAGTCATGCCGACGAACGACGGAACTTTAACAACTTCTGCTTTTGAATCGTCTTCGGTATAAACAACAACAACGCCGCCTTCGGGGATCGACTGACCCGCCGCGGGAACCTGAGAAACAACGCTTGTTCCGCTTCCGACAACGCGAACGGAAAAGCCGTTGTTCGCCGCCGCAACACGCGCGTTCGCAACGCTTTCGCCGGTAAGGCTCGGTGTTGTTCTGCTGATTGACTCAAGTTCGTCTTTCGTGTACTGCGGTTCAACGTTGAGATATTTGAGCGTGGATTCCATAACTTCCTTTGCAATCGGAGCGGCAAGAACACCGCCGCCGCGATAGATTCCCGGCGGTTCGTCAACGCCGACAAGAATTGCAACCTGCGGGTCGTTCGCAGGGGCAAAGCAAACGAACGAAGCGATGTAC
>DKDD01000098.1:1606-4058 GCA_002451715.1 Ruminococcaceae bacterium UBA6857 | reverse complement strand
TTTTCAGTGTCAAGCTTTTCGCTCGTTGCGGTTTTTCCCGCAACACGATAGCCTTCGATGTATGCGTTTTTACCGGTTCCGCCTTCAACAACGGCTTCCATCATTTCGCGGACGGTTGCCGCCGTTTTTTCGGAAATTACCTGGCGTTTGACGGTGGGTTCGTTTTTTGAAATAATGTTGCCCTGCGTGTCAACAATGCTGTCAACAACATAAGGTTTCATAAGCTTTCCGCCGTTTGCAATCGCGCAGGTTGCCGTAATCATCTGAACGGGGCTGACTCTGAACGACTGACCGTAGGACGTACTTGCAAGTTCAACAACGCCCATTTTTTCAAGCTTGTGATAAACGGGATAGCTTTCGCCGGTGAGGTCGATTCCCGTCCTTTCGGTAAAGCCGAAGGCTTCAAAGTATTTATAATATGTCTGAACGCCGAGCTTTTGACCGAGGTCGATGAAAAACGGGTTGCAGGAATTCATAAGACCCTGTGTAAACGTTTGAAAGCCATGACCTTCAACTTTTGCGCAGTGAATGGTCGTGTCCGCAACATGGTAAGAGCCGTGACAGGTATAGGTCGTGTTGAGGTTTGCAACGCCCTCTTCAAGCGCAGCGGCGGCAGTGAAAATTTTGAACGTTGAACCCGGTTCATAGTTGTTCGTAACACAATAGCTGTTCCACTGCTTGAAAAGCGCTTCGGTGAGCTTTGAAGCGTAATCTTCCTTGCCCTCTTCTTTTTTGAGCGCTTTTTTTGTGTCCGCGTCAACAATTTCGCGCGGATTGTTGAGGTCAAAGTCCGGCTTGTTGCTCATTGCAAGAACTTTGCCCGTGTCAACTTCCATAACGATTCCGTAAACGCCTTTTGCCTTGGTGTTTTCAAGGGCGTTGTTGAGCGCGTTTTCAAGGTAATACTGAATGTTCGAATTTATCGTGAGAACAACACCGTTGCCCTCGGTTGCGTCGAAAACGGATTCGTAGCTTGAATCAAGCGCCTGACCGATTGAGTTTTTCGCGGTAACCTGACGACCGTCCTTTCCGCTTAAAACGGTGTTGTAATATGTTTCAACACCGGAGATTCCCTTGCCGTCGGAATCGGTAACGCCGATTATCGTTGAGGCAAAGTTGTTTTCGGGATAAAGGCGAAGCGTGTCGTTTTCATAAGAAAAGAATGCGCGCGGGGTTATTGTTCGCTCTTTTCCGGAATCGGTATAGCCGAAAACATATTTTTTGTTCAAAAGTTCATCGAGCGAAAGACGTTGGTTTGCGTCAACCTTTTTTGCAAGGCGGATGTATGTTTTTTCGGTGTCGGAAAGTTTTTCCGAAATTTCTTTTGTTTTTACCGAAAGAATTTTTGCAATGTTTTTTGAAAGATAGGCGATGAATTTTTTTGTGATTTCGTCCGCGTCGGGATAGTTTTTGAATGTTTTTTTGATTTCCGCCGGGTCGGCGCAGAAAATCCACGCCGAAGAACTTGTTACAAGCGGCGTCATATTGCAATCATAAATCGTCCCGCGAAAAGCCTTGATTTGGGTATCGTAAAGCTGATTTTTTTCGGCGATTGAACGGTACTCGTCGCCGTGAACGCCCATTATCCAGCCGACTCTTCCGAGATTCAAAAACAAAAGAAGCGCAAGCACAAGAGCCGTTATGCTCCTTGCCCTTTTCTTAAAGGAAAGGTCGCTTCTTTTTCTGACTTTGTTTTTTTCAAAAGTTTTGTTCAAAAAGCCCATAAGAACCTCCCTGCTGTTTTTTCTTTCAATCGGGCAAAAAGTTGTCCAAAGCCCCATATGCCAAACTTGGCGGACCTCATTATCCGGAGAATGATAATGCGTCCGCCCCCTTTGGATTCGGAAGAGTCCGGTCGGAGAAACCCTCTCTTCCTTACATTTTTTCATAAATGTATATTCATCAGAAAATGAAGATATTTAAGTTACGTCCTGTTTTTTTCGATTAATTATTTTGTTTTACTCTGCGAAAAAAGGACTTCGTTTTCTTTTTCGGTTTCAAGATAGGTTTCGTTCATCGAAGCAATCTTGACAAGGCCGAGTTTTTGCGTTGCGATTTTGTCGATGTTTTCTGCGCTGACAAGTTTTGAAAGTTTGTTTTGCAAAACAATGTTTTCGTCCGTATACATTGCAAGTTCCTTTTGCGCCGACTGAAGCGAAGCGCGGCTTTCGTTTCTTGCAACAAGGCTGTTGCAAAACGCACCGGCAAGCGCAATTGCAACCGACATTAAAACAAAAATCTTTGCAACCTTTATGTGACTTGTACGCTCAAGTTCCTTTTTTTGAGGACGGCGCTTTTTGAGTTTTCTGAGGTTATGCCCCGTTTCCGGTTTTCTTTCCGGTTCAAGAATCGGAGCGGCGTTTGAGCCGGTAAAATCCAATTCATAGTCGAAATCATATGCATACTGTGCAGCCATTGTTTCTCCTTCTCTCATGGCGGGCGAAGCGATTCT
>DKDD01000098.1:991-1593 GCA_002451715.1 Ruminococcaceae bacterium UBA6857 | reverse complement strand
CGCCTTATGTAAAAATATTATTTAAGTTTTTCAATACTGCGAAGTCTTGCGCTTCGTGAACGCGGGTTGTTTTCAATTTCTTCCGAAGACGGAAGAACGGATTTGAACGGAAGTTTTCCGCGCGGTGTTTTTCCGCACACGCAAATCGGAAAATCCGGCGGGCAGGTACAGCCCACGCAAAGCGAAGCAAATTTTCTTTTTACGATTCTGTCTTCAAGCGAATGGAAAGTGATTACCGAAAGTCTTCCGCCGACAGACAGCGATTCAAACATTTCATTAAGCGCGTTTTCAAGTTTTTCAAGTTCGCCGTTGACTTCGATTCGAAGAGCCTGAAAAGTTCTTCTTGCCGGGTGACCGGGATTTCTTTTTGCCGCTTCCGGCATTGCGCTTTTTATAACGTCAACAAGTTCAAGCGTGGTTTCGATCGGCTTTTTTTCGCGTTCCTTTACAATTGCTTTTGCAATGCTTCTTGAAAACTTTTCTTCGCCGTTGACGCGGATGATTCTTTCAAGTTCGCGTTCCGAAAGCGAATTGACAAGGTCCGCCGCGCTGACTCCCTCTTTCGACATCCGCATGTCAAGCGGTGCGTCATTATGGAAAGG
>DKDD01000098.1:0-943 GCA_002451715.1 Ruminococcaceae bacterium UBA6857 | reverse complement strand
AAAAGCCGCGTTCTGCGCTGTCAAGCTGGTGCGAACTTACACCGAGGTCGGCAAGAACGCCGTCGGCGGAAAAAACGCCGTAATCTTCAAGCACGCTTCTTATATTTTCAAAATTTGTTCTGACAACGGTAACTCGTTTGTCGTCCTTAAAGCGGTTTTGAAGCGTTTCAATCGCTTCCGGGTCGCGGTCAAGAGCAAAGAGCCTTCCGTTTTCGTCAAGTTTTTTCAGTATCTCGGCGCTGTGGCCTCCGCCGCCGGCGGTACAGTCAACATAAACGCCGTTTTTTTTGATATTCAGCGACTCAACCGCTTCATGAAGCAGTACGCTGATGTGAGAAAATTCCATTATCTTTCCGCCCTGTTCGCTCATTTATTGACGCCGGTATTTTTGATTTCGATCATAAGACCTTCGCTCATGTATTCATAGCGTTTCTGGCTTTCGGCCATTTGAGCTTCAAAGAGCTTGTCCGCTTCGGCGGCGAGCATTTCGCCGTATTCTTTGTGGATATCCGCGTTCCAAATTTCAAAACGGTCGCCCATGCCTTCAAAAACGCTTTCCTTTGTGATATGGGCACGCTCAAGAATTTTTGCGGGAATACAGATTCTTCCGTGGGCGTCAACCGTAACCGCGGCGGAGCATGTCCTTGCCATTGCGGCAGCCATTGCCGGCGCAAGGCCGTTTTTGATGTACTGCGCAATTTCTTCGTTAACGGCGTCTTCGAATTTTTCGGTAAAGAAGCAGTCGATATGGGAATATTTTCCCGGCTTTGCGCGGACGATGAAAGTTTGTCCGATAAGTTCTTTAAACGGTGCCGGAACAAAAAGTCTGTTTTTCGAATCGAGATTATACTCGTAAGTTCCGATGAAAGATCCCATATTTTTTGCCCTCCTTTTCCAAAAAATCACTCGGATATCCTCCACCGAGATACCCCGAAGAGACACT
>DKDD01000106.1:197-5344 GCA_002451715.1 Ruminococcaceae bacterium UBA6857 | reverse complement strand
ACCACTTACGGGTGATGTCGCCGGCTTTCGGCATATAAGTTGACATAGTCTTTTCCTCCAATCAAAATTCAAATTGCCAAAGTATAGTACCACAAAAGGTTTTCTTTGTCAACAACTTTTTCGCGATTTTTTAAGTTAGATTCGCCGTACTCGTTTTTCCTCGCTTTTTCTCTTGTTTTCGTACTGTTTGCTCACGAATGAATTTCAAAAACATTTTTCACGTTTATTCTCTTTCGACGCGAAAAGGAATTTTTAGACAAATCGCGCAACCTTTTTTCTTTAAAAATGCCGATTGCATAAACCGCGAATAAAAACTATAATTATATTATACTATTCATTATGCCGAGGTCGAAAGGTTTCGGCGGAACATCGGAGGAAAAAATGAAAATTTTATTTTTGGCTTTATTCATCGCGGTCAGCGTTGTTCACCTTGCCGCAAGTTTCGTCAGCAACAAAAAGCTCAGGGCAATTACAAAGGGCTTTATCCTTCTTTTCCTTTTGCTTTACTACATTTTTGCCGCAGAAGCAAAAAACGGTGTGCTCATTGCCGCAATTGCAACAAGCTGGCTCGGCGACGTGCTTTTGATACCTCCCGGAAACGGCTGGTTCGCCGCCGGAGGAATCAGCTTTATGATTTCGCATTTTTGCTTCATCGCCGTTTATATTATGGAGGTTGACTTTTCGCTCGTCAATCCGCTTCTTACGGTTATTGCCGCCCTTGTTTACATAGCGATTATCGCTCTCGTTTTCAAAGCGCTTAAACCGACAACACCCAAAAAGCTTTACGGCGCAATGATTTTTTATCTTTGCTGCAACGCGGCAATGAACATCTTTGCGTTCATGCTTCTTCTTTCAAATCCGTGCGTTCCGACGGCGCTCACCTATATCGGCGCGGTATTCTTCTTTGCTTCGGATTCGCTTTTGTTCCTCACAAAATTTTACAAAAAGCCGATGTGGCGCGACCATTTCCCGGTCATGATCACATACATAATTGCCGAATTTTTGATTACACAGGGAATCATGATGCTCAACAATCTGCCTGTCGGCGGATAAGTCTTATTGTTATCAAGGAGAAAATATGAAGTACATTTTTATTGTTAACCCAAAAGCCGGCGCAGGCGAAAACGAAAAGAAAGTCCGTGCCGCAATTGCAGATCTTCCGCAAAAGGAAAACTGCGAAGTCTATCTCACCAAAGCGCCCGGCGATGCAATCGACTTTGTTCGCGAAAAAAGTCAAAGTGAAAAGGGCGAAAAGTTTGTTTTTGTTGCCTGCGGCGGCGACGGAACAATCAACGAAGTTATGAACGGCGCAGCCGGAAACGAAAACGCCGCTGTGACCTGCTACCCCTGCGGAAGCGGAAACGACTTTGTCAAATGCTTTGGCGGAAGCGAAAAATTTGAAGATCTTGCATCACTTTTGGAAAAGGACGCAAAAAAAATCGACCTGCTCAAAGTCGGCAACCGATACAGCGCAAACGTCACAAACTTCGGTTTTGACACAACCGTTGCAATCACAATCAACAAAGAGCGCGAAAAAACGGGTCACGGAAACAAAAATGCCTACACCAAAGGCGTTGTGACTGCCCTCATCAAAAGCATGAAAACCGAATGTACCGTTATTGCGGACGGCGAAACGCTCAATCCCGACGGAAAGCTTCTTCTTTGCACGGCGGCGAACGGACAATATGTCGGCGGGTCGTTCAAATGCGCACCGAGAGCAAAACTTGACGACGGACTTATGGAAGTCTGCCTCATAAAACCAATCTCGCGCCTGCGCTTTGTGAAAGTTTTGAAACCGTATACCGCCGGCGAACACCTTGACAGCGAGGAAATGAAAGACATCATTGTCTATCGCCAGGCAAAAAGGCTTGAAGTTGTTGCAAAGCCCGGCTTTGCTTATTCGCTTGACGGTGAAATTGTTTATTCCGACCGTTTTACGATTGAGCTTGTCAAAGGTGCAGTCAATTTTATCGCACCGTAACTTGAAATCAAACAAAAAATACCGCATGGATGTTCCGTGCGGTATTTTTATGTTCTAAAGTGATATTTATCAAACAAAACAGATTGATTTGTCGTACAGCTTAACAAATTTTAATTCTTTTTTTATATCTCGGCAACAGAAATCCCCACATATAAATTATAGAATTATATTAAAAGAAAGATTTGTATCGGCTGCAAAAATTTTCAAAAGCGGCTCGATCATGGGGGTTATTATATGATTTTTGAAAAAGAAAAACTCGTTTCAAAAGACGAAGTTCTTTCCGGCGTTGAAAAAATGAACAGCTTCGGAATCAGAACAACCGGTTCCGGCGCACAGCGCGACTTCGTCTCCTATCTCAAGGACGAAATACACCAAATGGGTCTTCCGACTTACAGCGACCTTTATTCTTTCAACCGCTGGAAAGAACGTTCAAGTTCGCTCACAATTCATAATTACGGAAAAGACGAAGAAATTGAAGTTTCCTCTGCGTGGCCTTATTCGGGCGAAACGGGACCGCTCGGCGTTACGGCGGAAGTTGTTGAAATTTTCGGAAAACACCTCAATTATCTTCCCGCCGCAGGAAAAATTGCGCTTGTTAAAGTTCACGATCTCGGAAAAATTCCAAGCGGAATTGCGTTCAATCAAAGAAGATCCTATCCCGCAGGTCTCAACGTTCCGGCATATTACAAAGGACCGGTTGCGACTTCGTTCGTCAACGTTCCGTTCCTTGCCGCGGCAAAACTTGCCGGCGTAAAGGCGGTAATCTGCATTTGGCAGGGAATGTCAAGAGAAATGGTCAAAGGTCAGTATCTTCCGTTCATTCTGCCCTATCAGGGAATCCCGTGCCTTTGGGTCTGTGAAGAAGACGGCGAAAAACTTATTAACGCGGCAAAAGTCAAAAATAAAGTCACTCTTGTTCTTGACGCGAAGAAAGAAAAAATGGCAAACACCGAATCGTTTTATACCATACTCAAAGGTATAAACCAAAACGAAGCAATCATTGTCAACACGCACACCGACGGTGTCAACTGCGTTGAAGAAAACGGTCCGATTGCAATGCTTGCAATGATGAAATATCTCAAGCAATGCGAACTTGAAAGAAGCATTATTTTTGTTTTTGTCACCGGCCACTTCCGTCTTCCGTCGTTCAAACAAAACGACATTCAGGCTTCTTCAAAATGGCTCAAAAATCACCGCGACATGTGGGACGGCAAAAACGGACACATCAAAGCCGTTGCCGGCGTTGCCGTTGAACACCTCGGCGCGGTCGAATGGAAAGACGTTGACGGCGTATATCAGAAAACGAACGATATCGACGCGGAACTTGTTTATACCGCGAACAAAACCATGGACGATATCTATTATAAATCGCTTGAGGGCAGAACGCTTGTCAGAACAATTTCACTCAAAGGTCACAACATTCTTCATTTCGGCGAAGGTCAGCCGCTTCGCAACGTCGGAATTCCCGACATCGGCTTTGTTCCCGCTCCGGATTATCTGACCGCAGTCAGCGAAAACCACGAAATGGACAAATTCAGTATTGACCTCATGTATGAGCAAATTCAGTCGTTTGTAAAAATGGTGCTTCTTATTGACGAAACACCGACAAAAGAAATCGGCTCACCCGACCCGTATACTTTCGTCATGGGTTCGGTCAAGGGCAATTGATTCAAAATAAACTTTTTTGAACAGTAAAAACCGTGTCTTGCAAATGCAAGGCACGGTTTTGATTTTTCGGTCATCTTTTGATAAGGTTTTTAATCGGATCCGAAAGGCTTGCCAAAGCTTCGGCAAGTCTTTGGAAGAACGAACGGATTTTTTCCATCAGTTCACCGAAAAGGTTAATTTTTTCGTCGGCATCTTTTCCCGCTTCAACAAGCTCGTCTCCGAATTTTTCCGAAATCAGCGAATCAATGTCGCGGCCGGATATAGTTGTATTTTCGTCCGTATCGGGTCCGACATATGTCAAATCCGAAGCGTCCTTTGTTCCGGCGCAATCGGGACATTCGCAAAAATTGCCGTGCGCATTGGTTGTCGGTTCAGTTGGCTCTGCCATGCAAACAATTGCAATTGAGCCAAAAAGGAAAAGAACACAAAGAAAAACGCATAGACTTTTTTTCATAAAATACTCCCTCCATTAACAATTCATTAATATTGTATTCATATTATATCAACGAAAGTCGTATTTTGCAATATCTTTTTGAATTTTTTCCTTTTGAGAGACATTAAATTTTTTTAAAAAAGTCGAAAAGTATATCGGTAAGGCAGCTTTCTGCCTTTTCGTTCATTTCGCGGTAATCTTCACCGGAAGAATCGTCTGCGTCGTCGCTGATTTTTCGAACCGAAAGGAACGGCACACCGCATTTTTCGCAAACGCAGGCAATTGCCGCCGTCTCCATGTCGAAAGCGCAGATTTCGAATTTTTCCTTGAACAAAGCTTTCTTTTCGCTGTCCGAAAGGAAAAGGTCGCCCGTTCCGAAACTTCCGCTTTTGATTCTTTTATCCTCCAAAAGCTTTTGAAGAAGCGATTCATCGGCTTTGTGAACCGAAACATCGCCGTCCGGTTTGATTCCAAGGTCGTATCCGATTGCCGTGAGGTCAAAATCACATTCGGTAAAGCTTTCGCCGGCAACAATGTCTCCGCGGCGAACTTTGCTGATTGCTCCGGAAAGACCGGCGTTGAGAATAACTTCCGCCTTTTCTTCAAGAATAAGAGTTGACGCGGCAAAAGCGGCATTGACTTTTCCGATTCCGCTTTCAATTGCGGTAACAAAAAGGTTTTCAATTTCAAACGAAACGCTGTTGCAACCGTTAAGCGTTCTTTTTTTTGCGTCGAATTTTTCTGCCGCTTCAACAAAAGGTTTATACTCCATTTCGTCGGCAAAAACAATTCCAATTCTTTTTTTCATTCTTAAATTCCTCTTTCAAAAAGACAAAGCTGTCTTTTGGAATATTTTTTTAACTTTCTGACTTTTTCTATTATATTACGTTTTGCCCGCCGCTGTCAACAAAGAAAGCGGCGCATAAAATGTAGTGACCGCCGGTTATGCGGTCAAAGGTCATTGCTTTTTCAAAAGATGCGCTTTCGCGGTGAAAGAATTATTGGCGGCAGAAAATGTCCACGGATAACCGATATTGCAGAATTGAAGGCTTTTCTTTCGTTCTA
>DKDD01000106.1:0-130 GCA_002451715.1 Ruminococcaceae bacterium UBA6857 | reverse complement strand
GCATCTTAAAAAACACCGCCGCACTTTTTTTCGTGCGGCGGCGGTTTTTTTATATCGCACAGTCCTTTATTCAAGTTCAAACGCACCTGTGTAAAGCTTGCAGTATACGCCTTTTTCGGCGATGAGCTTT
>DKDD01000225.1:6158-10065 GCA_002451715.1 Ruminococcaceae bacterium UBA6857 | reverse complement strand
TCTTTGCAAAGTGCTTTGTAACCTCTTCCATTTCTTCAAGCGGAACGGCAATGCCCTTGCAAAGCTGATAGATTGTGATTGAACTGATTCCGAGAAGAATAATCGCGGTGAAGAAGAACACGTTCAAAATTCCGAGAATATAGGGAAGAAGACCTTCAATTGCGTTTTCAACGGCAAAAACCGCGCCGATGCTGTTTTCTTCTCTTGAATTGTCGTCGATAATCGGAACGGCAACAACAAATTTTCCTCGTCCGAAAGTGTCATCGCTGATAAAATCGGTGAAACCGTTTTTGAGCGCACGGCTCATATAAGAATCGTCAAGCTTCATTTTGTCGTGTTCGGCGCAGAAGCCGTTGATTGAATTTTCGCAGACAAGGATGTTTCCGTTCTCATCGGTGATGAAATAATCGGACTTTGTTGCGGAAGACATGGTGTTCAGCGTATTGCTCAAAAGCTTTTTTGTGTGTTCGGCTTCGCTGCTGTCGGCAAGGTGATATTCTTTTGCAACGCTTATAATGTTTCGTGCATTTCCGACAAGTGTGTCGGTTTTATCATTCCACCACTGGCTCGAAACAAAAATAATCATAACAAGTCCCAGAACAACCATGCACCCAAGAACGATTGACGCCGCAAAAGCAAAGTAGCGGCGAAAAATTGTGCTACGCTTATAAATCGGCTTTTTTTTCGTTTTTCTTTTTTTCAACGTTTTTCTCTCCTTTCACAAAAACGTTCAGACACTGCTTTTTGCGGCAGTGTCTGAAGATATCTTTGTTGTTATTCCTTCGTTTCAAATTTATATCCGACACCCCAAACGGTGCGAAGTTCCCATTTATCGGAAACACCGTCAAGCTTTTCGCGAAGACGCTTGATGTGAACGTCAACGGTTCTTGAATCGCCGTAATAATCAAAGCCCCAAACTTCGTCAAGAAGCTGATCGCGAGTGAAAACCCTGTTCGGGTTCTTTGCAAGGTGGAAGATGAGTTCCATTTCTTTCGGCGGCGTATCAACCTGAACTCCGTTAACGCGAAGCTCATAGTTTGTGAGGTTGATTGAGAGTTTGTCGTAATGAACTTCCTTGACTTCGTCGGCCATGCTCGAAGCAGAGCGGCGAAGAACCGCCTTGATTCGTGCAACGACTTCTTTTGCATCGAACGGCTTTACAACGTAATCGTCCGCACCGAGTTCAAGACCGAGAACGCGGTCAAAAACTTCACCCTTTGCGGTGAGCATGATAATCGGCACTTCGGAAAACTTTCTGATTTCGCGGCAGACCTGCCAGCCGTCAAGCTTCGGAAGCATAATATCAAGCAAAACAAGCGCGGGATTTTCGGCATTAAAGGTTGAAACGGCAGAAGCGCCGTCGTTGGCAATAACAACGGTATATTCTTCCTTTTCAAGATAGAGCCGCAAAAGCTCACAGATGTTAAGATCATCATCAACAACAAGAATTTTTTCAGCGCTCATTTTATCTCCTCCGTAAAAACAGGTGTTTCAATTTATAATGGTCCAATACATTTTATATACTGAACCTTAAATCAAGTTATTATGAGACAATTTTATAACGAAAAACATTAAAACATATTAATATTTTTTGAATTTTTGAGCAAAATATTCGTTTTTGCTTCACATTCTTTCCGGTGCATCAACTTTTAGAAGCGTGAGAACGTTTTTCATTGTGTTTTTGACACAGACACAAAGGAAAAGTCTTGCTTTCATAAGCTCTTCGTCTTCAACGTTGACGCGGCAGGCGTTATAGAACTTATGGAAAAGGGTTGCAAGCTCAATTGCGTAATGAGTAACCTTTGCCGGATCGTAATTTTTCGCCGCGCCAACAATTACGCCGGGAAGTGCCGCAAGGTGTGTGATAAGAGCGCGTTCTTCGCTTTCTTTAAGCTTTTCAAGCTGCTCTTCGCCGCATTTGCAAACGGTCTTTCCCTCGGAAGAAAGCTTTGAAAGAATGCTGCAAATTCTTGCGTGGGCATACTGGCAATAGTAAACGGGGTTTTGCGAACTTTGCTTTACGGCAAGGTCAAGATCAAAATCCATTACCGAACCGGGTTCCTGAAGATTAAACATGAAGCGGACAGCGTCAATAGGTACTTCTTCAAGAAGATCAACAAGAGTAATTGCGTTGCCCGTTCTTTTGGACATTCTTACAACGTTTCCGTCGCTCATAAGGCGAACAAGCTGCATAAGAAGAACGTCGAGTCTGTTTTCGTCAATGCCGACCGCCCTCATTGCGCCTTTCATTCTTGCAACGTGACCGTGGTGGTCTGCGCCCCAAACGTCAATTGCCTTTTCAAATCCGCGCTTTTGAAGCTTGTTTCTGTGGTAAGCAATGTCCGCGGCGAAATAGGTCGGGTTTCCGTTGGTACGAACAAGGACATCGTCTTTGAGTTCAAGCTTGTCGATATATTCTTGGCTTTTGCCCTGTTCTTTGAGCATTTCGGTTTGAATTTCAATGTTCTTATACCAAAGCGCGCCGTCTTTTTCATAGGTATATCCGCGTTCTTTGAGAAGGTCAAGCGTTTCTTTAAGTTCGCCGCCGTTATGAAGCGTGAGCTCGCTGAACCATGTATCATATTTAATGCGATATTTTTCCATCGCTTTTTTCATGTTGTCGATATTTTTGGGAAGTGCGAAATCAACAAGAGCTTTTCTTCTTTCCGCTTCGCTTTTTTCAAGGAAGCTGTCGCCGTAAAGGTCGGCAAATTCTTTTGCACGTTCTTTAATATCCGCGCCGTGATAGCTGTCTTCGGGAAGTTCGACACTGTCTTCGCCTTTAAAAATCTGCTGATATCTGATATCGAGCGAAAGGGCAAATTTGTCGATTTGGTTGCCTGCATCGTTAACATAAAATTCACGGCTTACGTCATAGCCGGCGTATTCCAAAACAGCGGCAAGGCAGTCGCCCAAAGCTCCCCCGCGGGCGTTGCCCATGTGCATGGGACCGGTCGGGTTTGCGGAAACAAATTCAACGTTGATTTTTTTATTCTTGCCGAAATCGCTTTTTCCGTAATCGTCACCGAGCTTTTCAATGTCAAGAAGAACGTCGGCATAATATTTGTCGTTCAGGTAAAAGTTGATAAAACCGGGACCGGCAACCTCAATTTTTTCAAAGTAAGTTCCGTCAAGCGAAATAAAGGAAACGATTGTTTCCGCAATTTTGCGCGGAGGAAGGCGGAATGTTCTTGCGTTGACCATCGCGGCGTTGACCGAAAAATCGCCGTTTGCCTTGTCTGCCGGAACTTCGATTTTATAATTTGCGCTTTCGGTTTGCGGAAAAATTCCGTTTTTCGAAGCGGAAGCGATCGCGTTATTTATCAGTGTGCTGATTTGTTCCTGAGCTTTTTCTGTTGTAAGTTTCATTATATATTATCCTTTCCTCTCCCGTCAGGCATTCGGAAGTCTTTCTTCAAGTTTTATACTGAATTCAATTTCACCGAGCGGATGCATGTCGATATCGGTGCAATATTTAAAATCGAGCGTTCCGCCGCTTTTTTCCATCTTTGATTTGATGTTCAGCGCGCTGACACCAAGCGAGAACGAACCGTAAGGTGTTGTGTGATGAGACACATGGCGAATGTTTTTTTCGATGATCATGTGTGAATTATAACTTCCGTCGCGGCTGATTGTTATGCAATTCCCGTTTTCAACGTGAAGCGTTGTTACACAGCCTTTGAGGTCACCGTCTTCGTCGGTATAGGTGATATAATAATCGTCCCCCTCGCCTTTGAGCGAAGCGCGGGCAGTCATATCAATGATATCCTTGTCGCCGTCGGTATCCTGAACCGTGTGGAGCGTTATGAGATAGTTTTCTTTCAAAACGGACAAATCTCCTTTGCGAAAAATGTTCTGAAAATATACTTGACTATGATATCACATATTCCGAAAAAAATCAAACCGA
>DKDD01000225.1:0-6126 GCA_002451715.1 Ruminococcaceae bacterium UBA6857 | reverse complement strand
TTTAAGAAGTTTTTGTCGCCTTTTCGCTCTTTGCTTGCCAATCGTTCTTTTGTCTTTATTCAAGGCTTGCAATTATTCTTTTTCGGGTTTGATTTTTTGGTAAAAATATGCTATAATCCCATTGTCTGACCGAAGATAAGCGACATTTGTCCGAACACTTCGGCGATAGAAAGATTTATAAAAGGCTTTTCAAAAAGCCGCAAGAAGGAGAAGATTTGATGAAACTGAAAAAAGCACTCGGCATTTTTCTTGCTTTTGTTCTTGCGTTCGGCGGAATGTTCGGCATTTGCGCTTCGGCAAAAGAAGTAAGTTATGAAAAAAACTGCCCAATTATTCACGTTATGGGTTTCATGTCATGTTCGCTTTATGAAAATCCGGGAACAGAGGAGCAAAAACAAATTTGGCCGCCGTCAAACGACGCAATAATCGGCGTTGTTAAAGAAGTTCTTCCCGCCCTTGTTACCGTTTCGGTCACAAAGGATTGGAAAACTTTTTCAAAGGCAATCGTTCCTGCGGCAAACAAAATTTTTGAGCCCGTTTGGCTCAATGAAAGCGGCGACAAAGAAACCAACACGGGCGTTGATTTCACTTATCCGACAAAAGAAGAAATTCTTTCAAAAGACGAAATCGACTTTAAATATGACTGGCGTTTGAGTCCGCTTGAAATTGCGGCGCAGCTCAACGACTTTATCGAATATGTCTGCAAACAAAGCGGAAGCGAAAAGGTTTGCCTCACCGCTCACTCTTATGGCGGCGTTGTTACTCTTTCATACATTGATCTTTTCGGAAGAGACAGAATTCAGGGCGTTATTATGGATTCGACCGCCGTTTTCGGCGAAACCTATACCGGCGAACTCCTCACCGGTCAAATTGAACTCAGCCTTGACGCAATAAAAAGCTTTCTTTCATACGTCATGGACGGAACAAGCTATAAATCGCTTGTTTCAACCGTTTCAGAACTTCTTACAAGAGCCGGTGTTCTTGATTTTGTAATGAACTTTGCCGACGAAATGATTGAAGGAATCAAAGAAGACGCAATTCCCGAAGTTGTTATGCCGCTGTTTTGCCGCTGGCCGACAATTTGGGCAATGTGTCCGGACGAATACCTCGGCGACGCATACAACTATATTTTCGGCGAAGTCTGCGGCGGAGATACCGCAGCTTATGCAAAACTTCTTGAAAAGCTTTATGCGTTTGACAATACGGTCAGAAAAGACAAGGTTGACCTTCTTGTTGAAACCGAAAAGCAGTGCCGCTTCGGTGTTTATTCGTCATACGGTTACAGCTCCGTTCCGATTACTCCGACATGGAACGCAAACGGCGACGGCGTAATTGACACGAAGTACACTTCTTACGGCGCAACAGTTGCCCCCGCCGGCGAAAAACTTTCGGATGAATACCTTGCCGAAAAGGACGCAAAGTATATTTCTCCCGACAAGCAAGTTGACGCTTCAACTTGCCTTTTCCCGAATCAAACATGGTTCATAAACGGACTTAAACACTCGACAGGTCACGATTCGCTCTTTGAACTTTCATGTGCCATTCTTTTTTCGGACGAAAAAGTTACCGTTGACACTTTTGAAAAATATCCGCGTTTTCTTTCTTTCGACCACAAAGACGAAAGCGTTGACGAAAACAAGGGCGAAGAAAACATTTTTGTTCGCTTTTTCAAAGCCGTTGCAGAGCTTTTTGACGCAATCAAAAGACTCGTTCTCAGAATTTTCGGAAAGTAATAAGCATTGATATAATTCCGAACGTTTTTTAATTTGTTCGGTCATATGAATTATGGAAAGAGGAAAGTTGAAAATGAAAAAAGTTTTAAGTCTGTTTCTTGCCGTTCTGATGATTTTTTCGATATCGGTATATGCCTTTGCCGCCGATTCAAAAAGCGCAGAAACAATCACCGACCGCGATCCCATAATCATGGTTCGCGGAATGGACTTTATGAACGTTAAGGTTGACCCCAACACCAAAGACGAAAAATCGGTCAACGATTTCAGCGTTAAAACAATTGCCCCGGCGGCGGTCAAAGCGCTTTGGCAGCTTTTTTTGAAGCGTGACAAGGACGCCGCAATCGACACGGTTCTTGACTGCGTTTATGAAGTTCTCAAATATAACTCAATGGACGAAAACGGCGACCCGGTCTATAACACCGGAATGAGAGACTACTCGCTCAGCGCCGACCACTATCCCGAACTTCTTGAAGAAGAAGCCTGCGAGCTTGGAATTGTTCGCACCTGTCTTGAAACCTACGGCAAAAAGTATGTCTACTATATAAGCTATGACTGGCGCGTTGACCCGTTTGTTGTTGCGGATCAAATCAACAATGCCGTTCAGCTTGCCGTTAAAAACACGGGACACAAAAAAGTCAACATCATCTGCGCCAGCATGGGCGGGATCATGACAATGGCATATCTTTCAAAATACGGTTATGAAAACATCGGCCGCTGCATTTTCGATTCTTCAACATTCTGCGGCGCACAGGTTGCCTGCGACGTTTTCACCGGAAAGCTTAACATTACGGCGGAAAACATCTATAACTATCTTTCAAACGGAAGCGCAAATGCCGCAGGAAAATTTGCGATGAACGTGCTTTATAAATCCGGTGCGCTGAATCTTCTCACAAAGCTCACGGACTACATTCTTGAAAACAGAAAAGACGACATTTATGACCGCGTTCTCAGACCGATTTTCGGTCACTCGCCCACCCTTTGGGGTCTCATCTGCGAAGAAGACTATGACAAAGCAATGACTTTTGTTTTCGGTTCAAAGAACAACGTCACCGAAACATTCCTCAAAAGAACCGACTCACTTCAAAACATGATGAAAAACAGAACCGCACTTTTGAAAGAAATGATTTCAAAAGGAGTTAAAATCAATGTTCTTTCAAACTACGGTTCGCCCGTAACTCCGTTTTGCGAAAGTTCCGACTTTTCCGGCGACACTATTCTTGAAGCTTACAACACTTCCGGCTTTGCAACGGTTGCAAAATTCGGAAAAACGCTCGGCGAAGATTACAAAGCTTCCGACCCGTCGCTTCTTTCGCCCGACAACTGCGTTGACCTTTCAACCGCAATTCTTCCCGAATATACATACATGATCAAATATGCACCGCACGTCGCCGGCTCATACGGCACCGATTACAGCGATTTCATTATGTATCTTCTTTCAAACACGGGTGATGCAAAAGCCGGCTCAAACGAAAAATATCCGCAGTTCATGATTTCGGATTTCAACACGCAGGAGCTTAAACCGCTTTCATAAAATACCGACAAAAATGCCGCGCTTTGATGCACGGCATTTTTTTACTTTGCTTTTTTCGTCTTCTTTTTCGGCACAGGCGTAACCGCTTCAAGCACGGAAATCACCTTTTTTGAAAGTTCTTCGTTTTCAATGTCAAGAATATAATGTTCTTTTGTGCCCTCATACGGAAGACCGCATTCGGCGTTTTCCATAAGCGGTAAAAGCTCCGGCAGCTTTTTGACAAAAACAGTGTTGTCGCAAACAAGCAAAACCGGCTTGTCGTTAACATAAACCATGTATTCGCCGAACATTTTTCTTGCCCTCACGTTTTCAAAGCCGTGAATATTTTCAAGAACAAAGTCGATGTATTCTTTTGATGTTGCCATAAAAAGCACTCCTTTCACGGCTTCAATAATATCATCAAAAACCAAAACACGCAACAAAAACTTTTTCGGGCATTTCTATAGTAATTATCCGAACGTTGTGGTAAAATAAAAAAGAATGTTATTTCGGGAGGAATAAAAGTGAACGTTTCAAAAATTTCAAAGGGCGTAAAGCTCGGATATCACCAAACGGGAAAGTTCAAAACAACAACAATGTCGCTGAACATTGTTGCGCCCCTTGATTCCAAAACGAGCGAAAAAGCCCTTCTTATCTATCTTCTTTCAAGAACAACAAAAGAATATCCGACGGTTTTTTCAATGAACCGTGCGCTTGCAAAACTTTACGGCGCAATCATTTCTCCGTCAATTTCAAAATCGGGCGAAGCTCTTGTTTTGAGCCTTAACCTTTCCTGCCTTGACGATAAATTTACACTTGACGGCGCACCGATTACCGAAGAATGCATTAAGCTTCTTCTCTCCTGCCTTTTTGAGCCGGACATCACTCCGGACGGATTCAAAAAAGAAAACGTTGAGCGCGAAAAGCGTCTTTTGCTTCAAAGAATCGAAAGCGAAAAAGACGAAAAGCGCGTTTACGCCCTCAACCGTATGCTGGAAGAAATGTGCAAAAATGAAGCTTATTCCCTCAACAAATACGGCAAAAAGGAAATCATCGAAAAGCTTGACGGAAAGGTTCTTTTTGAAGAGTGGAAAAACCTCATTTTCTCCTGCCCGATCCAGATAAACTATATCGGACCGAAGAGCGAAAAGGAAATTACCGACACCGTAAAACCGTATTTTGAAAAACTTGAACGCAAAAACATCATCGACATCACAACAGAATTTTTAACGGAAAGCTACGGCACAAAAACCGTTACCGAAAAGCAAAACGTTAAGCAGGGCAAGCTGGTTGTCGGCTACCGCGCAGGCATGACTTACGGCATGGACAACTATGCCGCGCTGAAAGTTATGAATGCAATTTTCGGTTCGGGCACTTTTTCAAAGCTTTTCATGAACGTGCGCGAAAAAATGAGCCTTTGCTATTATTGCAGCGCGTCGCTCATCAACTCAAAGGGCATCATTGCCGTTCAAAGCGGTGTTGAAACCGAAAATGCACAAAAAGCGCTTGATGCAATCAGAAACGAACTTGACGAAGTAAGACGCGGCAACTTTGAAGACGAAACGGTTGCGCAGGCAAAACTCAGCCTTTGCGACACGCTTCATTCCGTTGAAGACGCCGGAACGGACATTGACGCCTGGTTCAAAGCGTACTGCGCTTCGGGCGAATTTTACACACCGGATTCGATTGCCGAAATGATCAAATCGGTCAGCCGCGAAGAAATTATCGTTGCCGCCTGTTCCGTAACCGAAGACACGGTATTTATTCTTGAAAGCGAGAAAAAGGAGGAAAAAGAAGATGACTGAAAAATTCATTAAAAACGACCTTCTTTCGGACGGTTACTATGAAATTGACCACGACAGCGGTCTTAAAATATTCGTGATGGAAAAGCCGGAATACACCGGAGCATTTGCAATGTTCGGAACGAAGTACGGCTCAATCGACACTTGCTTCAAGCTCAAAAACGAAAAAGACTTCACCTGCGTTCCGGAGGGTATTGCGCACTTTCTTGAACACAAGCTTTTTGAAAGCGAAGAACTTGACGCATTTGAACTTTTTGCAAAAACGGGCGCAAACGCAAACGCTTTCACGTCCTTTGACCGCACCTGCTACATTTTCTCTTGCAGCAGTAATTTTGAAAAATCGCTTGAAATTCTTCTTGACTTTGTTAAAAAGCCGTATTTCACAGAACAGACCGTTCAAAAGGAACAGGGCATCATCGGTCAGGAAATCAGAATGTATCAGGACGACCCGGATTGGCAAACGCTTTTCAATCTTCTTCGCGGAATTTACAGCAAGAACCCGGTAAGAATCGATATTGCCGGAACGATTGAATCCATTGCCGAAATCAATGCAAAGCTCCTTTACGGCTGCTACAACACGTTCTATAACCTTTCAAATATGGCACTTGCCGTTGCGGGAAACGTTTCAAAAGATGAAGTTCTTAAAATTGCAGACCGCGTTCTTCCGAAAGAAGAAAAGGTTGAATTTGAACAAATCATTCCCGAAGAAGACACAGGCGTTGTTACCGATTACACCGAAGAAAAACTCGGCGTTGACGTGACGAAGTTTGCGCTCGGTTTCAAAGAAAACCACCGTTCCCCTCTTCGCACGCCGAAAGAGCTTGTTTCGGTCAACCTTGCGCTCGGGATCATTGCGGGAAAGGTTTCGCCGCTTTACTGCAAAATGCTTGAAGAGGGTCTTATCAACCAAAACTTCGGCACGGAATACTTCACCGGAAGAGGCTTTGCCGTTCCGATTTTCACCGGTGAAAGCAGCGAACCGAAAAAGGTACGCGACGAAATCATCGGCGAAATCAAAAGACTTCGCGAAGAAGGAATTTCGGATGACGACTTTGAAACGGTCAGAAAGCGCCTTTACGGC
>DKDD01000036.1:307-3736 GCA_002451715.1 Ruminococcaceae bacterium UBA6857 | reverse complement strand
TTGAACCGTCGTTAACAAGAATCAGCTGAATGTTTTTTTCAAAGCCGATCGTCTGGTTAACAAGAGAAAGAATACTTTCGTCAAGATATTCTTCAACGTTATAAACCGGTATGATAACAGAAAATTTGTATTTGTAATCCATCTTTTCATCCCTCTGTTTGTTGTTTTGCGGCGAAAAGGCGCCGCACATCTCCAAAATTCCACAGAATATATGATACACGAATTTTATGAAAAGTCAACACGATTGCGGAACATGACGCCGAACGAAAAAAAAGATTGACAGTTTTTTGACAATTTCGTTCCGCGATTAAAATTTGCGCAAAAAAATGCGACAGGAAAACTGCCGCATTTATGACCGGCTTAAAGATATTTTTTAAGCACTATATGTATTCTGCCTTTTTTGCTTTCGCCCTTGATTTCCGAAAGGACAGCTTTGCCTTTTCCGCGAAGAACGATTTTTTCGCCGAGGGCAACTTTTCGGTCGGTTTTTGTTGTTTGAATGCCGCCGAGATATACGTTTCCGCTTTCGATAAATTCCGCCGCTTTACCCCTTGAAAGGGAAAAAGCCGCGCCGCAAACCGCGTCAAGCCGCAAAGAAGCAACGGAAAAGAAAACATCTTCGGTGCGTTCGTTTTTTTGAACAAAGCTTCCTTTTTGAACTTCGCTCACTTTTATGCTTGCGCGTCCCGCGCTTTTGAGGTTTTCTTCAATAAACTTTTTTACCGAAGAAAGGCAGAAAAGAAAACAGCCGTTTTCGTCAGTCACGATATCGCCGAGCATTTCGCGCCGAAGACCGAGCCCCATAAGCGCGCCGAGATAATCGCGGTGGGAAAGAGAGGTGAACCTATCCTTTTCAAGGCGCAAAAGTACAATCGGGTCAAATTCGGGATAAGTTTTGAAAAACTCAAACACGTCGTTTTCTTCATAAAACCGCGGAACAAAAACGGCGCAAAGGCGTTCCGCTTCGTCAAAGCCGCCGTAATAAAAAGTTTTAACATATTCGCTTTGCACTTTTTCAAGCGGCAAAAGCAGCGTTCTTTGCCGTAAATCAAGAAAAGCAGTGCTTTGAACAACAGATTCGTCGGCGCACTGCATCTTGAGATCCGAAGCATGAGAGAACAAAACTTCATCTTCAGTCATAATTATTTCCTTTTAAGCTTGATTGTAATGGTGAGCTTCTTTGAGCATCATGTCCTTAACTTTCATAAGGCGCGTTGTTGAAGAACGCTCGTTTTCATCAAGCTTCATTGTGATATATTTTATCGTTTCCTCATATTGAGGAATCAAAACGTGCTCAAGAGCGTTAACTCTTCGGCGCGTTTTTTCAATTTCAGACGCAAGAAGGCGGCAGGTCTTTTCGCTTTCGGCAAGCTTTAGCATATCGGGCATAATGGCTGAAAGCGAAGAAACCGCTTCGTCAAGGTCGCCGCCGGTGAAAGCGTAGCCGTAAGAATAAATTTCGCCGTCTTTTGCCGATTTAAGTTCCGGCTTGAAAACGGGAACATCAACGCTCATGATGTTTTTTGTTCCGACATCGGCGCTCATTCTTTGCGCCGGCATCATCAGCGCAACTTCAATTTCTTCGTCGGTCATCACGCTGCGCGCAACGGACATGTGAAAGTTTGCTGTTTTCACGCCGTCTTCAACTTTTTGGCGAAGCTCTTTTGTTTCGCGGATAAGGTCAAGAAAGCGGCGCATGAGTTCGTCGCGTTTATCTTTGAGAAGCTTATGACCCTTTCGCGCCGTCATCAGCTTGCGCTTGAGATTGGTAAGTTCCATTCGCGTCGGATTGACGTTCATGACCGCCATCAGATCACCTGCTCTTCAATATAATACTTATCAAGGAAATCATCGCTGATTCGTTTGAGCTCGCTGCGCGGAAGAATTGAAAGAAGTTTCCAGCCGAGGTCGAGCGTTTCTTCGATTGAGCGGTTTGTTTCGTTTCCCTGAGAGACATACTGTTTTTCAAATTCATCGGCAAATTTTGCGTAAAGCTTATCCATATCGGTAAGCGCGGCTTCGCCGAGAATAACCATGAGTTCCTTTGCTTCTTTTCCGCGTGCATAGGCAGAGAAAAGCTGATTCATTGTGTTTGAATGGTCGGCTCTTGTTTTGCCCTCGCCGATACCTTTATCTTTAAGACGGGAAAGCGACGGAAGAACATCAATCGGCGGAACAATGCCTTTTCGGTGAAGTTCGCGCGAAAGAATAATTTGTCCTTCGGTGATATAGCCGGTGAGGTCGGGAATCGGGTGGGTTTTGTCGTCTTCGGGCATGGTCAGAATCGGAATAAGGGTGATACTGCCCTTTTTGCCGCGCTGTCTGCCCGCTCTTTCATAAATTGAGGCAAGGTCGGTATACATATATCCGGGGTAGCCTCTTCTTCCCGGTACTTCTTTTCTTGCGGCGGAAACTTCGCGAAGCGCGTCCGCATAGTTCGTGATATCGGTAAGGATTACAAGAACGTGCATACCTTTGTCAAAGGCGAGGTATTCCGCGGCGGTGAGAGCCATTTTCGGCGTTGCGATTCGTTCGATCGCAGGGTCGTTCGCAAGGTTCGAAAACATTACGGTTCTGTCAAGCGCACCTGTTTCGCGGAAAGATTCGGTGAAGAAATCGGATTCTTCAAAAGTGATTCCCATTGCGGCAAAAACAACGGCAAACTGTTCGTCTGTTCCGCGAACCTTTGCCTGGCGCGCAACCTGTGCGGCAAGCTGGGCGTGGGGAAGTCCCGAAGCGGAAAAAATCGGAAGTTTTTGACCCCTTACAAGGGTATTAAGTCCGTCAATGGCGGAAACGCCTGTCTGAATAAACTCCTGTGGGTAGTTTCTCGCCGCGGGGTTCATAGGTCTGCCGTTAATGTCCATACGCTTTTCGGGGATTATTTCGGGACCGCCGTCTATCGGGTGGCCGAGTCCGTCAAACACGCGCGAAAGCATATCGGGCGATACGGGAAGCTCCATTCCGCGCCCTAAAAAGCGCACCTTTGAATCGGCAAGGTTGATACCCGCTGAGTTTTCAAAAAGCTGAACGAGGGCGTTCGTGCCGTTTATTTCAAGCACCTTGCAACGCCTTGTTTCGCCGTTCGGAAGCTCTATTTCGCCAAGCTCGTCATACTTTACATTTTCAACATCGCTTACCATCATAAGAGGTCCTGCAACCTCTCTTATGGTTTTGTATTCCTTAGGCATTTAAAACTCCCTCCTTAATCCTCGTCCGAAGTTTTTACGGCGCGGTCAATATCGCTGTCAAGCTCCGCCGAAATTTCATCGAACGATTTTTGTATTTCGTCTTCTTTCACATACTTAAATCTGCCTATCTTCTCGCGGACGGGCATAGCGACTATTTTTTCAATCGAGGCGCCGTCGTTTATAGCGGCGTTTGACCTGTCGTAGAACGCAAGTATCAGTTTCATTAACAAATACTGCT
>DKDD01000036.1:0-257 GCA_002451715.1 Ruminococcaceae bacterium UBA6857 | reverse complement strand
TGCTTTTTAAGCGAGGTATATGTGTCGGTTTCGTGAAATGCGTTCTGATGCAGATAGTCCTCGCGTATAGAACGCGCCGCTTCAAGTTTGAGCCTGTCTGGGGCGGAAAGCGCGTCCATTCCGACCAGCTTTACTATTTCTTTAAGCTCGGCTTCCTCTTGCAGTACCGTCATAAGCCTGCCGCGGAGCGCATACCAATCCTTTGCAACGTTTTCGTTGAACCAATCCGACAGCGAATCGGCATAGAGCGAATAGCT
>DKDD01000139.1 GCA_002451715.1 Ruminococcaceae bacterium UBA6857 | reverse complement strand
ATCGTTGTCTCCAACCTCAAACCTGCCGTTCTCTGCGGCGTTGAAAGCGCGGGAATGATTCTTGCCGGAGACTGCGGCGAAGACGATGTTAAGGTTGTTTTTGTTGACGGTATGCCCAACGGAGCAAAAATCAGATGAGTTACCAAAACATTTTTGACACACATTCGCATTACGACGACGAAAAATTCAATGAGGACAGAGAAGAACTTCTTCTTTCCCTTCATGAAAACGGTGTCTGCGGCGTAATCGACTGCGGCTGTGACAAAGCTTCTTCACTTGAAGCAATACGGCTTTCGGAAAAGTTTGATTTTGTTTTTGCTGCAATCGGTATTCATCCGCACGAAGCGGCAGACGCAAAAGAAAGCGACCTTGAAGAACTCAAAGCGCTTTATTCAAAGGAAAAAGTCATTGCCGTCGGCGAAATCGGACTCGATTATCACTACGATTTTTCGCCGCGCGAAGTTCAGCTTGAATTTTTTGAAAAGCAGATTGTTCTTGCGAACGAACTTTCGCTTCCGATTATTGTTCACGACAGAGAAGCGCACGAGGACACGATGAACCTGCTCAAAAAGTACAAACCAAAAGGCGTTGTTCATTGTTTTTCCGGCAGTGCGGAAATGGCGAAAGAAGTTTTAAAACTCGGAATGTACATTGGGCTCGGCGGTGCTGTCACGTTCAAAAACGCAAGAAAGCCGCTTGAAGTTGCCGCAATCGTTCCGGAAGACAAGCTTTTGCTTGAAACGGATTGTCCTTACATGGCGCCCGTTCCGCTCAGAGGAACAAGATGTGACTCTTCAATGATTGCTTATACGGCAGAAAAGCTTGCAGATGTTCGGGGTACGGACACGCAAGAGCTGATTGATATATGCCGCGAAAATGCAAAAACACTTTTCGGCGTGTAAAACAACATAAATCAAGGCTGCAAAATCGGAAGAGTACTGATTTTGCAGCCTTTTTATTTCGGCAAACAAGCCAAAAAAATCCCCGCAGATTTGCCAATATTCATGGGCGAATCTGCGAGGATTAAGTGAAGGTAGGTATATAAATTGCACATTGCTGTGCAATTTAATTCTGCAAAATCAATGTTTTTCAAGCATTTAATTCTAAATCATTAGTTTTTATGTAACAATTAGGCTGACTTAACAGTAAAAACTATAGAATTATTTGAATATGATTCAAAGCCATCTTTTGTTATACGATACTCGCCCTCATCAAGAGTTTTTCCAAAGGCTTCAACAACATTGATTGTGAAAATTACGGTCTGAAGATTTCTAATAATAACAGCGGTTTCTTTGATTTTATAATCATCAGAAAAATCAATTTTTACCCATTTTCCATCTTCATTTTTTTCAAATGAAAAACCATAGTCAGCAGTAATTTTTTTGCCGGTACCATTTAAAACTTCAACTTGAATAACTTCAGTTTTAGTAGTAACTTCATTTTTAATTTCAAGTTGTATGTTGTCAACATTTCCACCGGTAAACACAGCAATCATGCCTAAAATGATTGCAAGGATACGAGTAAATAATTTTTTTACATTAAATGACATTGTGACTATCTCCTTACTAAAAAATACTCAAGAAGAAAAAACCGATTTTATAACACTTATTTAATTATAGCTACTATTTCATCATTCATAATATCCTACGCCATTTGATATACACAGATTAAGATAATATAGTACACTATCCGTAAATTTAATTCCTGAATTATAAGTATTTGTTTTATCTCCTGATGTATGAATACCAACCGCAACATTGTTAGCATCTAATATGGGCGCTCCGCTCTGTCCTCCTGACGTATCAATTGTATAATAATAACGATACGATGTGGAAAAACTAACCGCTCCGCTCATTTCATATTGTGCATATGTTGTTTTTCCTGCAAATTCCCCAGGATAACCACTAATTTTAATTGCTGAGTTATTATCGCTAAGGCTAGCTATGTTAATTTTTCCCGGATTGCCTATTAAGCCGGAACGAATTTCAATGGCACCCCAATCATAATTGCTATCATTGCTATTGAGCCATTGATGGCTTACAGCCATTTTCTTAGCAGTAGCAACACCATACGGATCGTGAAAAACGCCATAGCCTGTTTTTCCCGGCATAACAGATATTGAAGTTGCCCATCCATATTCATCGTCATAAATGCAGTGACCGGCAGTTGCAACAACATTGTCAGAAATCAAAAAGCCTGTTCCTCTAACATTAATTGCACCAAAAAAGATATCAAGATAAACAATCGCAGAATATGGATGTACTTTTGTAGAAGATACTTTTGTTCTTCCATCTGAATCACCTATTATGCTATAAGGGGTATCAAAGCCAAATTTTTTATTTGCCAGCATATCTTCTGACACATCAAAATTTGTTTCAGCTTTATCAATCCAAGAATCAATAACCTTAACATTTGGCGTTCCATTAGTACTATTCGAATATACTTTTTCTTCAACTTTATTGGTTTCAAGATCTTTTTCAACAACGCTAACATTTACTTTCTCTGTGACATCAATCGAAGTAGCATATGCAGGAATAAATAAACTTGATAACAATGCCAAACAGAGAACAAATGAGATGATTTTCGTTTTCACAATTAATACATCCTTTCTTAATATAACTGGTTCAACATGAATTTTCTAATACAGTCAACTATTGTTTTCTAAGTGAGAGTATCAGTTTTTCCTTCTTGATGATAATACTGATATCATAATTGAACCAAATAAGCAATAGGATGAGCAGAACTGCGGAAAAATCATGCAATTCTGCAGATTTTTTCTTTGTTTTTAATCAGTCGCTGCTTAATTTTTCCGGATATAAGCAACACACTTTCAAAAATCATGCTGAACACGCAGGAAAACGAAAAGCTTTTTAAATTCAAAATATAAAAAGCAACAGCTGCAGAAACAATTACCGCCGCAAAAATGCAGGAAAGTTTTTTATATCGTTTTCTTTCCGGTTTATCAAGCGGTTTTTCCTGTGTATCCAAAGGTGACAAAAGAAGAACAACAAATGTTGATAATAGCAGCAGCGCCGTCAACAGATAATCTGCGTTGTATTTTACCGACAGCTTTATGCAGAAAATACAGGCAAACATTGCGGCGCTTGTGAAAAAAGTGCACCTGAACTCGGTGGACGCATGTATCCCGCCGGCATAACTGCGTATCAGAGAAAAGAAGACAAAGAAAATCATACTCTCAAGAACAATGTGAAAAAGCAGACCGAATATTGCCGAAATTATCAAAAACAATACTTTGGAAAGCATCACAAAAAATCCGTAAGAATATATCTCTTTGTCTTCTTCGGATATTGCAGATTTGGCGCACAAATAATCAGCGATTTTGGCTGAAATTTTGCTTATCATTATTTAGAGTTCTTTTTGAATTGCTCTAATTTTGCCGGTGCTTTGGGCTGATAAATGCCGACGCAGGTTGTTGAGTTTGCATCTCTGGTCAAAGCTTTTTCTGCAACTTTTTTTGCTGCTTTCGCAACGATTTTCTTTGAGTCAAACATAGCTATTCCTCCTTTTGAAAACAAGATATCACTTCGCTGATTATAATTCAATACCGTTTTCAGAACTGCGGAAAAAACAGCAAAAAATGCAGAAAATCACATTATTACAAAACTTTCATCATTTTATCCTTATTTTTACAAATAAAATCAAGTTGTTCTGCTATAATTTGTTTTAAAATTTTGTATAATAACATATTTTGTGGTGATTTAAATGCTGAAATTGGACAAAAAACTGATCGGAATAAGAATTATGCAAAAAAGAAAAGAAAAGGGATTAACTCAAGAAGCTCTTTCAAAACAACTTGGAATTTCAAAAAATCATCTTTCAAACATTGAAAGAGGAAACAATGTTCCGACGATAAAGTTTCTTATTGAACTTTGCAATATTTTGGGCGAAACTCCGGATTATTACATACTCGGCGTTGTTTCAAACGAAACAAGTGAAATCGAACAGCTGATAAGGAAGCTTCCCCTTTCAGAACAAAAAACCTTGTGCCTGCTCCTTGAAACC
>DKDD01000167.1:2131-2743 GCA_002451715.1 Ruminococcaceae bacterium UBA6857 | reverse complement strand
ATGAAAGGCGGTGTTCTTAATGAACGCACAGAAGAAAAAAGGTATTCGGGTTTTTTTAGGCATTGTTTTTGCCATTACCGTTTGGGCACTTGGTATTTTGCTTTCGGGAATGTTCTGTTTTGTTGAAAATATTGAACTTTATCCGTCAGGCATTTTGGTACTGCTCTTTCCCCTGCTTTTTGTCGGCGCGTGCGTTTTCGCTTCAAAGTACGCACTCAAAAGCGGAAACAAAAGCTTTTTTGTTTCTTCGGCTGTAAGTCTTGCTTTTCCGATGGTTGCTTCGGTAATATGTTTGCCGCTGAACCTTATCTATAAGTTCCATATTCCTGTTTTATCAAGGATTGCAGATGTATCAATCGCCGCTTTTTCGATTTTTGCCGTTTCTCCGGTTTCGGTTTTCATGCGGCTTCTCACCCTCAGCGAAGAAACACACATTTCGATTTTGCTTATTATTTTAAGCACTGTTGTCATGTTTTCGGGCTTTATTGCTTCGGTTGTGATTTATAAAAAGAGTGCCGGCAAAACAGAAACAAAAACCGATTGACATTCATGAGTCTATCTGTTGAGGCTATATGAGAATAATTTTGTATGGGAGTCTCGCGAGGCTCCCGT
>DKDD01000167.1:0-2035 GCA_002451715.1 Ruminococcaceae bacterium UBA6857 | reverse complement strand
GTAGGGGTCGGACCTGTGCCGACCCGTGAACATAATCTTTTCCGCCGCATAGATTTATAGATATTAAACCATACAAATACGCAACAAATTTACATGTCAAAAACGGTGAGGTTTAAACGGGAGCCTCAAACGACTCCCCTACGGTTTGACCGAACGGTTTTGCAATAAATTTATGTTGCACATATTTCAACCTCAGATAATAGATAAAATGTAATACATAATAGATAAGAGATTTTGCCTAAGGCAAAATGTTAGGAGCAAGCAAACAAATGAAATCAGAACGAAAATACCCCATTGCAGTTATCAGTGAAAAAGGAGAAAAAAGCCTTCGCGGCGGTCACGTCTGGGTCTACGGCGAAGAAGTCCGCGACATAATCGGCGAAGTTCAAAACGGCGAACTTGTTGATGTTGTGAGCAAAAAAGGCCGCTTTCTCGGGAACGGCTATTACAACGACAATTCGAAAATCCGAATCCGCATCATCTCAAAAAATGCAAACGACAAATTCGACGCCGCGTTTTATGAACGCAGACTGCGTTACTGCTTTGAGTACCGCAAAACCGTTATGGGTGACGACTTTGACTGCTGCCGCCTTGTTTTCGGCGAAGCGGACTCTTTCCCCGGTCTTACGGTTGACCGCTTCGGTGATATTCTTGTCACGCAGGTTCTCTCGCTCGGTACGGAAAAAATCAAAGATATGCTCTTTCCGCTCATGGTGAAAGTACTTTCGGAAATGGGTGTCACCGTCAAAGCTATATTTGAGCGTAACGACGTTGCGATTCGCGAAAAAGAGGGACTTACGGAAAGCAAAGGATTTTTTGCCCTCCCCGGTCTTTCGACCGACCTTGACGGAAAAACCGTAATCACCGAAAACAGCATCAAGTACAACGTCGATTACATAAACGGTCAGAAAACCGGATTCTTCCTTGACCAGAAGTACAACCGCCTTGCTGCGGGAAAAATTGCAAAGGACAAAACTGTTCTTGATTGTTTCACGCATACCGGTGCGTTTGCCCTCAACTGCGCCAAAATGGGCGCAAAGCACGTCACCGCCGTTGACATTTCAAAAGATGCAATTTCACTCACCGAAGAAAACGCGAAACTCAACGGTCTTACAAACCTTTCGTTTGAGTGCGCGAACGTTTTTGATTTGCTTTCAAAACTTTATAAAGAAAAGAATAGCCCTTATGATTACATTATACTTGATCCGCCTGCGTTCACAAAAAGCAGTTCATCCATCAAAAACGCCGAGCGCGGCTACAAGGAAATCAACATGAAAGCAATGAAGCTTCTTCCGCGCGGCGGATACCTTGCAACGTGTTCCTGCTCTCACTTTATGACGGATGAGCTTTTCAGAAAGATGCTTCATTCCGCTGCCGCGGACGCAGGCGTTTCGCTTCGTCAGATTGAAGCAAGACAGCAATCACCAGACCACCCGATACTTTGGAACGTTCCCGAAACGGACTATCTTAAATTTTACATTTTTCAGATTGTCTGATTTAAGAAATTTAAGCAAAGCGGCTCGTTCAACCCGAAGCTTTATTGGAACACAATCAAAGAATTTTTCAACGAACATATAAACGAGGTGTAAGAATTGATTTGCAGAAATTGCAGTGCTGAGATTGAAGACAGAGCGGAAAAATGCCCATTTTGCCACAAAGACCCGAGAAAAAGGAACCACCGCGGAAAAGCCGGTCCGATAATCTGCGTTTTGCTGATTGCTGCCGTTGCCGCTACGGTTTTTATCGGGCTAAATTTTGACGAAGTAAAAAGCCGCATTGCGTTGATTTTTCCCGACATAAAAGCAACTTCGGCCGCCGCAATAACGGCCGGCACCGAGCCGCTTTCTTCCGCCACGGTTCAACCTTTAGAAACAACTTCGACTTCTTCGTCGGTTTCTTCAGCGCCGCAAAGCGAAACCGCAACTTGCGCGCAAAACAAACCGTCTGAGCTTTCAAAGGAAGAGATTAAAGAGTTCCCTGTGCTTTCAAAAGACGGAAAAGAACTTTCAAAACGCGGACTCATCACTGCGGAAAA
>DKDD01000059.1:3745-3961 GCA_002451715.1 Ruminococcaceae bacterium UBA6857 | reverse complement strand
GGACTTTTTTCAATTTTCTGCAAGAATTTTTCTTCTGCCTTTGATATGAAGCAAAACAATTGTAAGACTTTCAATAAATGACGCAATAACAACAACGTTTCCGTATTCAAAATCTACCGAACAAACAAAAAGCATTATTGAAAATGTGTATGCACCGTAAGTTGCGGATTTCATAAGAATACCGAAGATTCCGGCAACGATAACGGATATCAAAAA
>DKDD01000059.1:0-3698 GCA_002451715.1 Ruminococcaceae bacterium UBA6857 | reverse complement strand
AATAAGAATCAGTGCAAAAGCAACTGCAACCGCAACGCCTTTTCCGCCTTTGAAACCGAGCCAAAACGGAAAGCAATGTCCAAGAAAAACGCCGATTGAAGAAAGGGCAACGATTGCCGAAATTTCACCCTCGCCGAAAAGAACCGTGCATATTATTGCCGAGATAATGGTTTTTAGCATGTCGCAAAAAAGAACAAGTGCGCCGAGCGTTTCGCTGACGTTTAAAAGTGTGTTCATTGTTCCCGCGTTGCCTGAACCTATTGTACGAACATCTTTCTTTTTGAAAGCACGAACAAAAATATATGAACTTTGAAAATTTCCGAACAGATAACCGATTAAAACACACAGAAATAATTTCATAAAATCACCAAAGATATTTTTTCTTTCTTTTCTTTATTTATACAATGAATAAAACGCTTCCTTTATAAAACAATAAAACTAAACTCCGTTATCGATTATTCAGCGGTTACCAATTTGAAAGGAAGTGCGTCTTATGTCATATTTACAGGTGGTTCTTACAACGATTTTGTCTGTGGTTGTTTTGTTTGCAATTACCCGTCTCATCGGTTATCGTCAGCTTTCCGAACTGAGTCTTTTTGATTACATTAACGGAATAACGATCGGATCAATTGCCGCCGAGCTTGCAACTTGCGAAAAGGGTGAAGTCTTGCAAATTCTTATTGCTATGGTCATCTATGGAATCTTTTCGATTCTTGTTGCAATGCTTACCGATAAATCGGTTGTCATGCGCCGCTTCATTGTCGGAAATCCGACTGTGCTTATGAAAAACGGACGTCTCTATTATGAAGGCTTCAAAAAGTCACACCTTGATGTTAATGAGTTTCTTATGAAATGCAGAAACAACGGATACTTTGACATCACGCAAATTGATACGGCTATTCTTGAACCGAACGGAAGAGTGAGTTTTCTTCCGGCATCGGAGAACAGGCCTGCAACGCCAAAGGATTTAAAAATTGCGGTTACTCAGGATGAGCTTGTTGCTAACGTAATCATCGACGGAAAGGTAATTGATAAAAGCCTGAACCTTATCGGCAAAGATTCAAACTGGCTTCGTAACCAACTGAAAAATCAAAACCAAACCGATTTGAGTAAAGTTCTTCTTGCTTCGTGCGACAGCAAAGGAACACTTACCGTCTTTTTAAAGAGCGACAAAAAAAGTGACAGCTGCCTTGGCGTATAACAAAATAGACTTTTTGAGGTGACAAAAGTTCACCTCTTTTTTGTTGAGATGAAAAAAATATTAATTTACAATTACACTTTTGTAATTTAGTAGACTTTTTTTAACGAATGATATATAATCAACATGGATGATTGCAGTTCAGCTGCGATTAAGATATTGGAGGTAACATTAAATGAAGGGTAAAAAAGTATTAATCACCGTTGTTATAATCCTTGCAATAATCGGAATCTTTGCCGGTTTCGTTGCCGGCAGCTATAACTCGCTTGTTGAAGCACAGACGAATGTTGAAACAAAGCAGGCTGACATTCAAACTCAGCTTCAGCGCAGAGCAGACCTCATTCCGAATTTTGTTGAAACCGTAAAAGGTTATACAAAATATGAAAAAGAAACGCTTACAGCCGTTACGCAGGCAAGAGCCGCAGTTTCAAAGGCTTCAAACGCCGACGAACTTTCCGAAGCGAGCGAAAATCTTGACAAGGCAATTTCTGTTTGGGTGAATGCCGTGACAGAAGCCTATCCAGACCTTAAAGCGAATACCAATTATGCTGCGCTTCAAGACGAGCTTGCCGGAACCGAAAACCGCATTGCCGTTGCAAGAAGAGATTATAACGAAGCCGTTCAGTCTTACAACACAATGATTAAGAAGTTCCCGAAGAATATTCTTGCCGGCATGTTTAATTTTGATAAAGCAGATTTCTTTAAAGCTGACGAAAATTCTCAAACAGTTCCGAGCGTGGAGTTTTAATTTGATATGAAAAAATTTTTTTCAGTTTTAACGGCTGCTTTGATAATTATCTGTGCCTTTGCCGTACCTGCTTTTGCTGCCGTTGTTCCCGACCCGACAAGTAATTTCTTTGTCAATGATTTTGCAAATGTAATTTCTCCGAGCGATGAGCAAACCATGCAGCAAAAAGGCGAAAACCTTTATGCAAAATGCAAAGCACAGGTTGTTGTTGCAACCGTTGAAACCTTAGACGGCTACAGCGTTGAAGATTATTCGCTGATGATGGCGCGTGCTTGGGAAATCGGCGACGCCGACGAAGACAACGGCGTTTTGCTCCTTTTGGCAGTTAATGAGCGCAAAGTTCGAATCGAAGTCGGTTACGGGCTTGAAGGTGCTCTTCCCGACAGTAAAACGGGAAGAATCCTTGATACTTACGGCATGGATTATTTTAAAGCGAATGATTTTTCAAGCGGACTTGCCGCTGTTTATGATTCTCTTATTAACGAGGTTTATATTGAGTACGACCTTGAACCGGACGAAGATTACACACCCGTGGACGATGACGATTATATAAGCGATGAAATTGACTCCAAAGCGGAATTTGCAATTACTGTTTTGATAATTGTTTCCGCAATAATTTATTTCATACTTTATCTTATTTTTCCGGGTATGCGCAGACGCAGACGCCGCGGAGTATTCTTCGGCGGCGGTGGCGGTTTCCGCGGAGGCGGAGGTTTTTCCGGAGGCGGAGGCTTCTCCGGCGGTGGAGGTTCATTTGGCGGCGGAGGTTCTTCGCGCGGATTTTAAAAAGACAGGAGCGGAGATAATATAATATGTCCATAGAAAAAGGACGCGCGTACTTTCGCGCACTTGGGATAGAGGATAGAGTCAGAGAGTTTGACGTGTCGTCTGCAACGGTTGAGCTTGCAGCGCAGGCACTTGGTGTGGATGGCGCGCGCATCGCCAAAACTCTGTCTTTCAAATCCGACATGGGCTGCATACTCATTCTCGCCGCGGGCGACGCACGCATTGATAACCATAAATTCAAGGAAAAGTTTCACTTCAAGGCGAAAATGCCATCGCCGGACGAAGTGCTTGAACTTGTGGGGCACCCGGTCGGCGGTGTATGCCCGTTTGGTATAAACGACGGTATACCGGTGTATCTTGACGTCAGTCTCAAGCGGTTCGAAACCGTTTTCCCCGCCGTCGGCAGCGCCAGCAGCGCCATAGAGCTTGATCTGGACGAGCTTTATAAGTATTCCAACGCGCTTGAATGGATAGATGTCTGCAAGCTGCCGGAATAATGTCATAATGCCATTCAAACGCGCCAGTATTGCGCTTTTAGATGCAAAAAACTCCACTCAATCGCATGGGTGGAGTTTTTAGTATTCTTAAATAAAGCTTTATGCCAGGGTTATCTTCTTAAAGCCCTTCTTGCCGCGGCGGACAATAAGTCCGGCTTTGACATCGTCACAGGTGTAGGACTTTGCAATGTCCGTGACCTTGTCGTCATTGACGGTGATACCGCCCTGCTGCACATTGCGGCGCGCGTCGGACTTTGTGGTGCAGAGCCCGGACTTCACCAGCAGCGTCATAATGTCAATGCTGCCCTCGGCAAAATCGCTCTCAGCAAGCTCCGCCGTGGGGATATTTTCACCGTCTCCGGCGCCGCCGAACAGCGCTTTTGCGGAAGCTTCCGCCTTTTTTGCCTCTTCCTCGCCATGGACGAGCGTGGTCAGCTCGTAGGCAAGTATCTCCTTGGCGCGGTTGAGC
>DKDD01000025.1 GCA_002451715.1 Ruminococcaceae bacterium UBA6857 | reverse complement strand
GAAATTCAAGTGGTTGTAAAACCGTTCTTGATCGTTGCGGTGGCTTCTTTCTACCTTGCCGTTGTGCCACGGTGTTCTGGGACGGATTGTCTTGTGCTCAATACCGTAAGTGTTGCAAAACACATCCAATGGATGTATTCTATTCGTCTTTTGTGTATGTGTAAATTCTACACCATTGTCTGTTTGCAATGTGTTCGGAGCGTATCCGAAATAAACTATGGCACGCTTGAAGAAGTCAACCGTGGAGTAACTGCTTTGCTCTTGATATGCATAAATAAAGCGTTTTCTGGATGCTTCTTCAATAACAGTATATTGATAGTACTGTTCTTTCTCATCCCTTGAATCGCAGGCTTTCGGAACATATTTCACATCCATTTGCCACTTTTCACCGATAGTTTCCGGTGTATTGTATTTACCGAGATGCTTAGATTTCTTCTTCGTAGACTCAACCTTTTTTCTGAATCCGAGCCGTACAAATACTCGGTACAAAGATCCGGGGTGCCGGGAATACGCTTTATTTTCACGAAGCTTTCCGTATAACTCACAAATTGAGATGTTCGGATTTCTTCGGTGGTAATCCTTGATCCACTTTATTTCTTCTTCAGTATGTGAATTGGGGGTGTGGTGTCAGTGGTTTGTGCGACTTCGGTTCAAGCGATTCTTTTGTTCCGTCATACTGTTTATTCCACCTCATCAATGATGCCTTTGATATGTGATATCGCCGACACACAAATCCGATATCCTTTGTTTGTCTGTATAATTTTACAGAGTTCATTTTTGTTGAAATTTCATGTGGCAAATAGCGCTTGTTTTGTGTTATACTATCCATGGCGATTGAGTTCCTTTCGTTAGGTTTTGTTGTGGTGACTATATTCTAACGAACTCAATCGCTTTTTTCTATATCTTTTTTTGTTTTCAGTCTCACATCTATTGTAAACCTACAGCATTTGATACCCGCTTTTCCATAAAAGATTGACATTGCAAGCCCGATAGTATAAAATAGATAGGTAATTTTCCGGCGATTTGCGTTTTTGCTTTCGCCGAAATCGGAGGAGAAAATATGATATACATAAATAATGACAATGTCTTTCATCTTCAGACAAAAAAGACCAGCTACGTTTTCCGCGCGCTCCCCTCGGGTCAGCTTGAGGCGATGTATTACGGAAAAAAAATCCGCAACGCTTCGGATTTTTCGTTCATGTATGACAAGCACGAGTGCGGCTACAGCAACGCAACACCGCGTTCACAGGAGGATACTTCCCTTTCGCTTGACCACATTGCGCTTGAATATTCGTCATACGGCAAGGGCGATTACCGCCAAAGCTCAATGCAGCTGCTTTCCGCTGACGGAAACTTTACAACCGACTTTTTGTATAAGTCCGGCACGGTAAGCAAGGTTAAACCCGTTTTGCACGGACTTCCCTCAAGCTACGGCGAAAGCGAAACACTCACCGTTGTTCTTGAAGATAAAATTCTCGGTGCGGAACTTCACCTTTTCTATACTGTTTTTGAAGAGTGCAACGTTATCACAAGAAGCGTTCGCCTTTATAACAAGAGCCAAAAGAACATCAAAATCACGTCCATTATGAGCATGCAGCTTGATTTGCAGCGCGGCGATTACACCGTTCTTACCTTTGACGGCGCATGGATAAGAGAAAGATATAAAAACGAGCATCACCTCACTTCCGGAACGTTCAGCATTGAATCGACCACCGGAACAAGTTCAAACCGCCACAACCCGTTTTTCGCGGTCAAAAGCGGTGTTTGCACCGAAAACGAAGGCGAATGTTACGGCTTTAACCTTGTCTACTCCGGCAACCACATTGCAAAAACAGAGATTTCTTCCCACGGCCTTTTGAGAATCCAGAACGGCATCAACCCGTTTGAATTTGACTGGCTTCTCAAACCCGACCAAAGCTTTGACACGCCCGAAAGCGTTCTCACTTTCAGCAGTGAGGGACTCAACGGCATGAGCCAAAATATGCATGCATTTGTCAAAGAGCACATCGTCAGAGGATACTGGAAAAACAAGGAACGCCCGATTCTTGTCAACAACTGGGAAGCGACATACTTTAACTTCACCGAAAAGAAAATTCTCGACATCGCCAAAGCCACAAAGGAACTCGGCGGCGAAATGTTTGTTCTTGACGACGGCTGGTTCGGAAAGCGCAACAACGACAAATGCTCGCTCGGCGACTGGTACATCAACAAAAAGAAACTGCCATCGGGCATTGACGGCCTTTCCAAAAAAATCAACGACATGGGACTCAAGTTCGGTCTTTGGGTTGAGCCGGAAATGGTTTCGCCGGATTCCGACCTTTACAGAGCACACCCCGACTGGGCAATTAAAACCGACGTTTACGAACCGTCGCAGGGAAGAAGTCAACTTGTTCTTGACCTCACCAACCCCGAAGTTGTTGAATATATCATCAACACGATGACGGACGTTTTCAGATACGGCAACATCGAATACATTAAATGGGACAACAACCGTCAGATGACGGACGTTTTTTCGCACAGAAAAGACGCGAGAAGCGGCGAATTTTTCCACAGATATATGCTCGGTCTTTACGAAATTTGGGGCGCGCTGACCGAAAGATTCCCCGAAATTCTTTTTGAAGCCTGCTCAAGCGGCGGAAACCGTTTCGACCTCGGAACGTTCTGCTATATGCCGCAGTGCTGGACGAGCGACAACACCGACGCGCTTGAAAGAATCTATATCCAGTCCGGCACATCTTACGGCTATCCGCAGTCGGTCATGACGATGCACGTTGCGTGCTCGCCATCGTTCGCCTGCCTTCGTCAGTCCTCAATCGAGCACCGTTTCAACGTTGCGGCTTTCGGTCTTTTGGGCTATGAGCTTGACGTTACGAACCTTTCGCGCTTTGACAAAGCCGCGGTCAAAAAGCAGATTGAATATTACAAGGCACACCGCTATCTCCTTCAGTACGGCGAATTCAGCCGAATCGGCGATTTCTTCACCGACAACATTGCAAAATGGGAAATCACCTCGCCCGACAAAAAAGAAAGCATCCTCGGCTACTTCATTAACCGTGTAACTCCCAACTGGGGCAACGACGTTATTCGCTTCACCGGTCTTGACGAAGAAAAGGACTACGAGCTTTCAGCAAGAACAGAGCTTTTCTCGGTACGCAACCTCGGCGAAATCATCAACACTCCCCTTCCGAAAAAGATTGACATTGACGACAGCCGCCTTTATGACTTCCTTGTTGAAACGGTCAAACTCAGGACGGAAAAAGAGGAATACACCGTCGGCGGCGACGCGCTCATGAATTCCGGCTTTAAGCCGCACCAGCCGTTCGTTCTCAGCGGATACAAATTCGGCGTTTCAAGGATTCTTATGGATACCGATTCGAGAATGTACTATCTTAAAGAAAAGGCAGAAACAAAATGAGCAAAACCTATGAAACATTCTGCTTTGAACATGAACCCGACTGGAAAAAAGTGTCCGTCGGAAAAATCGACTGCTTTCAGTGGGAAGAAAAAGTACCGTTCAGACCGCAATCCGATTTTCAAATGTGCTTTGTAAAAAACAAAGGAATTTTTGTCAAAATGCACTCGAACGAAAAAGAGCGCCGTGTAACCTGCCGCGGGCGCGACGAAAGTGTTTGGGAAGACAGTTGTCTTGAATTTTTCTTTTCGCCGAGAGACGACAAAGGTTATATGAACACGGAGATGAATCCTTGCGGCGCATATCTGACGCAAATCGGAAAAGGACGTGAAAACCGCCGTTTTCTTAAGGAGATCACTCCCCTTTCGCCCGAAGTCAAAGGATTTGAAGACGAAAACGGTTGGGGAATCGAACTTTTCATTCCGTGCGAAGTTATTGAAAAAGCGTTTGAAATACCGTTTTCGGCAGAAGCCGGAACATATCACGGAAACTTTTATAAATGCGGAGACAAAACAAAAGCACCGCACTTCGGTTCGTTTTCACCGATGAGAAGCGAGCTTACTCTCGGCTTTCACGATCCGGAATTTTTTGCAACAATATCAGTTAAGGAAGATGTAACAAAAAATGGTTAATAACGAAGTAATACTCAGAGTTTGCCGCGCGTTCGGCATTGAAGGCGACCTTTCAAAAACCGACACACTCACCGACGGACACATCAACACAACCGTTCTTGCCACTTTCAAAAACGGCAAAAAAAACGAAAAGTTCCTTGTTCAAAGAATCAACACTCATGTTTTCAAAGATCAGGACGCGTTGATGAAAAACATTGTCAACGTCACACATTTTCTCCGCAAAAAAATCCGTGCCGCAGGCGGCGACCCGGAAAGAGAAACGCTCCACTTTTTGAAAACCACCGACGGCGGTCTTTATTTCAACGACGAGTCCGGCTGTTGGAGAATTTATCGCTACATTGACAATTCCTATACTTACAATATGATCGACAGCACCGAAGTTTTTCAAAACGCAGGCGAAAGCTTCGGAAAATTCCAAAAGCTTCTCAACGATTATCCGAGCGAAACACTGCTTGAAACAATTCCCGATTTTCACAACACACCGAAAAGAATTGAAAATCTTGAAAATTCCGTCAAAGCCGATGTGGTTTCAAGAGTCTCGGGCGTTCAAAAGGAAATTGAATTTGCGCTTCAAAGAAAGAACAAGGCCGGCATTGCGCTGACCCTTTGCGAAATGGGCGAAATTCCGCTTCGCGTTACCCACAACGACACAAAGCTCAACAACATTCTTTTTGACGCGAACAGCCACAAGGGGCTTTGCGTTATTGACCTTGACACAATCATGCCCGGCCTTTCGCTTTATGATTTTGGCGATGCAATCAGATTCGGCGCAAAAACCGCCGAAGAAGACGAAGCCGACCTTTCAAAGGTTTCAATCTCGCTTCCGCTTTATGAAGCTTTTACGCGCGGATATCTTTCAAGCTGTGCGTCTGCTTTGACAAGAGCGGAAGTCGATTCGCTTGCATTTTCCGCGTTCCTTATGACTTATGAATGCGGCGTTCGTTTTCTCACGGACTACCTTGACGGCGACGTATATTTTAAAACGGCTTATCCCGAACACAACCTTGTCAGAGCGCGCAACCAGTTCAAAATGGTTGAAGAAATTGAAAAGAATCTTGACGAGATGAACAAAATCACAAAGCGTATCTATGATGAAATAGTAAGCGAATAATTCTTCACGACATAACAAAACACGGCATGCGAAAACCGCACGCCGTGTTTTGTTTTAGGGTGTGTTTAATAGTGGGCTATGCCGCACTTGCAAGTTTTATTCTGCCCAAAAATCCTCTGGAAGAACAAAATGATCTTAAAGAAGAAGTTGGCAATGCCTTTTTTATGGCAATTGCAGGGGCAGGTTTCCGACGGATTATCCGGCTGAGAAGGATCGGTCTCTTCAACAACGGCATAGTAGCTGAAATGCGTTGTTTCAAAAATAATATATCCGTCAACAATACTGCTTTTCATTTCTTCAAGTTTGCCGTCGTTTGTAATATAATATACGGTTGTATTTTTGGGATCATATCCTTTCGGAAGAGGGATTTTTACCCAAACAGAACCGTTGGGCTGAACTTTTTCGCCGCCGACGGTTGTTGTGATGTCAAAAAGAAGCTTTTGGCAATTTTCCTTTTCAGTGTTAAGAACATGATATGATTCACCGTCAAATGTTTCGGTAACGCTGATTTCAACGTTTCCGTCATAGCTGCTTTCGGGATATATGACGGAAATGTCTGTTTTTTCGTCTTTGGCTTCTTCTGCCGGAAGTTTATCAATAATTACGGTTTCGGTGTGGTTGCAAACAGAACAGGTTCTTGCTTTTTCTCCGTTTTCAAACGGTGTTGCGTCTA
>DKDD01000082.1 GCA_002451715.1 Ruminococcaceae bacterium UBA6857 | reverse complement strand
GGAAGGTCATCCGCCGCTGGCGGTTCGCTCAGATTTACTTCTGCGGCACTGCTTCTTCAAAATGTGACCGCACGGCGGTCACTCCTAACTTCTTCACTATTCACTCTTACCTTTTACTTGAGTTGCAGCGCAGCGCGCGGGCACAACTTAAAATCCAATCCGAGGAAGTGACAAATTGTTCTTAAAATATCTTGAGCTTCAGGGCTTCAAATCATTTCCCGATAAAACCCCCCTTAACTTCGGGCGCGGCATGACCGCCGTTGTAGGTCCGAACGGAAGCGGAAAAAGCAACATTTCCGACGCTGTCCGTTGGGTACTCGGCGAACAAAGCAGCAAATCGCTGCGCGGCTCAAAAATGGAAGATGTCATTTTTGACGGAACAAAGGTCAGAAAAGCTCACGGTTTTGCAAGCGTAACGCTTCGGCTTGATAATTCCGACAGAAGTATCCCGTCCGTTGATGAAGATGAAATTGCCGTAACGCGCCGCTTTTATCGTTCGGGCGAAAGCGAATATAAAATTAACGGCAACTCCGTTCGTCTTCGCGATATAAACGAACTTTTCATGGACACGGGACTCGGCCGCGACGGCTATTCAATGGTAAGCCAGGGCAAGATTGCCGAAATGATTTCGGGCAAAGGCAAAGAGTGCCGCGAAATGCTTGAAGAAGCGTGCGGAATCTCCGCCTACCGCTACCGCAGAAACGATTCGATAAGAAAGCTTTCCCAAGCAGAGGATAACCTTGTAAGACTTCGTGATATCCTTGCCGAACTTGAAAGCCGCATAGGTCCGCTCAAAACCCAAAGCGAAAAGGCGCAAAAATTCCTTGTCCTTTCCGAAGAAAGAAAGGGTCTTGAAATCGGTCTTTGGCTTTATAACATCGACAAACTCAAAGCCGATATCAGAAAGCAGGAGGACAGCATTGCAATCGCAACCGCGCACTATGACCGCGTTCAAAACGAGTTTTCCGACATTGACAAAAAAATCGAAAGTTCATATGAAGAAGCGCAGAATATCACCGTAAAAATTGAAGAAATCCGCCAAAATATCTCCGACGCGGAAGAAACCGCTTCAACCTATGACAGTCAGTGCGCCGTTTTTCAAAACTCGATTGAACACAACAAAAGCACGATTGAACGAATCCTCGGTGATAAAGATTACTCAAAGCAAAACCGCGCTCAACTTCAAAAAGAAATCGACACCGAAGAAAACCTTATTGCACAAATCAAGCAGATTGCAAAAGAAAAACGTGCCGAACTTGAAAAGGTTAAAAAAGACCTTGAAGAAAAAAGCCATGAGGGCGCGTCGCTCGATGAACTGACGGCAAAACTCACCGCCGAAATTTCGGCTTTCACTTCAAAACTTGCCGATTGCAGAGTAAATGAATCAACCGCCCGCTCTTCAATGGATGAAATCCGTTCGCGTATGCAGTCGATTGATTCGCTCATTAAACAGCGCGAAGAAAGCCTCAAAATTTTTGAAGCGGAAAAAGAAAAGAAAAAACTTGAACTTGAAAAAGTAACCGAAGAAATCACCGCACTTTCAAATACCGCAGACGGCATTGCGCTTCGCCTTGAAACAAGGAACCAAAAGGCGGACAAGCTCAAGCGCGGCCTTGACGGAAAGCTTTTTGAACTTCAGCACCTTCTTTCAAAAAGAAAAATGCTTGAAGACCTTGAAAAAAACATGGACGGCTATTCCGGTTCGGTCAAAACCGTTGTAAAAGAGGGTGCAAAAGGCGCACTTTCCGGAATCATCGGAACGGTTTCAAAAATCATTTCGATGGAACAGGACTATACCGTTGCAATCGAAACCGCACTCGGCAATGCCGTTCAAAACATCGTTTGCAAAACCGAAAACGACGCCAAAAACGCAATCAATTATCTCAAGCGAAACGGCGCAGGACGCGCAACTTTTCAGCCCGTTTCTTCTGTCCGCGCAAAAAGCTTTGACGAAAAGGGACTTGAAAAATGCGAAGGCTTTGTCGGAATGGCGAACGAACTTGTGTCATATGACAAAGAGTATGATGAAATTATTCGTTCGCTTCTCGGAAGAATCGCGGTTTGCGAAGATATCGACTGTGCAATCGCGCTTGCAAAAAAATATTCCTATCACTTCAAAATCGTCACCCTTGACGGTCAGATTATCAATGCAGGCGGCTCAATGACCGGCGGTTCGCAAAGCAAAAACGCAGGTATTCTTTCCCGCGCAAGCGAAATCGAACGCCTTTCAAAAAAACATTCCGCTCTTCAAAAAGAAACCGACGAAATGCAAAAAAGCTATGACGAACTTTGCGAAAGCATTTCAAAAGCGGAAGCCGAACTCGACGCCGCAAAGGGTGAACTTCTTTCAAAACAGGAAGAAAAAATCCGCCTTGAGGGCGAAAAAAAGCTTTCGGACGAACAGTATCTCACTTCGAAAAACGCATTTTCGGAACTTCAAAACGAAAAAGAAAACTGCACCGAACGTCTCTCTTTGTTTGAAGAAGCTTTTGAAAAAGCAAGCGAAGAAAGCAGACTTCTTTCAAAATCAATCGAAGAAAACGAAGAAAAGCTTTCCTCCCTCGGCGAAAAGAAAGGTGAACTTTCTCTTGAACGCGAAAAAATCACGTCGGAAATTTCAAAACTCAGCCTTGATCTTCACGATGCGGACAAGGACCTTGCCGCAAGAACACAGGCGATGAACCTTCTCGTTGCCCGCCTTTTGAGCCACGAAAACAAGGATAAACAGCTTGACGAAGAGATTGAAGAAATCAAAGAGAAAAACGCCGAACTTCGCTCGCTTATTGAAGAACTGAAAGAAAAAGCCGCCGCGCTTCGCAAAAGCGGCAGCGAAAGCAAGGAAAAAATCGTTCTTCTTCAAAAAGAGCGCACCGAAAAGGAAGAGCAGTCCGGAAACCTTCGTACTCTCGAACGCGAAAAAAGCGCCGAGCGCGAAACCGTCGGCGGCGAAAAAGCAAGACTTGAAGAGCGAAAAGAAACAATGCTTCTTGAACTTGACGAAACAATTTCAAAGCTTTATGACGAATATCAGCTCACGCTGAGAGAAGCCTCGGCGCAAAGCGAAAAAACTGATGACCCCGTGGGTTCAAAACGTAGACTCGGCGAAATCAAAAACAGGATCCGCGCCCTCGGTTCGGTCAATGTTTCGGCAATCGACGAATATAAAGAAGTCAGCGAACGCTATGAATTCATGTCGTCTCAGCTTTCGGACGTTGAACGTTCAAAAGACGAACTTTCAAAGCTTATCACCGACCTCACCGGAAAAATGGCAAATCAATTCCGCGAAAAGTTTGCGCTCATCAATCAGTATTTCGGCGAAACTTTCAAAGAACTTTTCGGCGGCGGAAAGGCGGAAATTGTTCTTGTTGACCCTGCCGATGTTCTTGAAAGTGAAATTGATATAAGACTTCAGCCGCCCGGCAAAAACGTAAAGCGGCTTGATGCGCTTTCGGGCGGCGAAAAAGGACTTTCCGCAATTGCGCTTTTGTTTGCGATTCTCAAAGTCAACCCGGCTCCGTTCTGTATTTTCGACGAAGTTGAAGCCGCACTTGACGACGCAAATGTAACGCGTTACGCGCAGTATGTCAGAAGAATGACAAAGAACACCCAGTTCATTCTCATCACTCACCGCCGCGGAACAATGGAAGAAGCGGATATGCTTTACGGAATCACAATGCAGGAACAGGGCGTTTCAAAACTGCTTGAACTCAAAACAGCGGAGCTCGCCGGAAAACTCGGAGTAACCTAAGTATATTGATATAAAAACAACAGGAGGCACTTATGGGCATTTTCAAAAAATTCGGCTTCGGCCTTAAAAAAACGCGCGAGGGTCTTGACCAAAAGCTTGAAGACGTTCTCGGCGCATATGAAGAAATTACCGACGACCTTTATGACGACCTTGAAGAAGCGCTCATCATGGCGGACGTCGGCGTAACAACCGCTGTAAAAATTGTTGATGAGCTTCGCGAAAGAGTCAAAAAGAACGAAGTTCGCAACCCGAAACACGCAAAAATGGTTATCGCCGATATCATCGCAGGTATGCTTGATAAGGGCGAAGATTGGGGTCTTATTACAATTCCCTCAATCATTCTTGTAATCGGCGTCAACGGCGTGGGCAAAACAACAACAATCGGAAAAATGGCGGCAATGTATAAAGCCGAGGGCAAAAAGGTCATTCTCGGTGCGGCGGATACTTTCCGCGCCGCGGCAATTGAACAGCTTCAGGTTTGGGCAGACCGCGCAGGCGTTGAAATGATCAAGCATGCCGAAGGCTCCGATCCCGCCGCCGTTGTTTATGACACCATTCAGGCAGGTATCGCAAGAGACAGCGACATCATCATCATCGACACCGCAGGCAGACTCCACAACAAAAAGAACCTTATGGATGAGCTTGCAAAAATCTATCGTGTTGTTGAAAAGGAACTTCCCTATGCCGACCGCGAAATTTTCCTTGTTCTTGACGCAACAACCGGTCAAAACGCAATCAGTCAGGCGAAAGAGTTCATGCAGGTTGCCGAACTCACGGGAATCATTCTCACAAAGCTTGACGGAACGGCAAGAGGCGGCGTTGTTCTCGGAATCAAAAACGAACTTAAACTTCCGATAAAATACATCGGTGTCGGCGAAAAAATCGATGACCTTCAGCCGTTCAACGAAAAAGTTTTTGCAAAAGCCCTTTTTGAAAATACCGCAGAAACCCATAAAGATGAGGACGAATAATGAAATTCATCATTGCAACACATAATATGAAAAAGCAGGGCGAAATGCAGCGCATTTTGTCTCCGCTCGGCGTTGAGGTACTTACTGCCGAAATGGCGGGACTCACCCTCACCGACGTTGAAGAAACCGGAACAACTTTTCTTGAAAACGCCGTTCTCAAAGCCGAAAGCGGCTGCAAGGAAAGCGGAATGCCTTGCATTGCGGACGACAGCGGTCTTGCCGTTGATTTTCTCGGCGGCGAACCGGGCGTATACTCCGCACGCTACAGCGGCGAACACGGAAACGACGAAGCGAACATTCAAAAACTTCTCAAAAATCTTGAAAACGTACCCGAAGAAAAACGCACCGCGCGCTTTGTCTGCACGGTCTGCGTCTGTTTCCCCGACGGGAGAAAATTCACCGTTGACGGAAAGTGCGAGGGAAAAATCGGCTTTGAAAAGCACGGAAACAACGGCTTCGGCTATGATCCAGTGTTCATGGTCGGCGAAAAAAGCTTTGCCGAACTTTCAGCCGAAGAAAAAGACAAAATCAGCCACCGCGGCAATGCACTGCGAAGGCTTACAGAAGCGCTGCCCGATTATTTGAAATAAACTTAATACAGGAGACACATATATGACAGGAAAAGAACGTGCCGCATGGCGCGCAAAAGCAAATTCACTCGAACCGCTTTTTCAAATCGGAAAAGGCGGACTTAACGACGGAATCATCAAGCAGACCGATGACGCACTTCGCGCAAGGGAGCTTATCAAGCTCAAAGTTTTGCTTGATTCTTCTCCGATTTCCGTTCGCGACGCGGCAAACGAAATTGCCGAAAAAACCGGCGCCGAAGTCATTCAGGTCATCGGCGGAGTAATCGTTCTCTATCGCGAAAGCGAAGAACTCAAACAAAAAGCCGCTCAAAAAGAAAAGAACAAAAAGCTTGCCGCAAAAAAAGCAAAAGAAAAGCTTTATAAAGAGCGCGCGGCACAAAAACGCTTCACCGTTAAAGCAATCGGAAAAAGAAAATGAGCAGAATCGGTCTCTTCGGAGGAACGTTCAATCCGCCGCACCTTGCCCATCTTCGCCTTGCCGAAAAGGCGATTGAGGGTGCAAAGCTCGACAAGGTGATTGTTATGCCGGCGTTTGTTCCGCCACATAAAATCGCGCACGAACTTCTTAAAAGCAAAGACAGGCTTGAACTTTGCAAAAGAACTTTTTGCGGCGAAAAATTTTTTGTCTCCGACCTTGAAATTAAGCGGCAGGGAAAAAGCTATACCGTAAAAACGCTTGAAGAACTTAAAAAGCTTTATCCGTCCGATGAATTTTTTCTAATTATCGGTTCCGATATGCTTTTGAGCTTTGACCGCTGGTTTCGCTTTGATGATATTTTAAAAATGTCAACTCTCTGCGTCATGACGAGGGAAAACGCTGTGAGCGAAAAAATGCTTTCGGATTACTGCAAAAACGTTTTGAAACTCAAAGAAAAAGATTATATTATTCTTGACTGCGAACCGGTTGAGCTTTCTTCAACCGAAGTGCGCAAAAAAGCAAAGGAAGGCGGCGATTTAAGCTTTATGCTCACCGAAAAAGCAAATGAATATATCAAAGAAAAATCTTTCTATACCGCCGCGTCCTATGAAAAAATCAAAGCGCTTTTGAAAGAACGCCTTGATACCCACCGCTTTGTTCATTCGCTCGGCGTTGCCGACAGCGCAAAGGAGCTTGCCGCCCGTTTCGGCGCGGACGAAGAAAAGGCATATCTTGCAGGTCTTGTTCATGACATCACAAAAAACGAAACGAATGAAAGACAGTTGCAATTATTTGAAAGTGATGATATAATCTTAAATCAGGTTGAAAAAAATAACCCGAAGCTTTGGCACGCAATGACCGCGCCGATCTATATTAAAAACGAACTTTCAATAGACGATGAAGAGATCCTTTCCGCCGTGCGCTATCACACAACGGGAAAAGCAGGAATGACGCTTCTTGAAAAAATCGTCTATATTGCGGATTATATTTCCGCCGAGCGCGATTATCCCGACGTTGACGTTATGCGTGCGCTTTCAAAAGAAAGCCTTGAAAAAGCGGCGCTTTATTCGCTTAAATATACCCTTAAAAAGCTTTCAAAAAGCGAGCTTGTCATTCATCCCGACAGCCTTGCGTTTTATAACGAACTGATTATTCTCGGCATCACCGTTGCCGAAACCGAAAGAAACGATGCTATCGAACGAACTTGAACTCACAAGAGAAATTGTCAAGGTTCTTGATAAGAAAAAGGCAATTGACATCAAAGCTTTGCATATTACCGAACTTTCAATTGTTGCCGATTATTTTGTAATCGCTTCCGGTACTTCAAACACTCACGTCAAGTCGCTTGCCGATGAGGTTGAATACGAGATGAGCCAAAAGGGCATTGAGCCGGCTCACGTTGAAGGAAAGGCAACGGGCTGGATTTTGCTTGATTACGGTTCGGTGATCGTTCATGTTTTCACGGGCGAAAGCCGCGAATTTTATAACCTTGAACGCCTTTGGTCAGACGCCGAAGAGGCCGATATCAGCGATATTGCAGACAACAGAGATTAATGTATACGGAGTGATAAACTTGAATTACAACTTTAAAAAGACAGAGACAAAGTGGCAGGAAAAATGGGAAGAGCTCGGCGTTTTTCATGCTCAGGATAATTCCGACAAGAAAAAGTTTTATGGCCTTGTCGAGTTCCCTTATCCAAGCGGAGCGGGAATGCACGTCGGCCACATCAAGGCTTATTCGGGTCTTGAAGTAATCTCAAGAAAGCGCAGAATGGAAGGCTATAACGTCCTTTTCCCAATCGGCTTTGACGCTTACGGACTTCCGACGGAAAACTACGCAATCAAAACCGGTATCCATCCGAGAAAAGTTACCGATATGAACATCGAAAAATTCTCAAGCCAGCTTAAAAGGGTCGGTTTCTCCTTTGACTGGACAAGAGTTATTGATACCACGCAGGAAGAATACTATAAGTGGACTCAGTGGATCTTCCTCAAAATGTTTGAACACGGTCTTGCTTTCAGAGATAAGACTCTTGTCAACTATTGCCCGTCGTGCAAAGTTGTTCTTTCAAACGAAGACTCCCAGGGCGGCAAGTGCGATATCTGCCACAGTGAAATTGTTCAAAAGTCCAAGGACGTTTGGTATCTTCGCATTACCGAATATGCCGACAAGCTTCTTCAGGGTCTTGACGAAGTTAACTATCTTCCGAATATCCGCCTTCAGCAGGAAAACTGGATCGGAAAATCAACCGGCGCATTTGTTGTTTTCAAGCTTAAAGATATCGACGAAAGCTTCAGAATTTACACGACCCGTCCGGATACTCTTTTCGGCGTAACTTTCATGGTTATGGCTCCGGAGCATCCGCTTCTTGATAAGTATAAAGACCGCATCAAAAACTTTGACGCAGTTGAAGACTACAGAGCCGAATGTGCAAAGAAAACCGAATTTGAAAGAACTCAGCTTGTCAAAGACAAGACCGGCGTTCGCCTTGACGGTTTTTCGGCAATCAACCCCGTTAACGGAAAAGAAATTCCCGTTTTCATTTCCGATTACGTAATGATGGGCTACGGTACCGGCGCAATCATGGCAGTTCCCGCTCACGACCAGCGTGACTATGACTTTGCAAAGAAGTTCGGCGTTGATATCATCGAAGTAATCAAGGGCGGCGACATCAACGAAAAAGCCTATACCGGCGACGGCGAAGTTGTCAACTCCGACTTCCTCAACGGCTGCAAGAAAAAGGAAGAAGCAATTGAAAAAATGCTTGACTTCCTCAAAGAAAAGGGCATTGGCGAAAAGGGTGTTCAGTATAAGATGAAAGACTGGGCGTTCAACCGTCAGCGTTATTGGGGCGAGCCTATTCCGATTGTCTACTGCCCGAAGTGCGGTATGGTTCCCGTTCCGTATGACGAGCTTCCGCTGAAGCTTCCGAACGTCGAAAACTTTGAGCCCGGCCAGGACGGCGAAAGTCCGCTTGCCAAGATAGATTCGTTTGTAAACTGCAAGTGCCCCGTCTGCGGCGGCGACGCTAAGCGCGAGACGGACACCATGCCTCAGTGGGCAGGCTC
>DKDD01000115.1:5745-8521 GCA_002451715.1 Ruminococcaceae bacterium UBA6857 | reverse complement strand
AAAAGTGATATTTTTTGCAAAGATTGTTGAATTTCATATCTTTTTGTTGTAAAATAAGTTGAACTATCTTTCAAGGAGGATAATTATAATGAATAAACCCGTTTTAATTGAAACTTCGGCTCGCCACGTTCACGTTTCTCGCCGCGTTCTTGACATTCTTTTCGGTGAAGGTTATGAACTTACCGCAAAGAAAGACCTTTCTCAGCCCGGTCAGTTTGCCTGCGAAGAACGTGTTCAGGTTATCGGACCGAAAAACAGTTTTCCCGCCGTTTCAATCCTCGGCCCGGTAAGACCGGAAACCCAGGTTGAACTTTCTGCCGGCGACGCACGTTCAATCGGCGTTAAAGCTCCGATCAGAGAATCCGGCGACCTTGAAGGCAGCGCAGGCTGCAAGCTTGTCGGTCCGAAAGGCGAAGTTGAACTCAAAGACGGCGTAATCATCGCAAAGCGCCACATCCACATGACTCCCGAAGACGCGGAAAAATACGGCCTTGAAGACAAGCAGGTTGTTTCCGTTAAAGTTGACACCGCAGAGCGTTCACTCATTTTCGGCGATGTTGTTGTAAGAGTCAGCCCGAAATATGCGCTTGCAATGCACATTGACACCGACGAATCAAACGCCGCAGGCTGCACTCCCGGCCTTATGGGCAACATTCTTTAATTTTTAATCAATAAAACATATCGGCAGGCAAAAGACGCTTTTCAGTGTTTTTTGCCTGCTTTTTTATTAGAAGCAATAACAACCATAAATTTTAGCTAATTTATATAAATTATTCTTAAAATGTTAACAAAATCATGTTAATATAGTCGAGTAAACAGCAAATGTTCACATAAAGAAAGGGAGAAAACTATGGTAAAATTTATTGCTGCGGTCATGGCGTTCATTCAGGCGATCATGATCTACTTCGGTTCAACCGGAGTGAACACAAAGAATTGGAAACTTGAAGCATTGCCGGTATATGAAGACGGCGTAATTTGCGAAACCGTTTATAACACCGGTTCCGGACTTTTAAGCGACAAAGAAGGTCCGGCCGAGACCGACGGAAAAATGCAGCTTGTTTCAAAAACAACGTGCAAAGCGTTCGACGCTTATTGCGAAGACCTTTCAGAACGCGGTTTTTCAAACGTTTATTCAAACGAGATTGAGGGCGTTGTTTGCAACGCTTTCAAAAAAGACGGAAAGCTTTTTTATGCTTATTTTTGCGAAAAGCTTGGCGAAACGAGAATTATTGAAGACACGGTTACAAAGAATTTTGAAGATTTTGGTTATACTTATTCGGAAAGTTCTGCCGTGACGGTTTATCAGTTTGACTATCCTTACTGCAATTCCATGAACAAAAAGGAAGAAGAAACATATTCAACAAACGGAATGATGTATATTCTTCGCCTTGCAGACAACAGCCTTGTTGTTATTGACGGCGGTTCAATCAGGCAGTCTTCGGACAAAAACATTGAAGAATGCATGAAATTTATGCATGAAATTACCGGAACAAAAGACGGCGAAAAAGTTCGAATTTCGCTTTGGTACGGCACACACGGCCACAGCGACCACGTCACCTTTTTCTATAAACTGCTCGGCTTTTATCACAACGATATCGACCTTGAACGCGTTATGTTCAATTATCCTGCGCTTTCGCTCATTGAACACGACGAAAGAATCAACATGTATCGCAACCGCCTTCAAAAGTTTTATCCGAACGTTAAATATCTTGCGCCGCACACCGGAATGAGTCTTGACATTGCGAACCTAAAAATTGACGTTCTTTATACTCACGAAGATGCCGTTTCCGCAATCACGGGAGAAACACCGATTAAAAACGCAAACGACGGTTCAACGGTTTGCCGTCTCACCGCCGCGGGAAAACGCTTTCTTGTGCTTGGCGACCTCAACGTTCTCGGCGAAAACAAAATTGTCAACATGCACGGCAAAGAAGTTTTCAAAACCGATATTCTTCAGGCACCGCACCATCTTTACAATTCCGACCCCGTAATTTATGCAAACTCAAAGGCCGAATACGTTCTTTGTTCAATGGCGCGCGGACGTGCAAAACTCGGAATGCTCGGCTACAGTTCAGCAAAACTTTTCTATAGCCGCGACAAGCTCCTTTTTGCAAACGACGCCCTTTACGGAATAGAGATGAGCGAAAGCGGACTGAAAGTTTCGGCAAGTCACACCGACTGCGTTCCTTATGACGGTTCTTCGATGAACACCATAAGATAAAATATTAACAAAGGCTGAGACAAAACGAAGCGGTTTTGTCTCAGCCTTATTTTTTTAATTATCGGTTCAGCAGCCGAAAACGGACTTTGTTGTTTCGGGTTGGGGCACTGTTTCAAGCCATGCGGCAAGTTCGTCAATATCTTTAAGGTTTATCCGCTTTGAAGCGATTGACGTGCGAAAATCAAGATTCTTAAGAAAATCGGTATTATCAAAGCAGCCGTAGCTTGTTGTTACGACCGTTCCGTCTGAAAGAACAACGTTTCCGCAATAGCCGGTGTCGGCATTCGCGGCGTAATCTTTACTTGCCTGAAGTTTGAGATAGGTGTGGGCAAGCTTGATTCTGTACTGACCTTCGGATTGATTTTTCAGGTCTTCATATGTTCCTACCCATGCTACCCAGCCTTCGCTCATCCAGCCGTTTCTGTTTCCGAGTGGAGCATTAGCTGCGGCTTTCTTTCCCCTTTCAATTGAACGGAACGTGATGAAAAGGCGTCCGTCGGGGGTGTACTCCGCCTTGTGTCTTTCGCCGTTAAGTGCGGCAGGCGCATAAACCGG
>DKDD01000115.1:0-5705 GCA_002451715.1 Ruminococcaceae bacterium UBA6857 | reverse complement strand
CTTTTGACCAGGTTTTGCCCTCATCGGATGAGAACGAAAGGAGCGAATTTTCTTTTTTGCTGTTGCTTCTTGTGATAAGGCAAAGCTCGTCTCCCTTACCCTCATCGGAGCGAATTACTTCGACTTCGCACATGTTTGAACTTTTTTCAATGTCTCTGTAAGCGCTGAAATATTTTTCCGGCCTTGACCACTGCATATTGCCGTTTTCGTCAAAAGTAAGAATCGTTTTATAGTTATAGAAATCGGCGTCATGAAAAAGACCCATCCACTTGTCAACAAACTTTCCGTTTTCCTTGAGCTGAGTAAGGCTTGACATTGCGACAATCGGCACAACTCCACCGTCGCTGTTTTTGTCATAGAAAAGTTCAAATTCAGACCAGTTTTCTCCCTCATCGCAGGAAATTGAGCAGTTAAATCCGCCTGTTGTGGGTTCCGTTCCCCACTTTGGATTTGCGGAAATCATAATGAGCTTATCGTCTGTTTTTCCGTCGGTAAATTTAAGGCGGTAAACGGTTGGTGTTTCGCGCGAATTTTCCCAGCTTTTCGGTGTGTTTTGAAGACTTTCGCTCCATGAAACGCCGCCGTCGGTGCTGATTTTATTAAGTACAGCGCCTTTTCCGTGACCTGCCGGGTACATTGTGAGAATGTTGCCGTTTTTAAGAAGCACCGAATCGGGATGTGCCGCATAATCAAGCGAATCATCGAGCGTTGTCAGGTCATAAAGATAGCTGAACTTTTCGTCAAGGCCGTCCGGCTTTACGCTAAGGTCGATACGCGTGATTGAGTAATCACCGCCGGTGAACTTTGATTTGATTACAACTCCGCTGTATCTGACAGACGAAGCCAACATCATAAGTACGGAAAGCATCAACGCCGTGATTCTTTTGAAAAACTGTATGTTCACGTTTTCCCTCCTTTTATTTATTTGTTTCCGTCAACCGTGCCTCCGACAGCCCGTAACAGCGAGCGTGAATCGCTTGACGGAAAATCACAACTGTAATGCCAAATCATAACGCCGCCGAAATCGTTATCAAGTGCGAATTTGGTTGTTTCGGCTATATCATTCGGTCGATTAAACCAAAACGTTTTATCGAGCGCACTGTCATAGAAATATCCGTCTTTGTCTATTCTGTCGCAAAAACTTGCATAGTCATACCAATAAGCGGCGCGGTCGGTCGGCTTTGAATAAAACGGAAGACCGAAATCAAGTTTTTCTTTTGGAATTGAGTATTTCTTAAGATTTTCAGAAAGCTCTTTAACCGTTTGCGGCGGTGCATGCCGACCTTCACTGTCATATACATCATAAAGCATAACTTCAAAACGGTCAACAGCCGTAAACGAACCCGGTGAAAGCTTTATATTCCATTCAGACACGGCAAGGCCGAGAATTTTGTCTTCGATTTTGCTGTCAAGGCGAACAAGGAATTGATTGAACGGAGTCCAGTATATATAATTGAGCGGATACTCATAATCAAAGAAAACGCCGTCAAAATCATATTCTTCAAGCACGGCAACAATGTTATCTTCCAAAATGCCGCTCTTGAAAGCAAGAGTATGCTGTTTTCCCTGATCGGCTTGATCTTTGTTGTAATCGTTATGACTTTCAAGCGGTCCGGGTCCCAAAAGGTTGAGATGAATTTTTACATCTCTCCCTCCGATTACATTATGAAGATTTGAAAGTGCAGTTTCAAGAATTTCTTTTTGGGTTTCAACTTCGCCTTTTGCATTGAATGTTGCACAGCCGAAAAGAATGACATCGGTGATTATGTCAAAATCTTCGGAATAAAGGCGGTTTTCGTCTTGAATGTTTCTTGCGATTATGTATGATGTTACGCGAAACTTTTCATTTTTGTTGTTTCCGCCCGGATTTGAAAACACAGAAAAGAAAAGGCTCAGTGCCGCAAGCATTGTTGCGATTATTCTTTTAATTGACGTCATTTATCATTCTCCTTTCAATTAAGCGCAAAATCATCGCGAATTTGCACTTATCGGTTAATCAATGATTACCGCATAAATAATTATACAATATTTTCTCTTTAAAAGTCAATGAAAGACATAAACCCGTTACCATATTTTGCATCAAAAGAAAACAGCAAGGTGCATTATTTTTTACACCTTGCTGTTGTTATGTATCCGTTCAAACGAAAAACTTCAAAAAGGTTTTTCTTTTATTCAAGAGCTTCAAGCTTTGCTTTGAAGTCGTCAACTCTGTCTGAAATATCGCCGAGTCCCATGCCTTCTGCAATGTTGATGATAAACGGAAGAGCCTGTTCAATTGTGAACGGGCGGCCGATTTCAAGCATCGGGTGGTCAACAGCTTCGGGAGCAAGCTCCTTAAAAAGCTCAAAAGCGTCCTCGTTGTCAAGAATATCACCGATAGTAGTTTCTGCAAATGAATATTTTCCCATGATAAAAGATCCTTTCATATTTTGATTTTGTTCGATTGTAAAGCAATTAAACCGAATCAATGTTTGCAGCCGAAGCAAGCAATGCGGCAAAGCAACGGCTCCTTTTTAGATTATAACTTTTCAAGCGCCATAAAGTCAACCTTTTCAAGCGGAGTATGCGGAAGTTCCTTCATAAAAATTATTTCGCGAGGAACAGAAAACTTGTCAAGATTTTCTTCACAGCATTTTATAATTTGCTCTTTAAAGCTTTCTTCATCGCCGTTTTGCTTGAGCGAAGCATAAAGACGAATCAAAACCTTTCCGTCCTTTTCGCCGCGAACAGCGCAACTTTCCTTAATAAACGGCAACGTATCCATCAAGTTTTCAATATCAACCGGATAAACGTTATAGCCGGAGATGATGATAAGACGCTTTTTGCGGCCGGCAAAGAAGAAGAAACCTTCTTCGTCAACATAGCCGAGGTCACCGCTTCTTACCCATGCAGTGCCTTCTTCGTCGTAATAAAGGCCGACACCCATTTCACGGCTTTCGGTCAGATATCCCGCCATTACGGTTGAACCGGAAATGCAGATTTCTCCGACTTCTCCGGCAGGAAGAGGTTTGCAATCGTCGTCCCAAATTTCAATTCGAATGCCCTCAAGCGGCTTTCCGATTGAGCCGTCCTTGTTGACCCAGTTCGTGTTGGTGCAACAGGCGGCGCAAACTTCGGTCAATCCGTAGCCTTGGCGAAGTCTTGCGGAAGTTCCGTTGCGTTCAAGCATTTCGTTAAAGTCGTGCAGGAACGAGGGCGAAAGGTCATCGCCGCCGACAAACATCATTCTTGTGTTTGAAAGATGCGGACCGTCAAAGCCTTTTGCACGATAAAGCTTTTTGAACATATTCGGTATGCCGCCCATTCCGGCAATGCGATTGTTTTTATAAAGTTTTACAACAAGCTTTGCATCAAAGCGCATGAGCGGAATGATTCTTGCCGCATTGCAAAGTGCCATGTGCGCCGCAACGCAAAGACCAAACGCATGGAAGAACGGAAGAATGATAATTTCGGCTTCTTCGCCCGGAACCTGAATTTCATCAATATAGCCCATTTTGTGAACAAGCTCATTGATGGCTTTGTTTGTGTGCATAATTGTTTTGCTTTTTCCGGTTGTTCCGCCTCCGTTGAGATAAACGGCAATATCCGAAGCATTGTTTTTTACACCGGGAACGCTTTTTCCGAGATACTTTTTGAGCGCGGAAGAATAGCTTTCAAAGTTTTCAAACTTTGGAAAAATCGCTTCAAGCAAGCCTTCGCCGACTCTTGTTGCAACCTTTTTGACCGGTGCGGCATAATCTGAATTTCTGCAAAGCAAAACAGGAATTTTCATTTCATTGAGCATTTTTACATGAGACTTTGAAAGAAGATCAAGAATCATAACGCCCTTTGAAAAACCGGTTTCAATGTATTCTTTGAGCATTTCCGGCGGAAGAAGCGGATGAACAAACGAAACAATTACGCCAAGCTTGTTGAGCGCATAAAAAGCAACAAGGCTTTCAACATTGGTCGGGCAAAAAATTGTGTAAACATCACCCCGTCTCAACCCAATCTCATGATAGAAGTATGCCGCAAGCGCTTCAACCTCGGCAATAAAATCGGAGCGCTTAACGCGCTTATCCATGTGCTGAACGGTATCAAAGTCGCCATACTGCTCGGTAGCCGCGCAATAAAACTCAAAACAGTTATAGTTTCCGGATTCAATCATACCCGAACACCCGTTCCCTTTCTCAGCCTACTCTGCGACCGTTTTTAAGCTTGATTTCTTTATTTCCGAGGAATGGAAGTTTGAGCGAGCCGGTCATTGTGTCGCCTTCAAAAGTTACTGCAGCTTCAATAACTTTTCCGGGAAGAAGAGTCATTTCGCCTTTTCCGAAAATTGTATTACCTTCAGCGTGAACATCATAATATTTAATTTCGATATTTTTAAACTTTTCGGGCAGTTCAAAATTGATATCGTATTCTCCGTTGTTATCCTTGATTTCAACGTTAACCTCACCTTTGAAAACAAGAGTATTAACGCTTGCTGCCCATTTGCCGATTCCTACCATTTTTTGTCAGTCCTTTCAATATAAATCTGTGCAATTTGCCTATGCCTTTTTTATATTAATGCAATGTTATGTATCAAATGTTAACGTTTGATTAATAATATAAAAATTTATTATCCGCTTATAAATTGCCCTCCCTTTTTTTGAAAAGAACCGCAATGAAAACTTATGCCGCAATTTTTTCAAGGCTCATAAAATCAACCTTTTCGAGAGGAGTGTGCGGAAGCTCGTCCATGAAAATGATTTCGCGGGGAACCGAGAACTTGTCAAGATTTTCTTCACAAGTTTTGATAATTTTTGCCCGAAGTTCTTCTTCGTCAAGTCCTTTTTCTTTGAGCGAAACATAAAGGCGAACAAACGGTTTTCCGTCCTTTTCGCCGCGAACAGCGCAACTTTCGCGAACAAAGCCGAGCGTGTCCATTTGATTTTCAATATCAACGGGATAAACGTTATAGCCGGAAATGATTATGACGCGCTTTTTGCGGCCGGAAAAGAAGAAGAATCCATCGTCATCCTGATAGCCGAGATCGCCGCTTCTTACCCACGGTGTTCCGTCCTCATCAAAATAAAGACCAAGGTTCCTTTCGCCCGTTCCGTCATAGTATCCGGCCATCACGGTTGAACCCGTTATGCAAATTTCTCCGATCGTTCCGTTCGGAACGCGGCGGCAGTTATCGTCCCAAATTTCCATTCTAATGCCTTCAAACGGTTTTCCGATTGAGCCTTCTTTGTGTACCCAGTTTGTGTTTGCACAGCAGGGAGCACAAACTTCGGTCAGTCCGTATCCCTGGCGAAGCCTTGCAGAAGTTCCGTTGCGTTCAAGCATATCATTAAATTCCTGCAAAAACGTTGGCGAGAGGTCATCGCCGCCGACAAACATCATTCTAGTGTTTGAAAGGTGCGGTCCGTCAAAGCCTTTGGTGTGATAAAGCTTTTTGAACATATTCGGGATTCCGACAAGGGCAATTATGTTGTTCTTTTTATAAAGCTTTACAACAAGCTTTGCATCAAAACGCATGAGCGGAATAACTCTTCCCGCGTTGCAAAGCGCCATATGACCGGCAAGGCAAAGCCCAAATGCATGGAAAAACGGAAGAACAATTATTTCCGCTTCTTCGCCCGGCTCATGAATTTCGTCTATGTATGCGGTTTTATACGGAACCTCATTGACATTTTTGTTGGTGAGCATTATTGTTTTGCTTTTTCCGGTTGTTCCGC